>JAFUSQ010000018.1 GCA_017467605.1 bacterium | reverse complement strand
TGCACAAAAGAAAAATTTAGACATTAAGGCAATAAGACTTAATACCAAAATAGCAAAAAACGAAATTAAACAGGCAAATAGGCTTCAAAATCCGGAAATAAATACCTTTTGGAACTTTGGTAAATCGGGGCAAGGTAACCCTCAGCAAATAGGCATGACACAAACTATTGAATTGGGCAAGAGGGGTGTACGTAAAAAACTTGCAAAAGCTAATCTTGAACTTGTTAAAGAAGATGTTAATTTTCAAGAATTTAATTTAAGAATGGACGTAAGAGAAGCATATGTTAAACTTGTAGGAGCTAAATCAATTTTAAAAACTTACGAGGAACAGCAAAAATTATTAGAAAATTTACTTGAAATCTCAAAGAAAAAAGCTGCAGCCGGTGCTATTGCTGAAATGGATGTTATTCAAGCACAAATCGCACTTAACCAAATGATAACGGAAGTTAATAAAGCAAGAGTGAATGTAAAAACCGCAAGAATAGACTTTAATCAAGTAATAAATACTATTGACGGCACATATGACAGTAAAGACGAAGAATTACCAACAAAGGGTGATTTTGTTGATTTAAACATTCCTAAAATAACTGCAAAACTTCCAACTTATGAATATATAGAAGAAAACTCGCTAAAAAACAGATTTGATATAAAGGTAGCAAAAAACAAAATCGAATCCGCAAAGAAGAATTTAGCAGTTGTTGTTCATCAAAGAATACCCGATTTGGAGCTCGAAGGGGGATACGGTTTTCAAACAAAAGGAATGTCGGATAATGGAACATATAAATCAGGCGGTTACGCAGGAGTAAATTTAGTTAATTTGCCTGTTTTTTACACATACAGACCTGAAATTCAAAATGCAAAATTTCAAGTTGAACAAGCCGAAACAAATTATGAATCAACAGTAAATAAAGCAAGAAAAAGTTTAGAAAATGCTTATGAAAAATTTGTAACTTCACAAATGAACTTAAATTATTACAATAACAAACTCATAAAAGATTCTAATGAACTTATAAAACTTTCAAAAAGAAGTTATGAGGCAGGAAAATCAAACTTAACAGCATTAATAGTAATGGAACAGCAATATCGCGAAATTGTGTCAGGTTATGTTAATGCCCTATCAGATTACTATATTGATTGGGTTGAATTTTTAAGAGAAATAAACAAAGAGGATTTTGATATTGATGAGAAAACTCTTTAATGAACTGATTAAATTTTCAATCAAAGGCAGATATTTTATTCTAACTATTGCTGTAATTCTTTTATCATTAGGTATTATTTGTCTTAAAAATCTTGATATTGAAGCATATCCCGATTTTACTCCGCCTATTGTTCAAGTGATAACACAAATGCCCGGTAAAAGTGCTGAAGATATTGAACGGCTTGCAACAATCCCTCTTGAAAAAGAGTTAAACGGTATAAACCACGAAAAAATGCTTTATTCATCTTCATTATTTGGTTTATCTGTAATAAAAGTTGTTTTCGATAAAGATTTACCTTCATCTTTGATAAGAGCACAAGTTTTAGAGAGAATTTATCAAGCAGATTTACCTGATGAAGTTAAGCCCCAATTAGGGCCGGATGCTTCGCCTATTGGTGAAATATACAGATATACACTTGAATCTGATTATTATAATTCAATGACATTAAAAGCTCTTGAAGATTGGGTAATGGAAAAAGCCTTTAAACAAGTTAAAGGAATAATAGATGTAAACAGTTTTGGCGGAAGTGTAAAAACATATAATATAATTCTTAACCACGAAAAATTAAGATTTTATAATCTTGATGTTGGTGAAATATATGATGCAATAAAAGAATCAAATTCAACCGCAGGCGGTAATTATATTTCTAATAATTCTCAAGCATACATTATTAGAGGCATGGGACTTTTTGAAGATATAAAAAGTCTTGAAGATACTGTTATAACATCACAAAAAGGTATTCCAATCAGAGTAAAAGATGTTGCTAAAGTTACAATAGAGCCTGCCATTCGTATAGGGCAAGTGGGTAAAAATGAAAATGATGATGTAGTTGAAGGTATCGTTTTAATGAGAAAAGGCGAAAATCCTTCTCAAACTATTAGAAATCTTCAAAAATCAATGGCAGAAGTTAAATCACAGCTTCCAAAAGGGGTTAATTTAATTCCTTTTTACCAAAGAATCGACCTTATAAATAATACAATGCACACCATTGCACACAATGTATATTTGGGTATTTTCTTTGTTTTAATTGTTTTATTTGCTTTTATAAAAAATTTCAGAATAACATTAATCACATCTTTAGTTATTCCTTTGGCATTAAGTTTTGCCTTTTTATGTTTTAAAATATTCAATATCCCTGCAAATCTTTTAAGCATGGGGGCTGTCGATTTTGGTATATTAATTGACGGTGCTGTAATTTTAATGGAAAACATTTTCAGGTTAATTTCTGATTATAAAGAAGAAATAACAGGAAAAAAGAAATCTGCTTTAATATATAAAGCTGTCAAAGAAGTATATAATCCGATTATTTTTTCAACATTTATTATTCTTTGTTGTTTTATGCCAATTTTAGCTTTTGACGGTGTTGCAGGAAAATTATTCCGCCCTCTTGCTTTTACAATGGGTTTTTCTTTAATTGGGGCGGTATTATCTGCAATTATTATTTTACCTGCAATTTCAGTTATTTTATTGAAAAATAAAAACCTTGAACGCAGGGAAAATAAAATTCTTAATAAAATTACAAATTTCTACGAGAAAAAACTCGATTGGGTATTTTCTAATTCACGCAAATTCCTTGCAAGTGTAGGCATAATGTTTATAGGTGCGATTATACTTCTATTTTTTATAGGGTCTGAATTTTTACCAAACCTTGACGAAGGTAATATCTGGCTTAGGGTAACAGTTTTACCAAGAAGTACAACAATAGACCAAAGTGTTGATGTAGCAAGAAAAATCAGAACTATACTAAAAGAATATCCCGAAGTTACGAATGTTGTATCTCATATAGGTTCGGCCGACGACGGAACAGACCCTAACTTATTATCCAATATTGAAATTATGGTTGATTTAAAACTTGCAAAGAATTGGAGAGCAAAATTTTTAAGAAATAAACAGAATTTAATTAATGATATGGATAAAAAATTATCCGAAATACCGGGAATTACAACATATTTCACGCAGTATATTCAAGATAATGTTGAAGAAGCAATATCAGGTTCAAAAGGGCAAGTTGTATTAAAAATATACGGGTCAGATTTATATGAGCTTCAAAATTTACAAGATAAAGCCGTTGAATTTTTAAGCAAGGTTAAAGGTGTTGTTGATTTATCTTATGACCAAATAATCGGGCAGCCGCAATATCAGATAAAAATAGATAGAGCTAAAGCTGCAAGATACGGTTTAAGAAGTGATGATATTCAAAAAGTGGTAGAAATTGCAATCGGTGGGAAAAATGCAACGCAATTAATTGAAGATGAAAAAAGATTCAATGTATTTTTAAGATTAGAAAAACAAGATAGAGATAGTTTAAGAAAACTTGAAAATATTATTGTTAAAACTCCGGAGGGTATATCTGTTCCTTTATCGAATGTTACTGAAATTACAACCGATAATGGTGCTATGATTATTACAAGAAGTGAAAATTCAAGAGTAGCAATAGTAAGATTTAATATAAGAGGTCGTGATTTAGGTTCAACAGTAGCAGAAGCACAAAAAATACTTGATAAAAAATTGGAATTAAAAGACGGTTACAGATTAAAATGGGCAGGACAATCGGAAAGTCAAAGAAATGCAAATATAAGGCTTATGGTTATTCTTCCTGTTACACTTTTGATTATAAGTTTGATTTTATATTTATATTATAGAAAAAAACGGTTTGTTGGTGTTACTTTATCATCAATACTTTTAACTTTTTCAGGCTGTATATTTGCTTTATTTATAACAAGAACTTATTTTTCTATATCAGCAGGAGTTGGTTTGATTGCTGCAATAGGTGTTTCAATTCAAAATAGTGTAATTATTTTATCATCATTTGTTAAGAATAATATTACAGATGATGAAACTATCAAGTATTTTGCTATTCAAAAATTAAGACCTGTATTATCCGCTTCAACTGTTGCTATTTTAGGTCTTTTACCTGCTGCACTTTCAAACGGAATAGGTGCACAAAGTCAAAAACCTTTTGCAATAGCAATTATTGGCGGTTTGACTATAAGTACAATATTTACGGTATTTTTAATCCCTCTTTTATATAAATTAACAGGAGTAAGTGTTGCAAAAGAGGAAAAGGAGCAAATATGCAAAGAATAAAATCAACTATAATATTTTTATTAACAATTACAATATTACCTTTATTTTTATGCGGATGTAATAAAAAAGAAGATGATATAAATATAAAAAACAAAATAATCACATTGTCTTTAGAACAGGAAAAAAATGCAAAAATTACAACTGATTTTGCCAAAAATATGGAATTAGATATGACAATAACTATTCCTGCTCAATTTAGGGCACAGAATACTTTAGTAGATAAAATTTATGCTCCACTTAACGGCAAAATCGAAAAAATTTTCGTTGAGCCAGGTATTGTTGTAAAAAAAGGACAGGAAATTGCCTTAATTAAAACAGATGAAATAGGTGCGATTCAACTTGAATTTTTAGAAAAAATACTTGATATAGAAGGCTCTATAAAAGAAATGACGGCTCAATGTAATCTTTCAAAACAAGAATATGAAAGAGAACATACATTATATAATGAAAAAATTTCATCATTGGCAGATTACCAAAAAGCTCGTGCACAAATGGAAAAAGATAAAGCAACACTCAACTCGCTTCAAAATAAGAAATCCGCATTGGTAAATGTATATAGACAAAGGCTTGCCGTATATGGCGGTTCTATTGATACTGTTTTAAAAACAAGAAAAGCATATCCCTATGTATCGCTCAAGGCATCAAAAGGCGGAATAGTATTAGAAAGAAATGTAAACGAAAACGAATTTATTGAAAAAGATAAAGAATTATTTAATATTGCAGATTTATCAACAATTTGGCTCGTTGGTTATGCTTTTGAAAAAGATGCTTCAAAATTAACCACAGGTGAAAAAGTAACGGGTAAATTAGAAGAAGGGGAAAATAAAAATACTTTATTTGATAAAATAGAGGGCACCCTTTCTTATGTATCGCCAATTTTAGATAATACAACAAAAACTCTTGAAGTAAGAGCAGATATTGAAAATAAAGATTTTAAAATCAAGCCTAATATGTATGCAGAAATGTTTGTAGATATAGGTCAAAAAGAAACTTTAGTTATACCAAATGATTCTATTGAACAATACGGTGATTTTTCATTTGCTTATGTAAAAATAAAACCAAATACTTATGAGGAAAGAAAATTAGAAATAGGACACAAAAACGATAAATATACAGAAATTCTATCTGGCATAAAAGAAGGTGAAGAAGTTGTTGTTGAGGGTGCTTTTTCACTATTGGGTGAAAGTATAAAGAATAGTGAAAAGTAATTAATGTAAACTATACCAAGTACCGCGCCCTTTTGAGTGCTGTGTTAAATATCCTTTATTAACAAGACTTGCGATAGCTTTCTTTAATGTATTACGATTGGATGCCGTATATTTAAGAAGTGTTGAATTTGTTCCCCTATCTTGAGCATCAAAATATTTTAAAATAAGCATTTCAAGTTCTGTTAAATCTTTATTATCTACATTTATTCCTTTTTCATTCAATTTATATTCAAGTCTTATCTTTTGTTTTTGCAAAGATTTTAAAAAGAATATTAACCACGGTTCATAATTTGGTTCATTATTTTTCAAAGTAATTTGCGTTTGTCTTAATGCCCTGTAATATCCTTCTTTATTATCTTCTATAATAGCTTCCAGTGAGCTATATTGCATGTATAAATAACCGGTTTTTAATAATAGCAAACATGTTATTGCACGGGATAATCTGCCATTACCGTCTTCAAATGGATGAATAGCAAGAAAATTAACTATAAATAAGCCTATAACAATTAACGAGTGAAAATATTTATCATCAAGATTTTTTCTTGTCCAATTAACAAGTTGCTCCATTTTCAACGGTGTCTCAAATGGTGTAGCTGTTTCAAATACAATACCGAGTTCCTCGCCTGTTTGAGAATATGCAGCAACAGCATTTGAAATTGTTTTATAATTTCCTTTGTGTCTCTCATCTTTTGTTGAATACTGTAAAAGAATTTTATGGAGTTGCTTTATATAGTTTTCACTAAATGGAATAACTTCATAATCTTCAAAAATTGTATCCATTAATTTTGCATATCCTGCCACCTCTTGCTCATCACGAGTAGCAAATGATTGCTTTTTTAGGTTTGATAATAAAGCTTCTACTTGTTTGTCATTAAGTTTATTGCCTTCAATACGATTTGAAGAACCTACACTTTCAATAGTGGCAACTTTTTTAAGTGTTTTAAGTCTATCCGGTGATAATTGTCCTAATAATTTCCAAGAGCCTTTAAATTCATCAAGCTCTGAAATTATTGATAACATTTGATTTGATATTTTTATACTTTTTTCTTTAATCATTTTATTACCCAATTCTTTATCCGTAAATATCCAATTTTATCCAATTATATCCATAAATACCTTTTTTGTAAATAATATATTAAGAAATGTATTTTGCCTATAAACCGTATTATAAACAGAGCAATATAGGCATATTTTAAATATTCAAAATTTATAGAATTTTTTTATGACTCAGATTGTTAATAGCTATAAATATATTTTACCCCACCCCGCGCGCCTGTATGAGCCGATTTTAAGATATTCATAAAGGGGGACAAGTTGCCCATAGTTGCGAAAAAGTTACAAAAATTCTGATAAACAAATCTTAATTATGATAAATAATGAGAATAAAATTAGTTCCAAATTCATGTACCGCAATAAATAGAGATAAATTCTAATAAATTGTAGTTACATCTGAAAACCCTTGAGAATAGGGCGTTATACAACTTCTAAGCGGTAGGTCATGAGTTCGAATCTCCTCCAGGGTAAATAAAACAGGATAGTAAAAACCTATCCTGTTTTTATTTGTCAAATCGGAGTTATAGGTTAAAGACAATCGTGCTTGTTGGGTTTTGTATTTGTAAATATTTAATCTTTCTTTTTATGGTATAATAAAAGGTGTAGGAGGTCGTAGTTATTAATTTCCCAATTATGTCTTTTTTATCTTCAAATTCATCAGTTACAAAGGTTATTTCGAATGAGAAAATCGATATACAGAAGGTTAAGGTTGCAAGCAAAATTATAGCCGAACTGCAAAGAGATATTCCAAGCTTTACTCAAAATGGTTTAGGCCCGTTTGTTGCAGCTATATATGATGAAATGGGAAATTTAGTAGTGAAAACTGCTAATTCAGTCGTAAATGAGCATTGTTCAAATAATCATGCCGAGATGAATGCTATTAAAGCCGCAGAGGAAAAATTTGGAACTTATGATTTGTCTGCTTTAAATTTGAAACTGTATATATCGGCCGAACCCTGCATTATGTGTATCGGTGGTATAATGTGGTCCGGTATTAAAGAGGTCTATTATGGTGTTCCGTCAAAATCTGTTGAAAGAATTACCGGATTTGATGAAGGGTTTAAACCACATTGGTTTAATGAGTTTAAAAAACGCGGAATTGTTGTATATGGAAATATTGAAGCTGAAATTGGAGAACAAGAACTCAGTAATTATATAAATGATGGCAAAAAAGTGTATAAACCTGTAAGATGATTACTAATATTTAAATTTTTTTCTGTAGCAAAAATAAATATTTACGGTTTTTATAGAATAACAAATTATTGTGTTAAATATTTGTATGGAGTGTATATTTATGCAAGTTAAGGCGATATCTTCAACTCAGGCTCTCTATGTAAGTAAAAATTCAAAACCTTATTCCGATTATCAAAAAATTCAGACGAAAAATCTCGGTACAGATGCTTTTCAGCCTTCTTTTTGCGGCTATGAAAAGGTGTTGGAAGAAACTGTAAGTATGGCTTTTACAAAAGATTATCAGGTTGAAAAATCTTTTGAAAAGTTGATAAAAGAACTTATTGCAAGAACCGATTTAAAAAGAGCACCGGCTTATTATGATATTATTTCAGTTTATACCGAACGTGGCTTTATGGGATTGTTGAATGAATTATGGAAAGCTTATCCGCAAGAAAAAATTGCTAAAATTCTTGATGGCAAAGAGTACAAAGCTATTAATTTGGTAACTGATCCGGAAGGTATAGGATTTGAATTATTTCATTTCGGAAAATTCGGTTCTTCTGCTGATAATCCTAATGATATTAAAGTTATTTTCAGAGATTTGAAGAAAAAGTCAGCAATGGAATATAGTCTAAACAAAAAAGGCGAATTGGAAATTTGCCAAACTTCTTCTGACAGAACATTGACTACAGGTTTTCATTTGTCAACGGGGAATAAAAGGTTTGAGGTATTTCAACCGCGAAACGGGAATCCGGAGACAACTTATTACAATAAAAACGGTGAAGAATCTTTCTGGAAAAACTTTTTCTGGGGTGGAACCGCTATTATAACTCAGTAAAATTAATCATATGGGGTTGAAAAGCTAAAAAAGTAAGTTATAATATTAATAGCAGTTAAAAATACTGCCTTTATGTTCATTTAGAATGGAAAGGGGCGACGAGCCCCTTTTTATTTGTTTATAATTTTTCAAATGTGAATTTTTTATTGTGAAAATATAAAAATATTATGTCAGCTATAAGATGCAGATTTTCGAGATTTTATATCAAAATATTTCTTAGATTCCACAGGTCAAATCTTCCGTGTCATTCAGAGCGAAGCGTGGAATCTCGGAAGATTTGACCTTCTGAATGACAAGAAATATTTTGATATTTCTGTTTAATACAGAAATTTACCCGTGGAATTCTTTTAAGACAATTCATTGTAAGCTTTTATAGCATTTCGCAGACGTTGATTATTTTGAATTTGATAAATTCTGACAAGTGCCCATCTTGCAGTTTCTTCCCTGCTTTGAGTATCAATTAATCTGTTTTTTTGTGCTTTATCAAGGTGTTTATCTACCACATTATAAATATGTACAAGAGTTTTGTTATCCATTCTGTGAATAGGTCTTAGAAAATAATCAGCAACTCCGCCTGTTTCATAAGTTAGTGTTTTATATAATATTTCCAAAATATTTTTTGCATGTGAAAGTTCATAATCCAAAAATTTTACGACTTGTTCTTTTTTGCCATGTCTGTAAACGTAGGTTTTTACAGATTCTATCATATCCTCCGACGGTGGATTAAGTCCAATAGAATTCAAGCTCATAGCATCTAAACTGTTCAGTTTTTCAGATGTAAGTTCAACATAATTGTCTACTTCTGCCGGTTCAATTCCCAGAGTTTTGGCAAGAAGAATTTTATCTCCGCGTTTTGTGTATGAATTTCGGATAGGTCGGAACTTAATTAAAG
The DNA here is from genome assembly GCA_017467605.1 of bacterium. GTDB lineage: Bacteria > Cyanobacteriota > Vampirovibrionia > Gastranaerophilales > Gastranaerophilaceae > Zag111. Next base: position 21,262 of record JAFUSQ010000018.1, on the reverse strand, counting down.
GACGATTTTTCATCATATAGCCGAAATCTTTACCGGTAAGCTTTAATTCGACAATACTATGAATTTCCGCATTGTTATTTTTAATAAATTGGAGCTTTTGTCCGTCGGTGATATTACCGGAAGTTAAAACCTTGTGTATTTTATTAAAATCCAAACTCTCAATTTTTCTTATTTCCATAAATATATTCTATATTTTTTTAACAAAAAATCAATGCTTTGTTTATTTAATAACATATGCCCATTTAATTATTTTAAATAGTTGGATTTTTACTATGGAATTTTTCTTTTGAGTTTTTAAAATAGTGAATCCTAAAAATTTGTATTTTTTAGTTATAGTTCTAATTTTTTCTATGGGAATATTTTGTTCATTTAAGAGTTTATCACATATGTCGTTTGCAGCATAATAATCTTTTTGTTTGGTTTTATCATGTATAATAGAATTTTTACGTTTAAAATAGTAGTAATATGTATTGGGAACTGTTATGAGATTATCAAGTTTTAGCAGGATTTGCGGGGTAAATATAATATCTTCAAAACACATACTGCTTTTAAATTTAAGATTATGTTTTTTTAATTTTGAAGCCCTATAAATTTTATTCCAAATGTATGATATATCTGGAGCATTACAAATAAGTAATTTTTCATAAAAATTATTGCTAAATTGTCTATATTTTGATGTATAAATAATTTTTTCTTTATCTTTTTTTACTCGTACAATATCCGCTACTGCTATATCACAGTTATTTTGCTTTGCATTGTTATACAATTTTTCAAAAAAATCTAAATCAATCCAATCGTCCGGGTCTACAAAACCTATATATTCACCTGTTGCATTTTCTAATCCCTCATTTCTGGCATCAGAAACTCCTGAGTTTTCTTTATTTATAATTTTAATGCGTGAATCTTTTTTTGCATACTCTTCTAATATTTCTAATGAATTATCGGTAGAACCATCATTTATGCAAATTATTTCAATATCTCTCAATGTTTGATTAATAATACTATTTATACATCTTTCAAGATATATTTCAACATTATATACAGGTACTATTACTGATACTTTATACATCAATTATTCTCCCTTTTGTGCTAAGTTATAAATTATCTCACTTTTATATTCTCTGTCGTTTAATTTAGATGAAATTTTTCCATTCCAAATTTCATTTACATATTTATTTTTTATTGCTTCTCTGCTTTTGCTTTTTCGAATAAACCATTCATATTCAATATCGATATGTCCTAAGTCCAGGGCTCTATATCCATTTTGGGCTAAATCATAAGCAAGTACGGTTGCGGTTGGACCAAGTGCAATTATGATTAAACTTTCTTTTGGTAAAGAGAGACATTTTGAAAGAATTTCATTGTATTTATCATATGCGTTTTGAGCAGGACAAATTATTCGTTTTATTGATTTTGCATTTCTAAAATAATTATTTCCATATCCAAGTCTGGAAAATTCACCTTCAACAAAGACAATATCTTTGTCGTTCCAAATTCCTTTTAATTTATTAAAGTAATATGGAGATTGTAACTTGTTTTTTAAATCTATATATGGTCTTGATATACCTGAATCATAATATTGTTTTTCAAAATCAAGCAAAGGGTATATTTTGTCTCTTTTGTTTACCATGTAGTCTCGCCACCAATATGCTGTTCTGGGTTCATAAGTATCTAAGTTTGTAAATTTATCAGGTATTCCTATAATTATATTTTTGTCTTTCGAAATTAATATTTTTTTTAATCTTTGAGCTAATTGAGGTGAATAATCTTGAAAACCGATATTTACACCTAATATTATGTTAAATTCCCCATCTCCGTATCTGCAAATTGATTTATTTGAATTTACTAAAACTTTCAATGTATCATCATGCGATTTTATATTAGGAATATTTACACATTTATTTTTAATATAAATATCGTTTTCGTACATATAATTTAATAATTTTAGGGTTTTATCACTCTCTTTTATGCGTAGTTTTATTTTTATTCCAAGTATGTTGATTATCAGATGTTCATTGTTTGTCTTTATAAACATAACTTTCTCCTTTATTTATTTGTTCTAAAATTACATGCAGAAAAAATAATAAAAATGCCGGTAATATTATTAGTTTTTCATGTAAGATATATTTTAATTGGGCTTTTATATAATTTAGTTTTAAATTTAAGTAGCATTTATTATTTGGAAGCTTATAATAATCCCACCAAAAACGTCCTTTTAATTTTTTCATAAATTTTAAAAGAGACTCTAATTCAGTCAAATATACATCAGAGAATATTCTGTCTGTTTTTGCTAAGTGTGAAATAGATTTTAATATGTAGTATCCAAGAATTTTATTTTTTAAATCTTTTGGGATATTTAAATCATTTAATAAACTTTCAATGTTATATGTTACGGTTATACAAGAAGTGTTATTTCTATATTTACTTGACGTAGTTGCATCAGGTCTGTTTTTTCTGTAGATATATAAATCTTTTTTTAGAATATTTATATTTTCGGCAAGTAATAAAGACTTTATAGTAAAAATCTGATCTTCAGATTCAAAAGTACTATCAAATTTGATGTTATTTTTTATTAAAAATTCCGTTTTGTATAATTTATTCCAAGAAACTGTATGGTATTTGAATATATTCGAATTAAAGTATTCTTTTGGAAAGAATCGTGAACAATACTGTCCTGATTTAATTTTCTGTGTGTTGTAATTTAGAGTTTTTGCGCCAAAAATTATAATATCAGGATTGATATTTATTAATTTAGAACATTCCGATAGTAAATTCTTTTCAATTATATCATCAGAGTCTACAAAACATATATATTTCCCTTTTGCTATATTAATGGCAGTATTTCTGCATATTCCGGCTCCGAGATTTTTATTGAATTTTATAATTTTAATACGTGAATCTATATTTTTGTATTTATATAAAACTTCTAAAGAATTATCTTTAGAATTATCGTCTATGCATATTATTTCTAAATTTTTTTCTTGTTGAGTAATTATTGATTCTAAACATTGTTCTAAATATTGGGAAGTATTAAATACTGGTATTATTATAGAAAAGGTTATTTGAATCATTCTATATGCTCCACTTTACTAATTATACCATGATTATAATATGCTAAATTTCAATCATGCTATTCAATGTATAAATTGTTACATTCTAAATATTATAATTATGTATGGGGGTGTTTATGGAGCAAACTTTAAAAGCTTTAGGTAAAAGAATAGCTTATTTACGAAACAAAAAAGGTTTGACTCAGGAACAATTAGCAGAATTAGTACATTACTCTACCAATCATATTTCAAAATTAGAATTAGCCAGAACAAAACCCTCTTTTGAATTATTGTTTGAAATTTCTAAAGCGCTTGATATTGAATTAAGAGAGATTTTTAATTTTGAAGAATTTAAGGATATAAAGTACATTAAATCAGTACTGAAAAAAGTTATTAATTCCAGTGATTCAAAGAAAGTTAAACTGGTTTATAATTTATTTAGAGCTATCGAATTTTAATTGCTGTTTGAAAACTTTTTAGCTTGGTTTTCAATCAAATCTTTATCCTCAAAATAATTAATTTTCATTGCGGATTTCATTTCTGCAAGTGTTTGGGCAGCCTTTTGTTCTGCTATTTTACTGCCTTGCTCAAGCATTTTATAAATTGACGGAATATCCTTTGAGAACTCAATTCGACGTTCTCTTATTGGTCTTAAAACATCTTGTAATACGTTATTCAAGAACCTTTTTACTTTAACATCTCCTAAACCGCCTCGAGTGTAATGAGCTTTTAGTTCATCAAGATTTTTATATTCCGGTAAATATTTTTCAAAATCTTCATCACAAGAAAAAGCATCAAGATATGTAAACACCGGATTTCCTTCAACATGTCCCGGATCTTCCACGCGTAAGTGTGTCGGATCAGTATACATTGACATTACTTTTTTCTTAATTTCATCTTCTGTGTCCGACAGGTAAATACAATTACCCAAAGATTTACTCATTTTTGCTTTTCCGTCAGTTCCGGGAAGCCTTAAACAAGCACTGTTGTCAGGTAGCAAAATATTTGGTTCAACAAGGGTTTCCCCATAAACATGATTAAATCTGTGAACAATTTCTCTTGTTTGTTCAATCATTGGTGCTTGATCTTCGCCAACAGGAACGGTTGTAGCTTTGAATGCAGTAATATCTGCAGCCTGACTAATCGGATAAGTGAAAAATCCGACAGGAATTCTTTCTTCAAAATTTCTCATTTGAATTTCGGTTTTGACGGTCGGGTTACGCTTTAATCTCGCAACTGTAACTAAATTCATATAATAGAAAGACATTTCGCATAATTGCGGAACTTGAGATTGAATAAATAAAACTGATTTCTTAGGATCCAAACCGCAAGCAAGGTAATCCAACGCGACTTCAATAATATTTTGTCTGACTTTTTCAGGATTTTCCATATTATCAGTTAAGGCTTGTGCGTCAGCAATCATTATGTAAATTTCATCAAAATTGCCTGAATTTTGAAGTTCGACTCTACGTTTTAGAGAACCTGCATAATGTCCTACATGCAATGGTCCTGTCGGTCTGTCCCCTGTTAAAATAATTTTTTTCATTTATTCATTTCTCACTTTCAGGACCATTATATCATTAATATTTTATTTATTTCCTATATTAAAATATCAAACCTATTTCGCGGTATTAAAAACATGTGCACCGGCATTAGATGCAGGTATTACTGTTGAATCATAAAGATAAACAGGATAAATATCTGTTATATCTTTCGTTTTTACGATACAAGGATTTTCCTGCCCGCCTTCATCAAAATACAACAAATCTCCTTCTGAACATTGAATTTCTTTATTCGGCAAGCTCATTCCGTTTACATCTATAAAGCCCATCATAAACATATCATTAGCAGCAATTATTGTTTTACCAATATCTAAATGCTTAGAATAATTTATCGTATCTGCATCTAATATAAATAAAGTACCATCTGCTAAAGCCCAGAATTTATGTCTATCAGAATTTATAGTACCTCCACCATTAACTGATTGTTTGCCTTCATATGCTTTTTTTAAATCTTCATTGTCATTGATAGTTCCAAGATAAGTTGCACCTGTTAATGTACCGTTAAATAGTGAACATATTGTTTTAACTTGTTCTGGGTTTTGTTTAGCACATTCGTCCATGCCTTCTGCAAACGGGTTATCAAGGTCTGCAAAATTAAAATCATATTGTGCTTGTGCCATTCTAACCGCTTGATTAAGAGTTGATACAGTCTTTTTTAATTGACTTCTGTAACGTTGACCATTGATATTAGCAATCAATGTCGGTATTGTCATGGCTGCTACAACCCCGATTATTCCCAAAGTAATCAATATTTCTGCCAGAGTGAATCCTTTTCTCATACATTTCCTTTCTTGATATAAACTAATTCATTATATATTGTAATTATACATTATATAATGAATAATGTCAATAGATATTGGTTTAATACACTAAAAATAGTATTATCCTGTAATGGAAAGTGTTATAAAATTAGAAACAGACAAATTGGCGCTTCAAGTTAAATATTTGGCAGCAATGGAAGGTATGACTGTCACAAAAGTAAAAGAAGAAATTAATAAAAAATATAACAAAACAGATAGTAACAGGAATCTAAGCAACAAATTCCGAAATAAAACCATACGAGTTGCTGAATTAGCCGAAATCTTTGATATATTGGGTTATGAACTTTATATTCATAAAAAGTAGTTTTGAATAAGTTTTTATATTTGATTGAATACCATACATCATAAGGAGGGATTTATGCCATATATTCAAGCAAGATTAAATATTAGATTAGATGAAACACAAAAAAATGATTTGCAGAAAAAATTGTCAGATGCAGCTGCTGTTGCATTATCTAAACCTAAAGCTTACATAATGACAGAAATTGAAGATAATAAATCACTTTATATGAATGAAATAAAATTAGATAAGGGCGCATATATTTCTGTAAAAATGCTTGGCACGGCGGCAAAGCCTGCTTGTCAAACCTTAACCAAACAAATTTGCGATATTTTATCTGCGGACTATGGAATAGAAGCTTCAAATATATACGTAACATATCACCCTGTAGATTTGTGGGGTTGGAACGGTTCAATGTTTTAAGCATGATATTTAAGTAATTTTTTCAACAGAAAAGTTATTAATTAGAATATGCAGGGGTAATTTTTGTACATAAAAAAAGAACCTAAACGGTTCTTCTAAAAATTACCCCCAAGCGAATTCGAATCGCTATCTACACCGTGAAAATTATGGGACTGGGGTTTTTATGAATTTAACATATTGGTTGAGGCTGATGCAGTGTACATTTTTTATGCTAAAATGGCATTATGATCAAATCTTTCAAATGTAAGGAAACGGAGAAGATATGGAATGAGGAGTTTAGTAAAAAACTTCCTCACGATATTCAAAAACGTGCATTGCAGAAGCTTAGAATGTTACACGTAGCTTCTGTTCTTGATGACTTAAAGATACCGCCGAGCAATCATTTGGAAGCATTATCTGGTGATAGGCAAGGACAACATTCTATACGTATAAATGACCAATTTAGAATTTGCTTCCGTTGGTTAGATAATCATTCATTTGATGTTGAAATATTAGATTATCACTCTTAACCCCTCATCCTAACCCTATCTCTCAAGAGGTGAGGAAACAAGTTTAACTATCTTAGCAATATACTCTCATGGGGTTGAAATTACGCGGTACGTACTATATAATATAATTAGATGATACTTGATATGGAGATACAAATATGACAGAATATATTGAACTTACAACAGTTGGCGAGATGCTCAAGGAAGAATTCATTGAGCCGTTCAATCTTACTCAAAATGCTCTGGCTAATGCTATATTTGTGCCACCAAACAGAATTCACCAGATAATTAAAGGTCAGAGAAGAATCACTGCTGATACAGATTTACGTTTAACCACATATTTTGGTCTATCACAAGGTTACTTCTTACGTTATCAAGAAGACTATGAACTTAGAATTGCCAGACGTGAGATTGCTAATGATATAAGCCGAATCCGGCCAATCAAAGCATTAGGATAATTCAACTGATAAAAATTAGTTGCTAAATAATTTTAAAATAAAAATTCCAAAAATAAAAAAGACCACTTTAGTGGTCTTTTTTATATGGTACCCCATAGCAGGTGATGTGAGAACAATTGCTCAAAAGATTTTTGAGTTGTCAGTTTTAAATTATGACCCAAATATTAGTTTAATAATTTCATTAATTAAATTAACTAATTATTCTGTTCTCAATAGCTGAGATTGTTGCCATTTATACATTTTCTTTAATACTCTAGGTTTCTTAATTAGCTCTGCCCATAATTCAGCACTGCTATCTGGAACTATAGAATCATATTTTAGTTTAAAATCTTGATATGAATAACTTGAAATAGGTTTACCATTTTTATCATAGGTCATACCAGCTTTAGCTGCTATAGTATAATTTGAATAGTCAATTATAAATTGTGTTAAACCATACTCTATCTTACTATTTGTAACTTTTTCTAAGTCTTTATATATGCCATTACCCTCATATTTAGTCCAGAAAATACGTTTATTATAGTTCATATAGCCTTTGTCATCTACATATATTTTAATACTATCTTTGTCAATAAAATTATTATCATCTAATCTTACCCATGAAGCAGCATAGCAAGATGTAATGGCAATATTTAATATTATAAATAATGAAATAATAAATTTTTTCATATCCACTCCTTTTCTTAATACTATCATAAAAAATAAATAATTTATTCGAACATGGGTAAAAACTTGTCAAAACAATGTATAGAGGTATATTGTTTGAAAATGGGTTTGGGTAAGATTTCGTTTCATTCAAACACCTTAAAGGCAATAAAAAAGAGGCTTTCGCCTCAAATTTTATAAATGGTACCCCCAAGCGAATTCGAATCGCTGTCTACACCGTGAAAGGGTGTTGTCCTAGGCCTCTAGACGATGGGGGCTCGGTTACAGAACTAATTCTATATTGAACAAAATTAAATGTCAACCATTTAGGCAAAATTTTCTGTTATGTTCTTATTTCGCTTATAATTTCGGCAATTTCGGAGGTAATATCTTTATCTGTTTTTATATTATTTTTTACCATTTTGGCGAATTCAACTTTTTTGAATTCATGCATTCCGCGAGTTTTAAAAACTTCTTCTAATATTTTCACTCTGGGTTCATCTGTATTTAACATTTCTTGTTCAAGCATAGAGATATTGCTCAACTCGTAATTTATCGTTCTTTTTATCAAATCAATAGGAAGCAAGTCTTCAAATTCACCGCATGCTAAAATGTGGATTTTATCAATTGTCCTAAGTCGGGGGGTTATTGAATCGAGATTTGCTTTTGCATCTTTATCTAAAAGAATAAAAATTGGCAATTTTAAAGTTTCTGTAAGTTTGTAATAAAGTTTAACAACTTGGCTTTTACCACCTGCAGAGAGTATGTGTACGCCTTCTTTATCAAAATCATAACCGCATTTTTTAGCAAATTCCGGCAGTAATATTTCTTCTGTTGCCCCTTCTGTAATGACAACTTTTTCTATCGGGAAATGCAGCGAATGTTCATATCTGTCTTGAATTATATTATTTGAACCTGCAAGTGTTTTTAACCATTGGAGATTTTGGCTGTGATTTTCTTCAATAAGTTCTGTGAATGCTTGGTAGTCAATGGTATTGTCTAAAAATTTTTGAGTATTTTTATCTGTTTTAAAAACAGAGGTTTCGTAATTAAATATTTTTTTGTTTAATTCATAATTTTTTGTGAGAGTTATTCCAAGTTGTTCGATTGAGTAGTTTATAATATCTTGTGCATAATTTTTAAGGGTATCGTTATCCAGGTTTTCTAATTCGTTTTTTTTGAATTTTGGATAGATAAGATTATTTATTAAGATATCACTATACACTCTAAAATATTTTGTAGCGGGATTTTTAAAGCGTGTAAGCCTGTCTATAGATATAATAAGTTGTTCTTTTGTCAGAGGTTTGACTTTTGTATTTTTCAATGATACCCTTCTTTAATATTTATTTACACTTTTAGCAATTTTTTACATGTTCAATTTTTATTATAGATGTGGAGTTAACATGGTAGATAAAGTAGATTCTTGTATCCGACAGTACAATTATAACACAATTAGCGGAGTTAGTAATTCCGTTAAAAATACTAATGTTTCCGCAAATGTTTCAACTCCGTCATTTTGTGCATCTGCTGCTAAGACTGTGCCAATGAATAACCTTCAATTGAGAACAACTTTATCAGGCAAAGAAGAAAAAAAGAAATATACAGAAATACTTAAACATTTGAACAGAAGTGAGAGAAAAGTTGTAGAAAATCTTTTAAAATCAGGTGTTTTATTAAATGCTGACTCCAATGATAAAAGTACAGTTTTAGATAATCTGTATAAAATTTCAACCGAACCAAGAGCTGAAGGTTTGGATAATAATGTAATTTTAAAAGACACTATTGCGACTATTGCTTATCCGTATTTAATAACTCAGCAATTTGGCGATATTCCTGATGAATACAAACAACGTGCTATTGAAGCAAATAATGAAGGGAAAACTAATTTATTTGAAATAAGAAAAGGTATTCAAGATATTAATGTTCTCCATTCCGGAACTTGTGTTGCCGCAAGTACGGAATTTAAACTTGCAAAACAGTTGCCGGCAGAGTTTGCACGTTTTGCTCAGGAGTTGAGTTCTCCAAAACTTTGTGTAGAAAAAACTATTGAGCTTAACAATCTTGCTGATGAAACTATAAATGCCGTATGGCTATTGAACGCGTTTGAAATTCCTTGGAGTGCAGATAATTTTGATAGAGCAAAATTAAAATTTGCGCCGGATAAAAATGCCTTGCTGAGGGCTCAAATTCAGACAACTCACAAAGACCCGTATGAAAGAACTCCACTTGATGTTTTGATGCAGTCTACATTTATGGAAATCGGTTCTCAGCAGTCCTACAATACTTTAACTGATAAACGAGCAGGTAAATTTAATCAAAATGATAAAGGTTTGATAGAATTTGAAAAAACATTTACTGAATCAGTTGTTTTTGATAAAAATATCTTGTCTGTGACCTATCAAACAGTTGATGAAAATGCCCGTCTTATCGGTTATGAGACTGATTTAAATACAATGAAGCATCATCTTTTGACGGCTTTAAATGAAAAAGAAAATATTATAATAGGTTATACTCAAACTGATAGTAATAACATTATAATTAACGGTCATGAAATAACTATTGTCGGCTATAAGACAGATAATACCGGTAAAGTAACGTTTATTTGTAACGATACAGATGATAATATTCCGCGTTTGATTGAATATTCAGAAGATTATTTACTGCCGAAAATTCATCATGCGGCATTACCAAAACATATAGTAGAGCATGATTTGAATATTGTTCCGAATTGGGTTGAGGGTGTTGAAGCCTACAAACAAATGCGTCAATGTGCATAATATGGGCTAATTGTTAAGTTAACGTGTTTATTACCCACCTTTACTTTCCACAGGTCAAATCTTCCGTGTCATTCAGAGCGAAGCGTGGAATCTCGGAAGATTTGACCTTCTGAATGACAAGATTGCCGTTGTGAATGACACGGAAATTTGCACAGTGGAATCTCCTATTGTTCAATCAATGAAAAGTTTACAATGCCCTAATCAGAGAGGGAGAAATTTCAAATTGAGATTTGCGAAATTTAGAAATTTTTGGAAGGTGATTTTTACACTCTTGAAAATACTTCAACGTCAATATCATCAAATGTATTTGTATTGAAATACGCGCATGATGCAACCATTGATGCATTATCAGTACAATATTTCATAGCGGGGGCATTAACTTTATAACCCTCTTTTTCAAGTTCAAAAACTTTTCTTCTGATTTCAGAATTGGCGGCAACCCCGCCTGCTATAACAATTTGTTTGTATCCGCGTTCTTCAACCGCTTTTTTGAGCTTTTTCACAAGGGTTTTGGAAACACATTCCTGGAAACTTGCACAAATATCGTTTGTCGGAAGTTCTTGTCCATTAAATGATTTAACTAAACGTAATACCGCCGTTTTAAGTCCGCTAAAACTGAAATCATATCCGCCGACTTTTGATATTGGGAGTTCAAATGCGAGCGGATTTCCTAATTGTGCTAATTTATCCAATCTGGGGCCTCCGGGATATGGCAATCCAATAAGTCTTGCAACCTTGTCGTAGGCTTCGCCTACAGCATCGTCAATTGTTTCCCCAAGAATTGTTTGTTTCGAATAAGATTCAACATCAATAATTTGAGTGTGCCCGCCGCTTACTAAAAGAGCCATAAATGGCGGTTTTACATCAGTATCAATATAATTTGCGCAAAGATGTGCATTTAGGTGATTAACCCCGATAAAAGGCTTGTCATGAACTAATGCAAGAGTTTTTGCCGCATTCAAACCTACAAGTAAACACCCGACTAAGCCCGGACCTACTGTTCCGGCGAAAGCAGTTATATCTTGAGGATTCATATTTGCTTGTTCAAAAGCTTCCTGAACGACAATATTTATAGAATCCAAATGTTCTCTTGCTGCTATTTCAGGTATAACACCGCCGAATTTTTCGTGAGTTTTAATTTGTGATGCTACAACATTTGCAATAACTTCTCTGCCGTTTTTGACAATTGCACAAGCTGTTTCATCGCAGCTTGATTCAATTGCCATAATATAATTGTCATAACCGCTTTCAGGGCCTATTTTTACAATATTTTCGCTGAATAAACATTTCTTATCCATAGTTTAAGTTTACTATAAACAAAAAAAAACCCTTTCGTTTAGAAAGAGTTTGGAATCTTTTTCAATTCCTCGTGTGTAGAAGGTTAGTGTGTAGTAGGTAGTGTATAATTTATGTCTCGTGTTTATTTAATCGATTTTGTTGTTTGCTTATCGCTTACATTTATATAAAGTATTTTTGAAGTATATAATTGCTATATCACTTTTATTTCTTTACAAAACTTCACAAAAGTCCAAATATAAAGTTTTGTAAACATGAGTTTAAAACGCCTAAAACCCTGTTATAATGCCCTATATGATATGATATGATATGATATGAGGGATACTATAAAGTTTTAAAAATTAAGTCCCGATAACTCCAACATAAGGACAGATTATAAGGAGTTATCATGGCAGGACAATCAGTTAACAACAATCAGAATTTTGTAAAAGTAGATTTAAAAAGTACTTACAAAATTGGTACTACAAGAGCCCAAATGGGTGAAGATTCTTCCAAAAAATCAATTTTTAACAAACTTGATGCAAATCATGACGGAAAACTTGATAAAGATGAGTTAAAGGGACTTGTAACATATAACGGCAAACAGTATATGAAAACCAAAGATTTAGGTAACGGTTATGCCATGGCAGTTGGAGAGGACGGCAAAACCTATAAGCTTAAACTTAAATCATCAGCAAGTCAGGCTGATAAAACAAAGAATCAGTCCGGTACAACTCAGGCAAATGCCAAGTCTGCGCCTGTTAAAACGAATTCCGCACAAACTAAGACTTTAAATTATTTAATTAAAGAGAATAAAAGTGCCCGTCAGGCTTTTGATAAACAGATGGAGCAAGACGGGTGGGCCGGTGATGTCGCAGATGGTGTAAGTGCTTTATGGGGTTCAAAAAACAGAGCTTCCAAAGTCCGCAAGGATTTGTCAGCTAATAATAAAAATATGTCTGAATTGAAAAAAGCTGCCCAACAGGGTGAAGAACAATTCAAGACGAAATTTGAACAAATTTACGGAGTTAAATATAATCAGAAGGCGATTGACAATTATATGAAAGACCCGTCTGATGCGAATTATCAAAAGGCATTTGGAACAAAGCAGCAAAATATCAAAAAACGGGTTAATGAATATAATCAATCACAACAAACCGGTGCAGCGGTTGTAAAAACAACCGCAAAAGTTGGCGGAGCAATAGGTGCAGGTGTTGCTATTGCTGCAACAGGCGGGGCTGCTGGAGTGGTTTTATTGGGTACTGCTGCCGCAACAACTGCAATTTCAGCAGGGGTTGAAGAAACTGACAGAATGCACATTACGGGTCAGCATAAAGATGCATCAGGCAAGACAGTAAAAGATAAAGGTACATTCCGCGAAGGGACCGATCACAGAAAAATATTAAAAGATGCAGCAATAGATGGTGCGGCAGTTTTGGCAGGTGGTGCAGTCGGCAAAGGCGCACAAGTTATTGCTAAAGGCACAAAAGTAGTTCAAGTCGGAGCAACTATGGCGGGAGATGTTGCAACAGGTGCGGTGCAGGAAAAAGTTCAAACCGGTGAAGTAACATTGACAGGAACTTTGATGAATGCCGGCATGAGCGGCGTAGGTTCTGCTGCAAGTACCGGTTTATTGAAAAGCGGGGTTAATAAGCTTAAAAAGGCATTTTGGAACAATCAGGCTCCGACAGTAACCCGTTATAAGGCGGCGAAACCTAATGTTGAATCTTCTGCGGCTCAAACAAAAAATTCAAAAGCAGATACCCCGGCAACTCCTGTAAAAACAGGTAAAAAAGAGTATGTTTCACCGGAAACAAAAGAAGTTAGTTTAGGTTTGCAAGATGATATCTGTGCAGGCAGTGGTGAAAGCGGCGGAGGATTTTGGTCAAAATTATTTGGCGGCAGTAAAAAAACTGAGCAAACAACCCCTGCGCCGACACGCGGTGGTATACCCGAAGAAACTCGCAATGCTGCAAAAGAAAAGCTAAGAGCAGCTCAAAAGGCATCTACCCCGAAACCAACACCGGCACCACAGCCTGCGCCGGCTCCGGTGACCCCGAAACCACAAACCCATATAGGTCATGGTGTTCCTGATACCTATACATTTAAAAATGTTAAATATGGTGGAAGCGGTATGCGTGAATTAGAGGGTTTAAGTCCATCTTCCGTGAGACGTGATTTGAAGTATAACGAAACTCAGATAATACACGAAAATGGCAGAACCTATATTATTCAACACCATACGCAAGGTTCAAATGGCGGTACAAGAGTTGGAGACCATAGAGGATTCTCTTTTGAAGGTGATATCCCAGATGAAGTATGTAATTCATTTTTAAAAGATTTTAATTGGGACAGTATCGGTAGCACAGGTGCCGTGGCTCAAAGAATGAACCAAACAATTGAACAATTTAAAAGTGGCACTCATGTTAGCACACCAAAACCAACACCGGCACCACAACCTGCGCCGACCCCTGTGACACCAAAACCAACACCGGCACCACAACCTGCGCCGACCCCTGTGACACCAAAACCAACACCGGCACCACAACCTGCGCCGACCCCTGTGACACCGAAACCAACACCGGCACCACAACCTGTGCCGACCCCTGTGACACCAAAACCAACACCGGCACCACAACCTGCGCCGACCCCTGTGACACCGAAACCAACACCGGCCCCACAGCCTGGGCCGACCCCTGTGACACCGAAGCCAACACCGGCACCTCAGCCGACAACCCCGCACGCAGCCGGCGCACGCGAATTAAACTTCGAGTTTGAAAATATCGGTAATATCGGAGGTTCCCCTGCCGTTGCAAGAACCATGCAAGACGGGCACAACGTAGTTATTCAAAGAGCCGATGGCAGCGGCAATCAAATAATATTAGAACCGGGTGCTTCTTTTACACAAAGCGGTAAAACAATATCAAATCTTGACGGAAGAATAGATATGGATATCCCTGCTTCTTCGCCTGTCCGACCGCAAAGACCCGCAGAAACAAGACAAATGAAATTTACGGAAGTGATGAATCAAGGTATTGTTCTTCACACTTCAAGTAACAATCCTTCTATGGTCGGAACATTTATGGCAAACAATGATGGTTCTATTACTGCTATCATAGGTGATAATAGCTTCAATCTTACTCCGGGAACAGTTTGTTTTCTGAAAGACGGTACGCAAATGACCTATCTTAAAGATATGACTTTAAGAATTTCTACACCATAATAAAATTTTAACAATTTTTTAATTTTTTGGTAAAAAGGCTTGCTGTTGTTGAAAAATAGCAAGTCTTTTTATATATTTACCTTTACCCCTACTTGATTAGGGTTTTTGTTTATACTACTATCGGCATGTTATAGTAGTTACCAATTAAGAAGGAGAAAAATTTATGGTAAATGTAGCAATTAACGGATTCGGCAGAATTGGTAGAAATACTTTAAGAGCCGCAATCAGAGAAGGTATTTTTGACAAAATTAATTATGTAGCAATCAACGACCCTGGTTTGAAACCTGAAGATGCTGCAAGAATTTTCAAATATGACTCAGTTATGGGTAAATTCTGCGGTACTGTTGAAGCTTATGAAGAAGGTATTATCGTTAACGGTAAAAAAATTAAATTCTTCGCAGAAAAAGATCCTGCAAATCTTCCTTGGAAAGATTTAGGTGTTGAAGTTGTTGTTGAATCAACAGGTTTCTTCACTGATGCTGAAAAAGCTAAAGCTCATATCGCTGCAGGTGCTAAAAAAGTTATCATTTCTGCTCCTGCTACTAACGAAGATAAAACTATCGTTTTAGGTGTAAATGATAAAGAATACGATCCTGCAATTCACAATGTTATTTCAATGGCATCTTGTACTACAAACTGCTTAGCTCCTGTAGCTAAAGTTATTGATGAAAAATTCGGTATTGTTAAAGGTTTGATGACAACTGTTCACTCATATACAGGTGACCAAAGAATCTTAGATGCAGGTCACAAAGATCCTCGTCGTGCAAGAGCAGGTGCTTTAAACATTGTTCCTACAAAAACAGGTGCAGCTAAAGCTGTTGCTTTAGTTTTACCTCAATTGAAAGGTAAATTGGACGGTTTTGCAATGAGAGTTCCTACTCCTGACGTATCATTGGTTGACGTTGTATTTGAACTTTCTAAAGACGTTACAGTTGAAGAAGTTAACGCAGCATTAAAAGAAGGTGCTGATGGACATGTTCTTTGCTACACAGAAGAACCGTTAGTATCATCTGATTATGTTGGAACTTCTCAATCTTCTACAGTTGACGCTTTATTAACTCGTGTAATGGGCGGAAACCAAGTTAAAATCATTTCTTGGTATGATAACGAAATGGGTTATTCTACAAGACTTGCTGAAACAACTTACATGGTTGCTTCTAAATTATAGAGGTAAATATATTGGGAAATATTCCCAAGTCACTATAATATAAGGAAACGGGGCGCATCTATGATGCGCCCCGTTTCCTGTTCTTTAATAATTCATCTTACCTTCTTCGATTAATCGAGCTCCACAGTTATTTATAAGTGTACCATTATAACAATCAGCACCACCAGCAATGTTATTTTTCTCTTTGCAAGCTTTAGAAACTCCCCAGATTGAATTGCAGTAATACTCTCCTACAGCTTCAACTGTATAAAAATCAAAAATATCACGACCATACAAGTTTGGGCCTGTATTTGGGCCATTTATATCTAATATTGTTCCCAGCCCATAACCACCATCATCAAATAATAACATCATTCCATCTATAGTTATAAATCCTAATTCTTTTTCCAGACTCATATTGTTAGAACAAGCATGTTCTTGTAGATACTCATAGTTTTTTATAGGAATTTTATCGTAGCCGGAGAGAATATTTGTACAGTTATCTTCTGTAATATATTGAACTCCTTTGAAATATCTTCCAAGCTTTTCTATATTTTCTGATTTTAAAAACTCGCAGCTTCCGTCAGTTATTTCACAGTCGTTGTCGTTCGCGTACATTCTAAGCGTATTTTCAATAACACTTCTTGCTTTCATAAATTGTGTATAATATTGCTTTTTCTTATATGTATTCATCAACCCCGGAATTGTCATTGCTGCGACCACGCCGATAATTCCGAGAGTAATCAATACTTCTGCTAACGTAAACCCCGCGGAGCGCAGTAGTCGTGGAGTCTTTCCAAAGTTAGTAGCAGAGGGAATTATTCTTGGTGAAGGCAGCTTTTTTGAAGTGAATAGGTGAATAAGTTCTTTACGGTTATTATCCCCCCTGTCATTGCGAGGAGGACGTAAGTCCGACGAAGCAATCCAGTCGTTTTTGTACGAATTTTTCTGGATTGCCACGCACTCACTGTCGTTCGTGCTCGCAATGACGTTACTGTCATTGCGCGGAGGGGTAAATGTATGTACTTTTAAATTTGTTTTATTTACCCCCGTCGCAATTCCATTTTTACATGTCATTGCGAGCGAATGAAATGAGCGTCGCAATCGCAGTACCTTGCAGGATTTGCAGGGGATTACTACGTCCTCACTACGTTCGGATTCGTAATGACATAATTGTTCCCTGTCCCCCTGAGCTTGTTTCAACATCTGTTTAATTTTCCCACCCTTCTTAGGGTGGGTCTTGATTGGTAAACCCCTAGCGAACACCCTACGGGATAACTCCCCTTCGGCACTTCGTGCCACTTCCCCAATCGGGGCAGATTTCAGCCCTTCGGGCAAATTATTATTGCCTTTACCACAATTCAATTTACTCTTTAATTCCATAATTAAACTACTCCTATATTGATAATTTCATAGATATTATCATACATATTGCTAATTTTGTCAATATAATAGTATAAACAAATAAAATCAGTAATATATTAGTGTAAATTATCCTGATAAAAAATAATAAAATATTCCTGGTGAGATAATATGAATACAAAAGAATTGTTGGGATTAAAGGTTAAAGAGTATAGGAAACAAAAAAAAATTACACAGGAAAAATTATCGGAATTAATTGGGGTTGACAATGGATATATAAGCAAATTGGAAGTTGGGCAGAATTTTCCGTCACTAAAAACTCTTGAAAAAATTTCCGATGTTTTAGATGTCGAGTTATATAAATTATTTTTGTATACCCCTGAAAAAGATAAGGATTTTAAACAAGAAATAAATAGAATTTATGATAATTTGAGCAAAGAAAAACAATTTGCCCTATATCAAACAGCAAAAGCTATGGAGTAATTATTTTACAACTTTATTCAACCCATGCGGTTTATCAACATTTCTATGAAGTTTTAGGGCGGTTTCAAGTGCGAGAAGTTGTATCATTATTGCAATACAAAAGGTTTTAACCAACGGTTTGTCGCATTCAATATTCAAGTTATAAGTTGATTTAATTTGATTTGTTCTGTTGCCGATAATAAATATTGGCGGATTGTAGCTATCTTTGATTTTTACAAGATTTTTTATAGCAGTATATGTCAAATTATCGTTTAATACATAAATTAAAACAGTTTTTTTGTTATTCAAAACTGCGACATGTCCATGCATAAATTCACCCAAAATTGCAGAAGTTGTATTCATATATGATGTTTCTTTTATTTTGAGAGAAGCTTCTTTTGCCAGTGCATATGAGTGTCCGTCTGCAGTAATAATAATATTTTTGAATTTGGACATATATTTGGCAAGTTGTTTAATTCTTGGCTGGAGCTTGTAAGTTTGTTCAATAAATGAGGGTATTGTTTTTATGTCCAAAATATAATCATATATGTCATAATCTTTATCTTGTGCAAGTTTTAGTGCTAATAAGGTTGCACATAAAAGTTGTGATGAGAATGATTTTGTTGCAGCAATACTTTTTTCTTCTCCTGCAAGACAGGCAATTTTATAATCAGAAGCATTCCATATTGTAGAATTTTCTTTGTTGGTTATACAAAGAGTTTTTACTCCAAATTCTTTAGCTTTTTCTAATGCACTATTAGTATCTGTTGTCTCGCCTGATTGAGTTATAAATATGTATAATAAATCTTGCTGATGAGGTATTGTATCTTCTAATAAAAATTCACTTGAATAAACTGCCCTTGCTTCAATTTTTGAAATTGATCCGAATAATTCTGCAGCATATCTTGCGCAATGGTATGATGACCCGCTTGCGACTATTACTATTCTGTTTATCTTTGACGGAGTTTCGATATTTATCAAACCATCACTACTTATGTATGTATTCAAAATTGTTTGAGCAATCTTTGATTGCTCTTTTATTTCTAATTCCATACAAGATTGTCTTTTCCTATTTAAAAAATCCATTACGTTCTTTACTATCTTATAACAATATTATTAGGTGATATCATATATGTTGCGCCTGTACTATCAAGAATAAATTTGATTGGTACATCAGCAGTTTTACCGCAAGCGTTAACAGTCCATAATTCTTCCCATTGACCTTGGGTGTACTGTCCGCCTTGCATTTTTAAATTATATGGCTGTCTTGTAACTTTGGTATTTATTATACTCATTGTTTCACAGTTTTTTAATTTTGTGCCTGTTGCCATATAGACAGGCATAATTGTGTCATATTGTAATTTTCTGTTTGCAAGAGTGTTTCCGGGTAAAGGGGTTCTGGTGTTATAATTTGCACCAAAACAAGCCGGCATAAATAAACATGAAATTATAAAGCTTAAGAATAATTTTTTCATATTACAATCCTTCTATAATGCTTTTCAATATTTCATTAACGGCTTTAGGGTTAGCTCTGCCTTTTGTTTCTTTCATAACTTGTCCGACAAAGAATCCTAATAAGTTTGTTTTACCGTTTTTATATGCTTCTACTTGAGCAGGATTTGCATCTACAACTTTCTGAACAATTTCTTTAATTGCGCCTTCGTCAGTTATTTGGCTCAAGCCTTTTTGTTCAACAATTACAGAAGCTTTTGTGCCGTCTTTTAGCATATCAATGATGATTTGTTTACCAATATTATTTGAAATTGTATTTTTTTCAATCAAACTGATAAGTTCAGCAAGATTTTCAGGAGTTAATTTTGTATCGGTAATTTCTATATGATCTTCTTTTAAATATGCTGCAATTTCACCCATAATAAAGTTTACTGCTATTTTTGGATTTGCGCCAAGCTCAAGAACTTTATCGAAAAACAGAGCCAATCCCATTTGTTCAACAATAACGCTTGCATCATATTCGCTTAATCCCAGACTTTGATATCTTGCTCGTTTTTGAGAAGGTAATTCAGGCATTTCCGAACGAATTTTTTCAACCCATTCGCGAGAAATTTCTAAAGGCATTAAATCAGGTTCAGGGAAGTATCTGTAATCGTGTGCATCTTCTTTCCCTCTCATAGAACGTGTTTCACGGGAATTATCGTCCCAAAGTCTTGTTTCTTGAACGACTTGTCCGCCTTCTTCAACTATATCGATTTGTCTGTCAATTTCATATTCAATTGCTCTTTGAAGTGCGGAGAAGCTGTTAACGTTTTTAATTTCTGCACGAGTTCCGAATTCTTTTGAACCTTTCGGCATAATTGAGATATTGGCATCACATCTCATAGAGCCTTCTTCTAAGTTGCCGTCGCAAACTCCGATATACCTAACGATATTTCTCAATTCTTCCATATAATTACGAGCTTCTTCAGAGCTTCTCATATCGGGTTCTGATACGATTTCCAAAAGAGGAGTTCCTGCTCTATTCAAGTCAACCAGCGAATAGCTTGAACCGGCTAATCCGTCTGCACCTGCGTGAACAAGCTTTCCTGCATCTTCTTCCAAGTGTGCACGAGTAATCCCAATCCTTTTGCCTTTAATATCAAGATAACCGTTTACGCAAATTGGTTCATCATATTGAGATATTTGGTAACCTTTTGGAAGGTCCGGATAGAAGTATTGTTTTCTATCGAATTTACAACGGGCAGGAATTTCACAGTTTAGAGCAAGACCTGTCAAAATACCCATGTTAACACATTCTTTGTTTAATACAGGTAAAACTCCCGGCATTCCGAGTGTAATCGGACTTGTCAGGGTATTTGGTTCTTGTCCGAATTCATTTTTGTCGGGTGCAAATATTTTTGATTTAGTTTTCAATTGAGCGTGAACTTCAAGCCCAATAACAACTTCGTATTTATCTCTTAATTCTTGATCAACCATTTTATCTCTCCTTGTTTATTGCTTATATTTTAGCACAAAGGGATAAATGATAAAGTAGTATTAGCTTATTATTTACAATAAGTAAAATAGCACCGGATAAGTATAATACATATTATTTGTATTAAATATAATTATTTATATAATTTTTCTCTCCGAGGGGTCCTCCGGACGGGGGCACTTTTGGTGTCAAAAGTGCCTCAAAACCAGCGATACGCTCCGTTCACTAATAATAGCAACGGTTCAACTTGAGGTGGACAAACTCACTTTTATGTCACCCTGAATTTAATTCAGGGTCTATAAATTCTGTCGTTCAAACAATGTCCACCTTTGTTGTTGTTTCACCTGCTATTATTGTTCA
>JAFUSQ010000066.1 GCA_017467605.1 bacterium | reverse complement strand
ACGAGGGGCGAGGGTGTAAAATCTTCCTCCTCACAATGACATTTACGATTTATTAATCTGTGCTTCAGCACCGTATTGGACTTAACGGCCTTAACGGTCTTATCGGTCTTAACGGACTTTGAACAATATTGAGATTCTTCGGGCTTCGCCCTCTGAATGACATGCTGCCACCTCTCCCGCCCTTCGGGACAAGGGGCGAGGGTGTAGAATATTCCTCCCCAATGGGGAAAAAGTGCCAAGGGAAAATTATCACATAAAATTGATTATTCTTATTTATGTGGTATAATTTGGACACAAGGGTTAAGTCTTATGATGAGTCAGTCCAAAAAATTATCCATTGCTTTTTATTGGCATATGCATCAACCTGTTTACCAATTGACTGCCAATGGCGACTATTTAATGCCTTGGGTTAGGCTGCATGCGGTTAAAGATTATCTTGACATGGCTCTTTGGGCTAAAAAATTTGATAAATTAAAACTGAATTTTAATTTTGTTCCCGTATTGGTTGATGCAATTATTGATTACGCCGAAAATGATGCTCATGACATTCATTCAAGACTTACCATTACACCTGCCGAACATTTGACAGATGAAGATAAAATCTTTATTTTAAATAATTTCTTTGATGCAAATTATCAAACAATGATTTTGCCAAATCCCGAATATCACAGGCTTTATCAAATTATTCAAACTGATGATACAAATGATATTTCAATTTTTTCAAATCAGGAATATGCCGATTTGACAGCGTTATTCAACCTCGCTTGGATTGATCCGTCTTTTAAAACTTCTAATCCTGAATTAAAAAGACTGGTTAAAAAAGGCAAAAATTATACCCTCGAAGATAGAGTCAAAATTATTGATATTCAAAGAGATATTATAAAAAAAATAATTCCTACTCTAAGAAAATTGGTTGAAAAAAATAAGATAGAAATTACCACAAGCCCTTATTATCACCCAATTTTACCAATATTATTGGATTACAAAAATATCAAAAAAAATGTTGTTGAAGATGAAATTTCCAAACTTAAAACCGAACTTGATGCCAAATTACAAACTAAAATGGCCCTTGATAGAATTGAGGAGGTTTTCGGTAAACGTCCCGAAGGAGTTTGGCCTTCTGAACAGTGTGTTAGCGGGAAAACACTTGATATGCTTAATTCTTTGGGAGTTAAATGGTCAATTTCAGATGAAGGAATTCTGGCTAATTCAATTAACTTTGAATTTGAACACGATTTTAAGGCTTATATCCAAGAACCATATCACCTTTTAAAAACTTATCAATATAAAACAAAAAATGCTGACATAAAAATGATTTTCAGAGAGTCAACAATTCCAAATTTGATAAGTTTTGAATATCAAAACCATAACCCTATTGCAACGGCAAATGACTTGTATGACAGAATTAAAATTATGCAGAGTAAAATTTTGTCATCACCTGACAATGAACATCTTTTAACTATAGCGTTAGATGGTGAAAACTGCTGGGAAAATTATCTTGAGGACGGTGCTTCATTTTTAAAAACTCTTTATACACTAATTACAGAAGATGAAACTCTCGAAACCGTTTTGATAAGTGATTATTTGAGCAATACAAAAGAAGATAAAATTCTTACTAAAATTTCATCAGGTTCCTGGATTAATCGGAATTTTAAACTATGGATAGATGAACCCGTAAAAGATTTGGCTTGGACATATTTAAGACGTGTAAGACAGGATTTTTCGGAATTTGTAAAACGCGAACCTTTGAATCCTAACATTGAACTTGCAAGAAAAGAACTGTTTATCTGTGAAGGCAGTGATTGGTTCTGGTGGTATGGAGAACCTAACGATTCCGGACGTGACAATATTTTTGATTTTCTGTTTAGAACACATTTAAAAAATATTTACAGATATTTGGATTTGGATATCCCGACATATTTAGATGCTCCGCTATCTAATATGTCAACTTCAAAACCTTCTAAATATCCTCGTTCAATGATTTCGCCGATAATTGACGGTAAAAACGTTACAAATGAGGAAGATATTTGGAATAATGCCGGATATATTGAAATTCCTGACGGTCCTGTTCTTAGAGAGTCAAAGTTATTTGACAAAATTCGTTTTGGTAATGATGAAAATTATTTTTATTTAAAATTTCATCTGAACAAATATATTAAAGAAAATCCTGATTTAACAAAACGTGCATATCAGATGTATATTTACACCAGAAAAGCAAATAACAAACAAGATTTAGCTCCGGTCAGACTTATAAATAAGACAAGAAATATTTCACCTGTATCCATGGAAAAATTTCACAACGAAATTCAAATAGCAATCAGAAATGATAAATTGCAGTTATTAAGATTAATTCGTGCAATTCCCGGAGACATGTGGGTTCTTGAACATTCAAAACAAATTGAAACAGCTTATGATGAAGTTTTGGATTTAAAAGTTCCTTTTGATTTATTAGGGGTGAAACCCGGAGAAACATTGGAATTTTTGTTCATTAATGCCAATTATGGAATAAAAGATTTTTATATCCCGAATGAAATGGTTTTAACCCTAACAAGAGGACAGGAATAAACGTATTTTCATTGTGAGTTGTTAATAGTTAAATTATTAGGGCATAGGATATTAAGGAAATAATAATTTAATTACTTTCCATTCTCCTACGGGATAATTCCCCATCGGCACTTCGTGCCACTTCCCCCATCGGGGCAGAATAATGATTTGTCATTGCGAGGAGGGCTTTAGCTCGACGTCGCAATCTCATTCAGGACTTGCAGGAGATTACTACGTCCTCACTACGTTCGGACTCGTAATGACATGTTTTTCGTCATTGCGAGGGAGGAACGACCGAAGCAATCCAGCCTGTTTCCCCTTACGGGTTGAGACCCCTCCTTGAATTTCTAACACTCGTAAACTCGTGTTGAAATTCTTCCCTCCCCGGTTGGGGAGGGTAAGGGTGGGGTGTATATACCCCTCTGGGGAAGAACAATAGTAATGTAGGTCGGCATTGCTATGCCGACCGTAAATTTACCCCTATTTTGCAGTATTCAAAAGATATTTGCCTGCGTTTGTTGCAGGTTCTACAACTCCATCGTGGAATACTACAGGAATTATATCGCCGATATTTTTATTGCTTACAACACAAGGATTTTGCGGGTCTAATGCGGCAGTTCCATCTGCACAGGTTACTTCCTTATTTGGTAATGATGTACCATTTACATCAATATATCCGATACACTGTTTCAGACCTTGAATTTCAGGAGACGGATTTGAACCTCCTTGAGAGGCAGAATATTGTCTCGATAGTATTTCAGAACCTATTACACTGCCTGATGAGAGTAAACATTTTTCTATATTACTATAATATATTATCTTTGCTCCATCAGCTAAAGTATAATAATAATAAGTACCAAGAATATCTGAAGAATTCAATGATGGTGATATGATTTTAGTAGTAGGATATGCATTATTCAATAATACTCCCTTAGAAAATGAACCACCTTTAAGAGTTCCTGCTAATAACGCACATAATGAATGTTGTGTCTCAGGATTTAAGTTTTCAGATGTTGGTAATTCATTTGAGCCCAAATACTTGCACCCGTTATCAATATTTGCAAAATCCCAATCATATTGAGCTTGAGCCATTTTGCCTGCTTGGTTGAGGGTAGAGAGAGTCTTTTTGAATTGACTTCTTACTCTTTGTCCTTGTGTGTTTGCAATTAGTGTCGGAATGGTCATTGCCGCAACAACACCGATAATACCAAGGGTAATTAGCACTTCTGCAAGGGTAAAGGCTGCACTTTTTTGTGTAATAATAGATTTTTTCATATTTACCTCCATTATCTTATTATGACCTATTTTAATTAATTTATAGTCATTACATGATTATTATAAGTCATTTAACAACTACTGTCAATATTAATAATAGTCTTTATATAACCTGTTAAAAGCTCAAATTATTTCTACAATTAAGGGAAAGGAGCAATTTTGAAAGAAATTTACACAGAGTTTGGAAAAAGATTTAAAGAATTGCGAGAAGCCAAAAAGCTTACGCAAGAACAACTTGCCGAATATTTAGGAGTTGAAGCCAGACAAATCAGCCGAATCGAAACAGGTAAATGCTTCACTACTCTTGATAATCTTGAAAAAATTGCCCGCCTATATAATATAGAAATCAAAGATTTATTTAAATTTGAACATTTTAAAGATAAAAATGATCTAATAAACGCGATAGTGTTAATGCTCCAATCAACAGATGAAAAAAATTGTAAAACTATTTTTAAAATTACTAAAGAATTAATATATTAGATGAAAGTTTACAAATATCTTTACAAAGCCTTTTAATAAAAATATGTTCGCGATATACTCAAAAAGTTGACAGTATAGCGAGGATATGAAAATGTACAATGTAGCCATAATCGGAGCAGGTCCTGCGGGAATTTTTGCGGCTTTGGAAATAATGAAATTAAAACCTGAATGGAAAGTGGTTTTAATAGAAAAAGGACAAAGAATTGAGAAAAGAAAATGCCCTTTGCGCGAAGGTTCTACAAAATGTGTAAATTGCCGCAGATGCGGATTACTTTGCGGTTGGGGTGGTGCAGGCGCATTTTCTGACGGCAAATTAACTCTGACTCCTGATGTTGGCGGACACTTAGTTGACTATATGACAAGAAAACAAGCCGAAGATTTAATCGGATATGCCGATAAATTATATCTTGATTACGGTGCAACTGAAGAAGTTTTCGGAACTGATATACAGACTTTTGAAGAAATTGCACATCAAGCAGTTCTTGCAGAATTAAAATTAGTACACTCTCCTGTCAGACACCTTGGTACTGAAAGAAGTCTTGATGTCTTAAAAAATATGCAAGACTATCTTGATGAAAGAATTACTATTTTAAATAACGTTTCAGCAAAATCATTAATTGTTGAATGCGAACAGGTTAAAGGTATTGAACTTGACAACGGCGAAGTAATTTCTGCCGAATATACAATAATTGCACCTGGTAGAGAAGGGGCAGACTGGTTAACCAATGAATTTGCACAACACAAAATCGGTATGGTAAATAATGCCGTAGATATAGGTGTCAGGGTTGAACTTCCGGCTCCTGTGTTTGAACCTTTAACATCAAAACTTTATGAATCTAAATTAATTTATCATTCTCCGACATTTGGTGATGAAGTCAGAACCTTCTGTATGAACCCGAACGGCGAAGTCGTACAGGAAAATTATAGCGGAATAGCAACTGTTAACGGTCACAGCTATGCAAATTACAAAACTCCGAATACAAATTTTGCACTACTTGTAAGTGAAAAATTTACAGAACCGTTTAAAGAACCTATTCAATACGGTCAGCATATTGCACGACTTGCAAATATGCTTGGCGGCGGGATTTTGGTACAAAGATTCGGAGATTTACTTGAAGGCAGACGTTCAACTCCTGAAAGAATTAAAAATAGCGTAATTACACCGACTCTTGCTTGTGCAACTCCGGGAGATTTGAGTTTAGTTATTCCTTACAGACAAATGACAAGTATTATCGAAATGCTTCAAGCACTTGATAAAATTGCACCGGGAACCGCATCAAGATACACCCTTCTTTACGGTATCGAAGTTAAATTCTACTCTGCAAGAGTAAAATTAACAAACGAACTTGAAACAGAAGGGGTTAAAAACCTGTTTACAATCGGTGATGGTGCAGGAGTAACAAGAGGCCTGCTTCAAGCATCAGCATCAGGAGTTTACGTTGCAAGAACAATTTGCGACAGAGGGTAATAATTATAGTGTCATTGCGAGCGAGGGGTAAATGTACGGACTTTTAAATTTGCTTTATTTACCCCCGTCGCAATCCAACACCTTGCGACACTTGCATGTCATTGCGAGGAGGACGTAAGTCCGACGTCGCAATCCCATTCAAGGCTTGCAGGGGATTACTACGCATTGCGAAGCAATGCTCGTAATGACATGTTTTTTGTCATTGCGAAGGAGGAACGACCAAAACAATCCAGTCCGTTTCCCCTAACGGGTTGAGACCCCTCCTTGAATTTCTAACACTCGTAAATTCGTGTTGAAATTCTTCCCTCCCCGGTTGGGGAGGGTAAGGGTGGGGTGTATACACCCCTCTGGGGAAGAACAATAGTAATGTAGGTCGGCATTGCTATGCCGACAATAAATTTATCCCTATTTTGCAGTATTTAATACATATGCACCTGCGTTATCATATGGAATTACTGTTGAATTATACATTCCAACCCAAAATATGTCATTTATATCTTTATTTTTTACAATACATGGGTTTTCTTGACCACCTTCATCAAATCCCCATAAATCATCACAAGTCGTATTTTTATTTGGTTTTGAAGTTCCGTTTACATCAATATAAGCAGAAATAGTATTCATTATAGAATAGCCTTTATAGTTATATTCATTTAAATTTACTGCAATTAATGTTCCGTCTGATAATT
>JAFUSQ010000003.1 GCA_017467605.1 bacterium | reverse complement strand
CTTTAAAATAATCGCTATTCGTTTTTGCCAGATGTGCGCAAGCTATTCCGTTGACCGAATTTGTAGAATTCTTGTAGCAATAAGTATTTAAATTTGTATAAGAGGTTCCGTTATCTCCCATAGCACGCAATTCTCCGTCTACAAATTCAAAAGTAAATAAATCATATCCCCAACGATTAGGCGGGTTTCCGTAACCGTTTAAATCGACGGAAATAAATATAGGAGAATTTACGGTATTTTCAAACATTATGTTAGTCCCGTCAGGCAGTACAAACTGACCGTCATCTAACAATCCTTTAGCGGAACCTGCTCCATGATACAATTTATATCCGATATTAGTAGCTTTATTATTTGTATTATAACAAGGAGTATTTTTGTTAGCGGCATTTGTACCACATTCCATAGAACCATTAAAATACTTCATAAACCTTTTATAAAAAGTATAAGCTGGATAATCTTGCGGGTTTAATGAAACATCATCAGCTTCCATTTGCTTAAAAGCTTGCTGAACAAGCGAATAAGATTTTAAAAATTGAGAGCGTAATTGTTTTGCCTTGTAATGTGTTATCAAATTCGGAATAGTCATTGCACTGACTACGCCGATTATGCCGATTGTTATCAAGACTTCTGCCAACGTAAACCCCGCGGAGCGCAGTAGTCGTGGAGTCTTGCCAAAGTTTGTAGCAAAATACCCACTCTCTTGCCCGACTCGCATTAAACAGGTATCGCTCACGCTTTCACCTTCTGCTCGTCGGGCGTTCCGGTGAGGAGTTTCGGCGAGGGTGAAGGCGACCTTCTTTTCCCCTCGCCCTGCGGGAGAGGGGGTAGGGGAGAGGGGGCGATGCGTAAATCGTGAGACGTGAATAAGTTCTTTACGGTTATTTTTTGTAATAAAATTCATTTTTACCTCCGCTTTTCTAATTTTATTATATGGTATTTTATTCCATTAATCAAGGTGTTTGATTGGGTTTACTTATAACTGCTTATTAATACCATTAAAAGTAGGGGTTAATATGGAAAATAAAGTTTGCTCTATTTTGGGCGAAAATATTAAAAAACTTAGGAAAGCCAGAGGAATTACTCAAAATGAGCTGGCTGAGATGATAAGCCTTGATGTTAAATCTTTAAGTCTTATTGAGACGGGTAAAGGATTTGCTTCTGCTAAAACATTGGAAAAATTAACTTCTGTTTTAAAAATATCCGTTGGAGACCTGTTTAACTCTGAGAATGAGCAAAATCAAAGAATATTGTATTCGGAAATTTTGTCTAATCTAAAATTGATTAAAAATAGCACATCAAAGCTACAAACTGTTAATATAGTTATAAAAAGTTTGGTTTAATTATTTGCTATTAATATCTTTAAAAAATTCATTTGCAATGAGTTGTGAATATTTGTCTTTTTCATTGGCAGAAACAAGAATTTTATCGTTTCCTTTTTCATCTTTTGCAACCGATATAATTCCTGAAATTTCTCCAATAGGTAATTTTTTTATTCTGGCTCTAAATTTTACATAGGGGACTTGCTGACCATATGATGTCATAGTACCTTTTTCTGTTACGCTGAATTCATCAAGAGTTGCTGCTTGATATTTAACCTTATTTATTGCAGCTTTAATTCTTTCTTCTGCATCATTTGCTTGAATATCTTCTTTTGTGAGGATAATTTTTTTACCGGAATCAATAACAACCATTTTTTGCCCTGTAGCTTTGTGTTCAGCCAAAACTGCATTGTATCCTAAAATTCCTGCGGCTTTTTCTATTTCAAATTCTTTATTTATTTTTGAAAAATCTCCGACTTTTTGTGCTCTTTCAAGTACTACATCGTGGCTGGGGTTTACAAAATTCTTAAATTGGAGTTTTATCCAATTTTGACCTCCAAAAGCCATAAAGCCCACTATAACTAATGTTAAAAATATTGAACGTGTTACATTTTTTAAACAACTCATGTTGAATTCCTCTTGTTTTTATATGAATATTATAGTATGAGCAAGCCTGAAATCAATTTTGTAAACAGTTGGGAGGTCAATCTTGAGGACACTACTCCTGTTATGCAGCAGTATTTGCAAATAAAAAAAGAAAATCCGGATTATTTGTTATGGTATCGTTTGGGAGATTTTTACGAAACATTTTTTGAAGATGCAGTTACTATGTCAAAAGAATTGGAATTAACTTTGACAGGGCGTGATTCAGGAGCAAAAATGGGCAGAGTTCCGCTCGCAGGCATTCCTGCCAAGGCTGCAGATGCTTATCTTGAAAAATTAGTTCAAAAAAATTATAAAGTTGCAATTTGTGATCAATTAGAAGATCCAAAATTTGCAAAAGGGCTTGTAAAACGGGGTGTTACGAGATTGATTACTCCGGGAACTTTAACTGAAAGTAATTTATTACAACAAAATTCTAATAATTATATATGTGCAATTTTTAAAGATGAAAAATCCGAGGATTTATATGGGTTTGCATACACAGATATTTCAACAGGTGAATTTAAAACAACTCAAGCCTCTCTAAATCTTATTATGGCCGAACTTGCAAGATTAAATCCGTCAGAAATTGTTGCTCCAAGTGTTGCTCAGGATATTAAACCTTTTCAAATCGTTCCTGATGAAGTTGTTAATTTACCTGAAGAAATTACTAATAAATATAATTGTTCAAAAATTCCGACATCAGTTTTTGAAACTCAATTTGCTCAAAACAATTTAAAAACAGTATTTAAAACTCAGAGTTTGGAAGGTTTTGGTTATTCAAAATATCCTTTAGGATTCAGGGCATCAGGCGCATTATTGGCATACATTTGGGAAACACAAAAAGGTAATATGCCTAAGTTTGATACAATTGAATGTTACGAACTTTCTCAATATATGATTATTGATGCTTCTACAAGAAAAAATTTAGAACTTGTTGAAACCCTGAGAGAAAAAAATAAATACGGCTCATTGTTATGGGCTATCGATAAAACCAAAACAAATATGGGCGCAAGATTGCTAAAAAATTGGATTTGTCAGCCATTGAAAGACGTAAATGATATTATGGTGCGTCAAAATTCTGTTAGTGAACTTGTAGAATCCGAAAATGTAAGATTTGAACTTTCTGAAACTCTTGAAAAGATTTACGATATTCAGCGTTTGGCAACCCGTATGAGCAATACTTCCGCAAGTCCTAAAGATTTTGTAAGTTTAAAATTATCATTAAACGTTTTTCCAAGACTTTTGGAAATAACTGAAAATCTGAAGTTTGATATGTTTGCAAAAGTGCGCCAATATAGTGAACAGATTTCCGATTTTACCACAATGATTGAAAATACAATCGTCGATAATCCGCCGATAATTCTCAAAGAAGGCGGTATTATAAAAGAAAATGTAAACGGAGAGCTTGATTATTTTAGAGATTTGTTAACCGGCGGAGAAGAATGGCTTAAAACTTTTGAAGAAACTGAAAAAGAACGTACCGGTATTAAAAGTTTAAAAGTCGGTTATAATAAAGTTTTTGGTTATTATATTGAGGTTACTAATTCTTATTTGAATTTAGTCCCTGAAAGTTATATAAGAAAGCAAACTCTTACAGGCGGAGAAAGATTTATCACAGATGAATTAAAAAAACATGAAGATGATGTTTTATCTGCTCGTTTCAAATCAAGCGAACTTGAATATAAAATGTTTACGGAGTTCAGAGAATATTCAAAAGAGTATGTTTCAATGATTAGAGAAATTGCCCAAGCTGTTGCGAATGCTGATGTTTTGAATTCTCTTGCACAAACTGCTGTTGAAAATAATTATTGTAAGCCTGAGATTGATGATTCTGACGATTTTTATATTAAAAACGGCAGACACGCAGTATTGGAAAAAATATTACCGCTAGGCGAATATGTTGCAAACGATTTGGAATTGAAATCAAATTCTACGGATATTACCCAATTTATGATTTTGACGGGGCCAAATATGGCAGGTAAATCAACATATATGAGGCAAAACGCTTTAATAATGATTTTGGCACAAATTGGTTCCTGGATTCCTGCCGATTACGGGAAAATTGGTGTTTCGGATAAAATTTTCACAAGAGTCGGCGCCAGTGATGACTTGACGTTGGGTCAATCAACCTTTATGGTTGAAATGATTGAAACATCTTATATTTTAAATTCTGCGACAGAAAAAAGTTTTATTCTGCTTGATGAAATCGGGCGCGGGACAAGTACATATGACGGAGTTGCAATAGCTTGGTCAGTAGCAGAATATATAGCAACAAAAATTAAGGCCAGATGTATTTTTGCAACTCACTACCACGAACTTAACGTTATGACTAAAACCTATCCGCAAATCAAAAATTACAGAATAACTATTTCCGAACAAAACGGAGAAATAGAATTTTTAAGAAAAATCGTACAAGGCGGAGCAAGCAAAAGCTACGGTATACAAGTCGCAAAAATGGCAGGGCTGCCTAGTGCCGTAATCAAACGTTCAGAAGATTTAATGCTAAAAATGCAAAAAGATTTTTCGAATAATCTTGCAACTAAGAAAAAATCTTTAAGCAGTGAGGGTGATGTACCTCAGTTGTCTTTATTTGGTATGTAAAGATTTATAAAGAACTGGCAAAATTATTTATTTTAGTGTTTTAATGCGAACAACAAGGAGTGTAAAAATGAAGGTAGGATTAAATACTGCAGTCTCATTTAAAGCAGAAAATGTACAAACCGGAGTTAATAATGCCGCAAAACAAACTCAAAATGTAACAACAGATGCATCTAAACAAGATGGTTTTGTATCTCAAAATAACGAAATTGAACAAAAGCCTAAGAAAAAAGCAGGCGAGAGAATTGCAGATTTTTGGAAATTTCTTACCGTAACAAATCAAATGACTGCTGCAGTATTAAAAGGTATCGGATATGGAGCTGTCACTTCTGTTGCTTTCTTAGGCGGGGCATGGTTATTCAGAGCTTTACCGAAGGCTTTTACTAAGGGTGGTCCTTCTTTATGGAACGTTATTAAGCACCCGCTTGAACATAGCGGGAAGGCCGGAAAAGTCATTGCAGGAATTGCCGGTGTCGGAGTTTTAGGTTACCACATTGTTGCAGGAAAATTAGAAGCCAATCAAAAAACTGCAGTAATTGATCACAAATTGAAAGTCGGTCATAGGGATTAAATTAAGGTATTGTTAACTTTTCATTATATAAACACGGAAATTTACCCCGTGGAATCTCCTATAGTTCAATCAATGAAAAGTTAAAAAGTTAATATTCTCATAAATCAAGAAAATTGAATCAGAGCTTCGGATAATTTTCCAAAAGTTTCAATGGACATCTTTTCGCCTCTGATATTTTCGTCCAAATTAAGTTCAGTTAGAGCTTTAATAACTTTGTCTTTGGGAAACCCGCCATTTATCAGACAATTTTTTATATTTTTTCTGCGTTGTGCAAATCCTGCTTTTATTGTTTTCCTAAAATGACTATAATCAGTTAATTTAAGACGCGGTTCTTTATTTACTGTTAATTTAACAATTGCAGAGTTGACTTTTGGCGCAGGAAAGAAAGATTTTCTTCCAACCAGTCTTAAAATTTCAACATCAGCCCAAAATTGAGATAAAATTGTTAATAATCCATACTGTTTGCTTTGAGAATTTTCATTTGCAACCATTCTTCTTGCGACTTCTTCTTGAACCATTAAAATTATATCTTTGATTTTGTTTCTGTTTTTATTTTCAAGGTCATCAATTTCTCCAAGCAGCAAAGCTAAAATCGGACTGGTTATATAATACGGAATATTTGCTACGATTTTAAATTCACCCTCAACTAATGATGCTAAATCTGTTTTCAAAATATCCTGATGAATTATTTCTAAATTTGGTGCGTTTAATTTTTTTAATTCTTTTATAGCTTCTTCGTCTAATTCAATTGCAATAACTTTTTTTGCATATTTTATAAGTTGTTCTGTTACAAAACCAACTCCGGGTCCTATTTCAATAATCGTATCATCAGGTTGGATATTTGCATATTTAATAATGTCTTGGATAATTTCACCATTAACTAAAAAGTTTTGTCCAAGTCGTTTTTTAGTTCTAAAATATTTTGCTCGTTCAAAGTAGTTCATCTTGTTATTCATAATAACACACATGGGGAAATGTTTACAAAATTTTATTTGATATTTTAAATATTGTTATAATATAGTTTATGTAAGGGGTAGTTATGTTTAAGTTAGAAAATAAGCTTGAAAAAGAAGATATATTAAATCTTTATAAAAAAGGTTATAAAAGTCCTGAAAATTATAAAATCGGTATAGAATACGAAAGACTTCCGATATCTTCAAGCTCTTATAAAGTGGTGGATTATTGGGCTGATTATGGGATTAAAAATTTTCTTGAAATATTTGCAAAGGAAGAAACTTGGGATTACATAACGGATAATAAAAATGTTATCGGTTTGCAAAACGGACATGATACTATAACCCTTGAACCGGGCTGTCAACTTGAAATTAGTGCCAAACCCGAAAGAACAATTTTTCAATTAAAGGATAAAATTGATGCTATCAATTCAGCAGTAAAACCCTTAACCGAAAAAATGAATATAACTCTTTTAGATTATGGTGTTTCACCGTATTCCACATATAAAGGTATAAATATTATTCCAAAAAATCGTTATAAGATTATGGCAAGATACTTATGGGGAATATTATCTGATGTTATGATGCGTGAAACTGCAGGAATTCAATGCTGTATTGATTTTAAATCTGAAGAAGATGCAATGCGAAAATTTAAACTTGCAAACAAATTAAGCCCTTTTATGACTGCAATGTTTGCCAATTCTCCAATTCGCGGGGGTGTTGATACAGGTTATAAATCTTTTAGAGCATTAAGCTGGTTAAATACGGATAATGACAGATGCGGGTTTGCAGGCAAAATCAGCGAAGAATTTTCTTTTGAAGATTATATAGATTGTGTTATGAAAACTCCTATGATTTTTATTCAACGTGAAGGATTACAATTTGAAGTAAACGGAGATATAACATTCGGAGAATATATGAACAATGGCTGGGAAGGAGCATTTGCAACTCTTGATGATTACGAACTTCAAGCTAATCTTTATTTCCCGGAAGTTAGAATGAGAAATTTTATAGAAATAAGAAATCACGACTGTGTTGGAGGAGATTTAAAATACGCAGTTTTAGCTATTTATAAGGGTATAATGTATAATAATTCTGCAATGGACGAATGCGAAGAATTGTTTAAATCACTTCAATATAAAGATTTTTCAGAACTTAGATATAATGTCCCAAAATTGACTTTAAATGCTCCAATTAAAAAGGCAAAAGTTCTTGATTATGCAAAAGAGATTTTGGCAATTGCCGAAAAATACTTAAAAGAAAGTCAAACAGGTGAAGAATTATTCCTCAATTCTATAAAAGAATATACTCTAAACGGTCTTACTCCTGCAGATGTAATACTTAAAAACTGGCATGGAGCTTGGCATAAGAATTTATCTAAGTTAATTGCGTATCTTAAAAATTTAGATTAAAAATTTATTTTTTGTGCAAATAATTCATATTTTGGTTTTGTAATATTACATAAGCACACCCGATACCGTTGCCGTCTAAATTGCAGGTGTTTTGATTTTCTGTATTTGGAGCACCTTCGGGTTTTATCGAGTGTTTTTCATAAATAAACAAAAATACGTCTTTCCCAAATGTATTAGGGGGTAATACTCCATTTGTATCTATTAAAAAATCAATATATTCATCATTACTCATTTCGATGGAATTCCCGCTCCTCCAAAATAATGATAATCCGTTTAGTAATTTTACTTTGTAATAATTTTTATTTGTGGCATAAATAATAGAATTATTTTTTTTATTCAAAAGCTTATAAGGTACTAATGGGAAACAGGCACCTTTATTATCAACTGTTCCACAATCCTGTGCAATTTTTAGATATGGTTTTAGGTTTTGGGCAATTATCAGTGCACTTGCCTCATTTTGACCTGTTAAACCCCAGCCGGTAACATCACCATATTCTTCTTCGGCTGAACGCACTGTTTGAGATAATATTGATTGTATTTCTCTCAATTGGCTAACTGTACGTTTTTCAAAGTTATTTTGTATAAGATTTGGAATAGTCAACGCACAAATAACACCAATTATGCCGATTGTTATGAGGACTTCGGCAAGAGTAAATGCTGTTTTATTTTGTGCAAAATTGAACATATAATCTTTCCCTTTAAAGCTATCTAATATTAATATTATATACTTTAAACGGAAATTTGTCAATATAAATGGTATGGAAAGGTTATTAAATATAATTTTAAAGCATAGGACAATCAAAATATGGAAAATGACATAAAAGTTCTGCTCGGGCAAAAAATAAAGGAGTACAGAAAGAAAAAAGGCTTAACTCAAGAACAACTAGCGGAAGCTGTAGGACTTGATACTGTTACAGTAAGCAAAATTGAAACAGGCAGAAATTATCCGACATCTGTAAACCTTGCAAATATTGCAAATACGCTTTGTGTCCAACCAAGAGAACTGTATGACTTTTCTTTTGGTAAAAATAGCAGTGACATTTTGTCTGAAGTATTAGAAAAAGTCAATAAAATTTCAACAAACGATAAAAAATTACATTTACTTTACAGTATTGTTAGTGCAATTGAATGAACCTAATAAATAAATTTTAAATTATAATTACTATGGATAAGCTCCTGTTTACTCCCGGCGTCACAGACAAGTTAAGTGGACTAAGACGTAAAAGGGGGGGATGAAAAGTGATATTCTGTGTAACAGAAAAAGCACTATGGCTTATCTTGGCGATAATCATAGTGCTTGCATTCACTAAATAGGGAGTTAAGAAAGGCTTAGAGAGTTCGTGGCTCTTTGAGCCTTTTCCCTATGCTCACATTATTTACGATTTTTAACATTTTGTCAAGCTTAGTGTTTAAAACGCATCAAAAGCTTGATCAATAGGGTTTTTAAATTTAGTAATATTGCCTTGGAATAACAGTTTAACTGTTCCGACAGGTCCGTTTCTGTGCTTTGCAATAATTACTTCAGACAAACCTTTAGAAGTAGCTTTGATATTTTCTTCTTCTTCTGATTCCCCTTTGTTATAGTAATCTTCACGATAAATAAACATAACGATATCAGCGTCTTGTTCAATTGAACCGGATTCTCTCAAGTCTGATAACATCGGACGTTTATCGTTACGACCTTCGACAGCACGAGATAATTGCGATAAACAAATAATCGGGACATCAAGATCTTTAGCCAGAATTTTCAAACCTCTTGAAATTGCTGAAATTTGCTGTAAACGGTCATCTTTACCTCCGCCTTCCATAAGCTGAAGATAATCGATTACAACTAATCCCAAATCTTGTTGTTGAGTTTTTAATCTCAAACATTTAGTACGAATATCTGTTATGGTGCAACCGCTTGTATCATCAATATAAATAGGTGCTTGGCTAAAATCATTCATTGAATTTGCAAGATTTTCCAAATCTTTTTGCTGCATATTACCTGTTTTCAGTCTTTGAGCATCAACTTCAGCATGAGAACATAACATTCTCTGAACAAGTTGAGTCGCTGACATTTCAAGTGAAAATATACATACAGGAACTTTTTCTTTTATTGCAACATTTTGAGCAATATTCAAAGCTAATGCAGTTTTACCCATTGCAGGACGAGCGGCTAAAATAATCAAATCAGATTTATGTAATCCGCTTAATTGGGTGTCAAGTTCATTAAAACCTGTGGAAAGACCTGATAATTCGTCTTTATGGTTGTAACGATATTCAATATTATCCCAAGTATCTAAAACCAAATCTTTAACGTGTTTTAAATTGGTAGTAGTTTTGCTTGAACCAATATCAAATATTAATTTTGTTGCTTGTTCTAAAGATTTATCACTCGGTTCAAGATCATAACCCTTGCTGACGATTTCTGAACCTGCATTGATTAATGCCCTTTTTACGGCTTTTTCTTGAATAATTTTTGCATAGTATGCAATGTTTGAGGTTGTAATTGTGTTTTCAACCAAATCATTAATATAAGCTCGTCCGCCAACAGCTTCCAATTGCCCGCTATAACTTAGTACATCAGAAACAGAAACAATATCGATATTATCATTGTTATTAAATAATTGAAGCATAGCTTCATAGATATGTCTGTGAGCAGGTTTGTAAAAATTTGAAGCTTTCAATGTATCAGAAACCTTGGATAAAGTTTCCGGATTAACTAAAATTGCCCCCAAAACTGCTTCTTCCGCTTCAATATTTTGAGGTATTAAATTTTCATCAATTTTTCTTTTTGTATTTGCTACAGGTGACATAATATTCCTTAATTAACTGTCGGCATAGCAATGCCAATCTATTTTACTTTATTAATAAGATGATATTACATAAATAAATTTATGATAACAAAATCGACCTGAGCTTTTAAATAAAATTTACAAATTTTTAATTTAAATAGAGTAATTAATCGTTTTCAAACAAACTATCTGTTTTTTCAATAACTTCAGCATATTTTGAGGTTATTATTTCCAAAGAATTTTCAATATCTTTTAATTCCGGTGGCTCAAATTCATTTTTAACGGCAGAATGCAACACTTTTAAACTTGATTGTACATCTTTCAAATTCTGTAAAAATACTGCTATTTCGTCTTCTCTATTCATAGTTCTCCTTTTTAATATTACATTTAATCATACATAGTAATATTAGAAATAATTTTGTACAAAACATATTATATTGTCAAGTACAATATAAGGGTAAATGTATGTCATACGATAGAAAATTGATAAGAAACGGCAATGGTTGGGCTTTGACAATAAATTCAACAATATTAGGTTTTCTTGATGTAAACCCCGAAATTAATCTGATTAAATATACTATGGAAAACGATAAATTAATAATTTCCAAAAGTGATAAAAAAGTTTCAGATGTAAAAAGTAAAAGTAAATAATTTAAAGGCGGGGCTTTGCCCCGCCTTTAATATTAATCTTCAAAAAATTTACAAATATTTTTATCATTTATAAATTTTGTTTGAAGTACGTCAATTGCATTTGATTCGTAATTTATGCCGTAAACAGAAACTTTATCCTTTTGATTTCCTTTTTTCATTGCTTGTATAATTTGCAAAACTTGTGCTTCGGTATATTGGCATTGATAACCTTCATTTCTGTGATTTATCGGATAGTTTTCATAAACACATTTGTTATTTTTTAATCCCTTAATTTCTTGAACGATTGTTATGTCAAAAGTATCAATTTTCCTAATTTCTTTGTATGGTGTACAGGAAGCTAAATTATTCAGAAATTTTTGAGAAAATGCCGCCATATCATCTGTTGAAGCCAGAGAAAAAGTCATGCTAAGCAAACCAAATAATATTATTGATATATAAAATATTATTTTTTTCATACTTACTCCCCGACTGCTTCTGCACAATCTGTACAAATACCGTCATTATTCAAATCACGATATTTCCAGCAGCGAACGCATTTTTCGCCTTGAGCTTTTGTAACCCAAACGGTATAACCTTCTTCTTTGTGTTCATTCAGGACATCTGAAGGAGCATTATCCGTTAAATGAGCTTGAGATACAATATAAATATCTGCCAAGTCAGCTTCATTTGCTTTTAACACTTCATTATCATCAGCTTTTACATACACTGCAACTTCTAATGAGCTTCCGACTTTCTTATCAGCTCTTAGTGGTTCAATTGCTCTGGAAACTACTTCGCGAGATTTCAAGATTTTTGTAAAATCTTGTTCAAGCGCGGGATTATTCCATTTTTCATTAACAACAGGGAAATCCGATAGTAAAATACTAATCAAACCGCCGCGTTGAATTTCAGGGATATTTTGCCAAATATCTTCAGCTTGGTGAGGCATTACGGGTGCCAAAATCTTAACCAATGCCATAAGATTTTCAAATAAAACAGTTTGGCAAGCTCTGCGTGACAGTGATTTTTTACCTGCAGTATACAATCTGTCTTTAACAATATCCAAATAGAATGAACTCAAGTCAACTGCCGCAAAATTTTGCAAGCTTTGGAAATATTTGTAAAACTCATAATTTTCAAATGCCACAGTGACTTCTTCAATTAATTTGTTTAACTTATGAAGTGCAAATTTGTCAATCGGCTTTAATTCATCATATTGGACATAGTCTGTTTTTGGATCAAAATCGAACAAGTTTCCGCTTAAAAATCTTGCTGTATTTCTTGTTTTCTTAAAGATTTCCGTTAATTGTCCGATGATATTATTTCCTATTTTAATATCGTTTCTGTAATCAACTGATGCCGCCCAAAGTCTTAGAATATCGGCACCGTAATTTTTAATAATATCGTCAGGTCTGATATAATTACCCAAAGATTTTGACATCTTGTGACCGTCTTCCCCGAATACAAAACCGTGAGTTAAGACTTGCTTATAAGGAGCTTTGCCTTGTGTTGCAATTGAGGTTAACAAAGATGATTGGAACCAGCCTCTATGTTGATCGGAGCCTTCCAAATACATATCAACCGGAGTATGACCTAATTCATCAGATCTTTTTTCAACAACTGCTCTCCAAGAAATCCCTGAATCAAACCAAACGTCCATAATATCCTTCTCTTTACGGAAGTGTTTTTTACCGCATTTAGGACATACAAAGTCCTTAGGTAAAAGTTCTTCTGCGGAATATTTTACCCAGGCATCAGAGCTTTCTTTTTCAAATATTTTTGCAACATTTTCAATTGTTTCATCTGTACATATAACTTCACCGCAATCTTCGCAATAGAATATCGGAATAGGAACCCCCCATGCTCTTTGACGGGAAATACACCAATCCGTACGGCTTTCAACCATATTACCTATTCTGTTTTCCCCGCTTGCGGGTATAAATTTAACTCCATGAATTGCGTCCATTGCCTGATTTCTGAATTTATCAACTTTTACAAACCATTGAGGAGTTGCACGATAAATTACAGGGTGCTTACATCTCCAACAATGGGGATAACTGTGGTTAATATCTTGAGCTTTTAATAATGCGCCGCATTTTTCGAGCATTTCAATAACCATAGCATTACCTTTATAATAAGGAACACCTACAAGTTCAGGAATTCCGACAATATCAGTCCAAACGCCCGAACCGTCCAAAGGTGAAAATACGTCAATATTGTATCTGCAGCCGACTTCGTAATCTTCCAAACCATGCCCCGGAGCAGTATGGACAGAACCCGTACCGGCATCAAGTGTTACGTGCTCCCCTAAAATTATCGGAGATTTTCTGTCTAACAACGGGTGTTTTGTATTTAATAATTCCAAATCCTGACCTTGACATGTTCCTATAATTTTTATGTCAGATTTTTCCCACTCAACATCTGCAAGGAATGAATCTAATAATTCTGTTGCAACAACATATACACTCCCATCATTTACCCCAAAGAAAGTGTACTCAAATCTCGGGTGCATTGAAATAGCCATGTTTGAAGGGATTGTCCAAGGAGTTGTTGTCCAGATAATTGCATAAATATCTTTGTCATTTTGACCTTGATTCAAAATCTTTTCATTTATAACTTTTGTTCCCGCATCGTCAAATTTGAAACGAACATAAATTGATGTTGAAGTGTGATCAGCATATTCCACTTCGGCTTCAGCTAATGCTGTTTCGCAAGATGCACACCAATATACAGGTTTTAACCCTTTTTCTATATAACCCTTTTTATACATTTCACCAAAAACTCTGACTTGTTCGGCTTCATATTCAGGATTAATCGTCAAATAAGGATTTTCCCAATTTCCTAAAACCCCTAAACGTCTAAATTCGCTTTCCTGACCTTTAAGGTTTTTATGCGCAAATTCTCTGCATTTTGCTCTTAATTCAACTTCCGAGATTGAATGACGCCCGCCTTTCAGATTTTTGACAACGGCATTTTCAATAGGCAGACCGTGTCCGTCATATCCAGGAACCATCGGAGCATAATAACCTTTTTGAGATTTATATTTAACCAAAATATCTTTTAAAATTTTGTTCATTGCAGTTCCGACGTGAATTTTTTCGGAACTCAAATACGGAGGTCCGTCATGCAAAACGAAAGAATTTGATTTGTCTTTACTTTCTAAAATTTTGTCATAGATTTTATTTTCTTCCCAAAATTTTTGAATTTCTAACTCTCTAACTGTCGCATTTGCTCTCATAGCAAGAGTTGTTTGCGGAAGATTTAATGTATTTTTATACTCTGTTTTAGTAGTTTCTGTCATATTTTATTCCTCTGTTTTGTTTGTGCACAATTGTTTGATTTTGCTAAAACTCCAATCTGAGTTTTCAGCATCAGTTTCTTTTATGAATGTATTCATTTTATCATAATCAAATTCATTTTCCCAACGAGCCATAACAACAGTTGCAACACAGTTTCCTATCAAATTAACAGTTGTTCTGCCCATATCAAGAATTTGATCAATTCCAAGAAGTATTGCAACTCCGATAATCGGGATATTAAAGCTTGATAAAGTTCCCGCCAATACTACAAGAGAAACCCTTGGCACTCCTGCAATACCTTTACTTGTAAGCATTAGGGCAAGCATCATAAGAATTTGCTGGTTAATATCTAAGTTTATCCCGCAAATTTGTGATGAAAAGATTACTGCCATTGCAAGATATAACGTACTTCCGTCTAAATTAAAAGTATATCCTGTCGGCATTACAAAACTTACAATATTTTGCGGAACACCAAATTTTTCCATAATTTCTATTGCTTTAGGAAATGCAGCTTCTGAACTTGCAGTAGAAAATGCCAAAATCGCAGGCTCT
The DNA here is from genome assembly GCA_017467605.1 of bacterium. Classification (GTDB taxonomy): domain Bacteria; phylum Cyanobacteriota; class Vampirovibrionia; order Gastranaerophilales; family Gastranaerophilaceae; genus Zag111. Next base: position 12,091 of record JAFUSQ010000003.1, on the reverse strand, counting down.
TGAATTGCTTTTAACAAATTTCTGAAAGAAATTCTTGCATATTTGCAGGCTATGAAAAGTACTAAAATTACAAATACGGCTAACGCCACATATAATGAGAAAATAATTTTTGCGTAATTTTTTAGAATAGATAAGCCATTCATACCCACAGTAGAGGCAATAGCCCCAAAAATTCCTAATGGTGCAAAATACATTACATATTCCGTAAATTTAAACATTATTTGAGAAACCGAATGTAAAACGTCCATAACAGGCTTAGCCTTTTGTCCGACAGCAACTATAGCAAGTGCCATAAATATTGAAAATACAACAATTTGAAGCAAATTCCCTTCAGCCATTGCCTGAATTATACTTGTCGGGAAAACATTTACAATTATTTCCGAAATTGAGGTATGCGGAGTTGTAACTGCCATTAAGCCTGCTTCTTTTAGCAGTTCCGGATTAGCTACCGTTCCTGTTGCAAAACCTTTTCCGGGGTTAAATATATTTCCCATTGTTAATCCGATAATCAATGCAAGAGTCGTAACAATTTCAAAATAAACAATCGTTTTAATTCCGAGCTTGCCAAGCTTTTTTGTATCACCATGTCCTGCAATACCCGTGACAAGAGTTGCAAAAAGTAAAGGTGCAATAATCATTTTTACCATACGTAAAAATATAAGTGCCAGAGCTCTCATTTTTACTGCATAATGCGGGGCAAAATGACCGAATAATACACCTAATACCAGTGCTATGAATATGAATAATGTAAGTTTTGAGTGTTTCAAATTCTTACCTCTCAAAAGAATTATAAAACAAACATAACTAACCTTGCAGTGTTACTTAATTATTTGTAAAATTGTTACTTTATCTGCCCAGATTGGGGAAGTGGCACGAAGTACCGAAGGGGAATTATCACGTTAAGAAATGGGAAGTAAGTAATAAGACCGCTAAGACCGTTAAGTCCAATACGGTGCTAAAACACAGGGGTAAATGTAATAGGTGAGTTATTGCGAGGAGGACTTTAGCCCGACGTGGCAATCCGGTAAGTCGGGCTTTCTGTCCAACAAATAATTGTTCCCCAACCTAACCCTCCCCCACCGGAACTGTTAACTTTTCATTGTAAAAATCCAAAAATGTTATGTCATTCAGAGGTGCAAATTTCCGAGATTCCACGCTTCGCTCTGAATGACACGGAAATTTGCACCGTGGAATCTCCTATTGTTCAATCAATGAAAAGTTTACAATTTCTCCCCCACTGGGGAGGGAACAAATTAATAAACAGTTACGTTCAATTCACAACTCACGATTCACGCTAAATATATTTACCCCTGCCCCTATTTTGCAGTATTTAAAACGTACTGTGCTGCATTTGATGCAGGGATAACATTTGTGTCATAAAACATTACAGGGAAGATATCAGTCATATGATTTGCATCATTTTTGACAACACATGGCTCAACCCCTTCTTCATACAGATATTTTGTATCTTTGCCGTCAGAACAAGATACCTCTTTATTAGGTTTTGATACTCCGTTCACATCTATCCAACCAAAACAACCATCAGTACCACTTTCGCTTTCCATTAATTTCTTTAAATTTTCCGGAGTTGCAGGTTGTCCTGATAATGTTGGAGTAGTGCAAAATAAAGAAATATATCCGGTAAATAAACTACCGTCAGAAAATAGCCATATTGGTTGGTCTAAACCTGTATATATCCGAGATTGTACATATGCAGAAGTATATGGTGTGTCCGACATATATTTAAGAGTTAATCCTGTCAAAGTGCCATTTAATAAAGCACAAAAAGTCTGGTCAGTTTCAGGGTGTTGAATTGCACAGTTTTCAAATTTAGGTTTGATATCACCATAACTAAATCCATATTGAGCCTGTGCCATTCTTCCTGCTTGATTTAAAGTAGATAAAGTTTTTTTAAACTGACTTCTAAAACGCTGACCGTTGATATTTGCAATCAATGTCGGTATTGTCATTGCCGCAACTACTCCGATAACACCTAAAGTAATTAGGACTTCTGCGAGGGTAAAAGCTATCTTTTTGAAGTGAATAAGTTCGTTACGGGTTATTATGTCATGCTGAGCTTTACAAAGCGAACCCAAAATTTTGTCATTCTGAACCTGATTCAGAATCTGTTTTTTAGACCCTGAAACGAGTTCAGGGTGACATAATAAATGTTCTGAATGACAGAAATTGTTGTGCTCTGTCCGACTAGAACCTTCAGCCAAAGTAAATACGTTTTTGTTTTTCATGGTGTTTCTCCTATATTTATACTTATATAATATTGACCTATAAATCATGTATCATGAATTATAAATCATTAGATTATTTTGTCAAGCGGGTTAAACTGAAATCATGGACAGACAAAAAGTGATAAAGATTTTTGCAGGGAATGTAAGGGCAGAAAGGGCAAGAAAGAATTATTCTCAGGAAAAGTTAGCTGAGATGGCAAATATCACAACAGAATATCTTGCAAGAATTGAAAAAGAAAAATATAGTCCGTCATTAGTTGTAATTGTAGGTCTTGCTCTGGCATTAGATGTCACAGTTGATAAGCTTATTCCTGTTAGTGAATTAAAGTGATTTTTATGAAATTAAATATTACGTTTTCTTAATAAAATTTTTCTAAAAAAGCAAAAAATATTTTGAGGGTTTTTAATCATGGTGTAGTGTAAGAAGGTAGGATAATACATGTTAGGCTCTATCAATTCATACTCATCAAATACAAATTTATTCAGGTCTTTTTTAGAAAATAAACAGCAGACTGATAACCAATCTCAGACTAATAATTCGGTTAAAGCAAGTATATTTTATATAAATGATTTACACGGTCAAAATATTAGAATGGAAAGATTGGTTAATGCGGTTAATCAATTTGACAGATTTACTCCTTCCGGTTCTGATAAAATGAAATTCGCGTCAGGTGACATTATGCTTGGTGAAGATCCAAAGCATGTTAAAGTTGCTGATGAATTTTTAAATATATCCGGATTTCTGGCAACCGTACTGGGAAATCATGAATGCGATATGCCAACCCCGCAATTTGTAGACTTGATTAAAGATAAAAAATATAAATTGTTAGGTATGAACCTAAATCCATCTGACTCAAATCCTATCCACAATATAATCGAAAAATCTTATATTCAGGAAATTAATGGGCATAAATACGGTATTATCGGACTTGTTCCGCCGGATTTACATATTCATGTAAAACTGCAAGAACATCTTCCGGATTTGCATATAGAAGAAGATTTTGAAAAATCTATTCCAGAATTGCAGAAAGAAGTCGATAAGTTTGCGGCTCAGGGTATTAATAAAATTATTGTGCTCTCTCATGCCGGTTATAGACAAGATGTGAAAATTGCAAAATCAGTAAAAGGTATTGATGTAATTTTAGGTGCTCATACTCATACCTTGTTGGAAGGTGTTGAAGAAAATAAAAACTTGTTCTATTCGTCAACCGGTGAACCGATTGTTATTACTCAAGCAGGACGTGACGGCAAACAATTCGGAGTTCTTAATTTAGAATTTAATAAAGACGGTGTAATAACAAAAGTACAAAACAATATGGGTAAAACTGATGTATATGGCAGAAACTTAGTTGCCCGTAATATGTTTGAAAATATTTTAGGTAAGCCTGAAAAAGTCGGCGAATTAAAATATGTGGAAAAGTATCCGGCAGATGCAATGGGACAAGAAAATCCGCACTGTGATTTTATTGTTGATGCGTTAAGAAGTGAATTGGGAACTGATATTGCAGTTATGAATTCTGCAAACATCAGAGGACAATTTGAGGCCGGTAGAATTGATACAAGAGATTTAGCAATAATTTCACCTTTTGCAAATAAAGTTGTCGTTATTAACGCAACAGAAGAAGAAATATTTAATGCAATTGCAAATAGAGCAAAAGCTTCAATGAAATCTAATTCCCACAGACCCGGGCTTGTTCAGGTTTCAGGGTTAAGATATACATTCAACAATAATGGTGATATTCTTTCTATGACATTTATTGATAAAGAAGGAAAAGAAACCCCTATTGATGTAAAAAACCCGAGAAAAGATAAAATGTATACTGTTGCCTCAGATGATTTTTGTGTCGGTAATACAGATGGCGGAGGTTTGAGTCTTCCTCACAGATTAGAAACGGCTTTGAAAAAATTTGACTACGACAAAGACATTGTTGTCGGGGAATACATAAAACACCAGACAAAACCTATCGAAATCCGTTCAGACGGCAGAATTACCAAAGTTGAGGGGTAAATGTTATAGCATTTTAAATTTGTTTTATTTACCCCCCGTTGCAATTGCAACGACGAAACTACCTCTCCCCTACGGAGAGGTTGAACGTCTTTGTCACCACAAGTGGCGAGGGAATTACATTTACCCCACCCTGTCCGGCGAGGACCTTCTGCTAAAGTAAAACCTTTTCGTATGACCAAATTTCTCATTTTTACCCCTTTGTGTTGATGAATTTTACTCGTGGCGAAATCGCCACGTTTGATAACAGTATAACATATATCATTGAAAAATGCAACAGAATAATAAAAAAATCACATATCTCAAAGAAACCCTCGGCAAAATATTTACACAATTAAGATTGAAAAAGAATATTTCTATTAACCAACTTGCATTCCAATACGATATTGATAAAGGCAGTCTGAGTAAACTTGAAAGAGGAGTTTATGACTGCAGAATCTCAACTGCAATAAAACTTGCTCAAGCAAACGGTATAAAATTTTCGGAATTTGCAAAACTTTTAGAAAACGAACTTGGAGAAAATTTTTCATTAATAGATGAATGATTTATAAAGCGGAGCAGAACAATGAATTTAAAGAACAATTCACAACTCACGCTAAACGGATTTTTAACCGGAAATATATCCACTAATACCCGTACTGTTCGTGCGCATTTAAGTATTCTCTGACAGTATTTAATGAAGATTGAACAATACGAGTTACACGAGATGGAGAAAGTCCGATTTGAGTTGCGATATCTTTTACCTGCATATTTCTGTAGAATCTGTATTCAACAACAGTTCTTTCTTTTGGCGGTAGTTTAGAAATTGCAGTCCTAATCATTTTACCCATTTCTGAAATTTCAGCATTTTCATCAGGTAAAGCATGAGGATCTTTTACAAAATCAAATGGAGAATCATTATCGCTGGCAGCTGCAGCAAGACCATCTATTGACAGAATAGTTTCGTAAATTGCTTCACGAACTTTGGCCTGCTTCATATCCATACCTTCTACTGCTTCTTCATCATCATATTCATCTTCAGCTTTATGCTTTAATGAATACCATTTATATCTTATTCTTAATTCGTTACGAATTGCCCAGCGAACAGCAGTTGCAATATATGCAGAATTATATTTTTCAAGTTGTTCAGGAGTTTTATTTTTAATCATGACTTGAATTGCGATAATACCAATTGAGAGCAATTCTTCGTATTCTACCATGTGAGATGGAATACGACGATGCTCAACTCTCGCTACTTTTTGAACAATATCTATATAGTGTTGTAAATTTGTTTTATCGTTATTAGCCATAATTTTACTACTCAATCATACTACAATAAATTAATTTTACTGTCGTTTATTTGAAGGATTTTTCATTTTGTAAACGAACATCAAAATCTCAGCAACAGCTTTATAAAGTTCCGGCGGAATTGACTGATTAATATCAACCATTTTAAATAATGCTCTTGCAACCGGCGGGTTTTCAATTACGGGAACATTGTTATCTTTTGCAATGTCAATAATTTTCTTTGCAATAAGTTCTGTTCCTTTTGCAATAAGCATTGGAGAATCCATTTCTTCTGCAACATATTTTAAAGCACAGGCAACGTGAGTTGGGTTTGTAACAACAAAATCTGCAGTAGGAACTGCATCCATTGCACCCTGTTGAAGCATTTGCATACGCCTTTGCCGAAGTGCAGCCTTAACGTTTGGATCACCTTCTGAGTTTTTGTATTCATCTTTAATCTCTTTAAAAGACATTTTTTGGTCTTTCAAAAATTTCCATTTTGTAACTCCATAATCCGCTGCTGCGATTACCAAAAACGCAATACAAGCTTTAAAAATAAATTCTGTAACAAGTTTTCCGAATTCTATCATTACCGCGAAATTGTTATCAATTGATGCAAGCATTAATATGGATTCGATATGCTCTTTATAAACTGACCAGCCAATATATCCCAAAATTATTACTTTAACAATATTCTTAAACAATTCAAAAAGCGTTTTTATAGACATTATATTTTTAAAATATTTTGTCGGATTTAATTTATCAAGTTTAGGCATCAACGGTGCTACTGCCACTAATGGTCCTACCTGAATAAAGTCTGCCAAAACCGCAACAAGCCATGCTATTGCCAAAATTGGACCAATTATTAATGCTGCCCCCTTTACTGCAATTAGTAAAACATACATGTAACCAATTTTATCAATATGGGCATTTGGAATTTGTTCGTATAATAAAGTGAAAACCTGAACGATTTGATCCCAAATAAAAGGAGCTAGTCCGAAAATTACGGAAAATAAAACAAGCAAAGAAACTGCTGTTGAAAAATCTTTTGATTTAACAACCTGCCCTTCTTTTCTTGCCTGCTCGAGTTTTCGAGGGGTGGCATCAAACTGCTTGTCCTCATCACCCATTTACGAGAAAGTTCCTTTCCGGCTACATTATATCATGATATATAAGAAATATTTTCCTGTTTGCAAACAGTTGTAATTTAGCACAAATAATTGATAAAATATAGCCCAATTAAAATCACCCTCCCAAAATTTCTAAATTTCGCAACCGCTCAATTTGAAATTTTTCCCTCCCTACTCAGGGAGGGAGTAAGGGTGGGTATTTATTTTTCTTTTAATTGTAGTTATTGAGAAACTATTTTTACTCCTGAACTTGTTCCAAGACGAGATGCGCCGGATTCAATCATAGATAATGCAGTTTCTTTATCTCTAATCCCGCCGGAGGCTTTGACTCTTAAACCTGCATCTTTAACTGTTTCATACATCAATTTTACATCTTCAGTCTTTGCACCCACGCCGCCTTTTACAAAACCTGTTGAAGTTTTTACAAAATCTGCGCCGCCTTTTATACAAAGCTCACAAGCAAGTTTAATTTCTTCCGCATCAAGTAAATCTGTTTCAATAATTACTTTCAAATTGTGTCCCTGAGAAGCTTCTTTAATTTGAGATATTTCATCAATAATAAAATTGTTTTCTTTATCTTTTAATTTGGTAACATTAATAACCATATCAATTTCATCAGCCCCGTCGCGGACAGCGTTTATTGTTTCAAATATTTTTGTTTCCGTTGTGTTTGCTCCCAGAGGAAATCCGATAACCGTCACGATTTTTACATCACTATCTTTTAGATTTTCCTTTGCGAGTTTGACATAACAAGGATTTACGCAAACTCCGAAGAATTTATTTTCTTTAGCTTCCTCAAAAAGTTTAATTAAATCTGATTTTTTTGCATCTTGCTTAAGTAATGTATGTTCAATATATTTGTTTAAATTTTCCATATTTTCTCCTTTTTATTTCTTCTGTCACTATGAACTTGTTTTATTACCTGCTTAATTCTAAAATTTTAAGATTCTGAAATAAATTCAGAATGACAAAATTTTAGAATTATTCATGAATTAATTCTATCTAAAATTTCAGAAACCATATCCGATTTATTCAATGTGTAAAAATGTAATCCGCTCACATTATTACTTATTAAATTTTGACATTGTTCAATAGCGTAATCAATCCCAAATTTTTTTGAATCATTTGGATATTTTTCAAGTTTTTCTTGTAAAGTTTGGGGAATTTGAACTCGTGTCATTTCAACCATTTTTTGCGCCTGCTCAAGACTTCTTACAGGCATTATTCCTGCAATTATCGGAATATCAATTCCGGCTTTTCTTACATGTTCAACATATTTATAGAATTTGTCATTTTCAAAAAATAATTGAGTGAAAATTGCACTTGCACCTGCATCAACTTTTCTTTTAAGATTTTCAATATCTTTTTCAAGACTGACTGCTTGAGGGTGTCCTTGCGGATATCCACCCACACCTATAGAGAGAGTAGTTTTTTGATGAATAAAATCAACAAGTTCGTTTGCGTATTGAAAATCAAGTGAGCATAGGTTTTCATCGCCGCTTTTATCTCCGCGCAGGGCAAGAATATTTTCAATTCCCATATTTTCAATTTGTACAATATAATGTTCAATCAATTCCCTTGTTGTACAAACGCATGTAAAATGAGGCATAGGATTAAGTTCTAAATCTAAAATCATTTGCAAAAGTTCTATAGAAAAATTACGAGTTGAACCATTTGCCCCATAAGTCAGGGATACCAACGCAGGATTATATTTTTTCAGAATTCTTAATTCATCAAAAAGTTTTGAAATATCTCCGTTTTTAGGCGGGAAAATTTCAAAAGAAATATTATATTTATTTGTATTTTGATAAATTTCAGACAGTTCCATATTACATTTTTAAATTTGATTCGCCTGAAAGACGAGCTTTTAATCTTGCTTCTGCTCGGGCAATAGCTGCTTCCGCGCGTTTTGCATCTATTCTTGCTTCAGCATTTTTTAATCGTCGTTTAGCACGTTCCAATGCATCTCTTGCACGAGCTTCATCTATATCTTCACCTGATTCGGCAAGAGTTGTAAGAATTAAACATTCCTCATCTTTAAATTGAAGAATTCCGCCCATAGTTGTGAATTTTTTTTCGGAATTTCCGATTTTAGCGCGCGTAACTCCAATATCCAGTGCACTCATAACGGGAATATGACCTTGTAATATACCAAATTCTCCGTCAATGCCTTTTGTATAAATAGCATCAACTTCTTCATCAAATACAACTTTTTCCTGTGTGATTATTTTTAATTTCATAGGATATCAAATCGGTAAATATTATTTATATTTACCCCTCCTCCATTGTTTTTGCTTTTTCGACGGCTTCTTCTATTGTGCCGACCATATAGAATGCTTGTTCAGGCAAATCATCATGTTTACCTTCGATAATTTCTTTAAAACCTCTGATTGTATCATCAATTTTAACGTATTTACCTTTTATTCCTGAGAATTGTTCGGCAACAAAGAACGGTTGAGATAAGAATTTTTGAATTTTTCTTGCTCTGTTTACAGTTTCTTTGTCTTCTTCTGACAATTCGTCCATACCCAAAATAGCGATAATATCTTGCAAATCTTTGTATTTTTGCAGGATTTCAAGAACTCGTCTTGTAACATTATAATGTTCTTCTCCTATAATATTCGGATCTAATGCCCTTGAATTGGATTCCAAAGGATCAACAGCAGGATAAATACCTAATGATGCAATATTTCTGGATAAAACAGTTGATGCATCAAGGTGAGAAAATGTTGTTGCAGGTGCCGGATCGGTTAAATCATCTGCCGGAACATAAATTGCCTGAACTGATGTAATGGAACCGTCTTTTGTAGATGTAATTCTTTCTTGCAATTCTCCCATTTCTGTAGCAAGTGTCGGCTGATAACCAACAGCTGACGGTATACGTCCTAAAAGTGCTGAAACCTCAGAACCCGCTTGCGTAAATCTAAAAATATTGTCAATAAACAACAAAACATCTTGTTTTGAATAATCTCTGAAATATTCTGCGGCAGTTAAAGCTGAAAGCCCAACTCTCATTCTTGCTCCCGGAGGTTCATTCATCTGCCCGTAGATAAGCCCTACTTTATCCAAAACTCCGCTTTCTTTAAACTCATTCCAAAGGTCATTACCTTCTCTTGTTCTTTCTCCGACACCGCCGAATACGGAAACTCCGTTATGCGCCATCGCAATATTATGGATTAATTCTTGGATTAAAACAGTTTTTCCAACACCTGCACCCCCAAACAATCCGATTTTACCGCCTTTTTGGTAAGGTTGTAAAAGGTCAATCGCTTTAATCCCTGTTTCTAATATTTCAATATCAGTATTTTGATCAACAAGTTTTGGAGATTCTCTATGAATAGGAAGATATGTGTCTGTTACTATATCTCCGCCATTATCAACCGCATCTCCGACAACATTCAAAATTCTTCCCAAAATGGCTTTACCTACAGGAATTTTTATAGGCTCATTTGTATTAATAACTTTCATGCCGCGCTTTAAGCCGTCCGTTGATGACATTGCAACTGTTCTGACTTTATTAGAACCCAGCATTTGCTGCACTTCAGCTACAATTTTTTCGCCGTTATCTTGAAATATATTAAGCGCGGTATAAATACTTGGAAGATTTCCTGATGGAAATTCAACGTCAATTACAGGTCCAATGACTTTTGTAATTATGCCTTCTGCGGTTAATGTCTCCATATTTCGCTCCTCTTAATAGTCTGTTTATTGCAAATTTATTATACTACAAAAATATTTATTTTTTATGAATATTTTCCGGATGAGCAGAATTTGAAAGTATTATTTCATAATACTCATTTTTATCAATATTTACTCCCATTGTTTTGGTATCACAATATCTTTTCTTCTTTTTATTCAAAAGTTTTTTGTAATCCCCGCTCATAGGTGTAAATATATCATAAAAATTTCTGCTTTAATATAATACAATGTAACATTTGGTAATATACATTTACCCCCGCTTGCAAAATAACATTATTTATTATACGCTTAATTTTACGAACGTGCGTCGGTGAACTTTGTGTGGAAAAGTTATTCAAACACCGATTAAGGAATTACACATAAATTAGTAGTTTGAGAAATATAAAGGAAAGCAAAAATGAATAATCCAATCATTGATGAATTAGAAAAACAATATCTTGGCAAAGAATTACCTGAACTTAACGCAGGTGATACAGTTAAAGTTTTCGTAAAAATTGTTGAAGGTAACAAAGAAAGAATCCAAGCATTTGAAGGTACAATTATTAAAATGCATGGTTCAGGGTTAAACAAAACAATTACTGTAAGAAAAGTATTCCAAGGTGTTGGTGTAGAAAGAGTATTCTTAATCAACTCTCCAAGAATTGATAAAATCAACGTATTAAGACGCGGTGATGTTAAACGTTCTAAATTATACTACTTGAGAGAACGTTCAGGTAAAGCAACTCGTATTAAGGAAAAAATTGAAAAAAGATAAAACTCATATTCACTGGTATCCGGGGCATATTGCCAAAGCTGAAAGAAAGCTGAAAGAACAGCTAACTTTAGTTGATGCCGTAATTGAAGTTCTTGATGCGAGATTACCGCTTTCAAGTTGCTATGAAGATATAACGAGGCTTTTAGGTCAAAAGCCTCGTTTAATTCTGCTAAATAAATCAGATTTAGTTGAAAAATCCGAATTAAATAAATTCATTAAACACCTTGAATTGCAGACAGGTTTTCCTGTTATACCAACAGATGCTAAAAACTCAAAAGATTTGAAATTTATTGTAAATAAAGCGGTTGAACTTTCAGAGCCAAGAATTCAGGCTATAATGGCAAAAGGATTGCTTCGCCGCCCTGCAAGGGTTATGGTTGTCGGCATGCCAAATGTTGGTAAATCAAGTATTATAAACAAACTTACCCGTTCATCTAAAACAAAAATAGGAGCAAAAGCAGGAGTTACAAGGCAGCAACAATGGGTTAGGATTAATCCTAAGCTTGAACTTTTAGATACCCCCGGAATTATTCCTATGAAGCAAGAGGACCAAGAACGTGCAAGAAAACTCGCTTTCGTAAATTCCGTATCAGAAAACGCATATTCTAATGAAATTGTTGCACAGGAATTGTTAGATATGCTCAATGACGAACAGGCTAAAATTTTTAGAGAATTTTATAAACTGCCGGTTGATAAAGAATTGAACATTGATAATATTTCTCTTGAACGCAATTGGCTATTGACAGGCGGCAGCACCGATCGAGAAAGAACCTCTGTTTACATTTTGAGAGATTTTCGAGAAGGTAAAATCGGTAAATTTATTCTGGATATGTTATAGTTCTTATTTAAAATTTTTTACAATATCTTTAAAATAATCGCTATTCGTTTTTGCCAGATGTGCGCAAGCTATTCCGTTGACCGAATTTGTAGAATTCTTGTAGCAATAAGTATTTAAATTTGTATAAGAGGTTCCGTTATCTCCCATAGCACG
>JAFUSQ010000017.1 GCA_017467605.1 bacterium | reverse complement strand
TTTTTCAGTCGGCCAGCAGTTTGTCAAGTGTGCAGAATCACATCTTGTTACGATTTTTAAATACTTAGCTAATTCATCAACGAAAGCATCTGTTGATTCGTAAGTTCTTTCTAATTTTCCGTCTGCTCTCATCAAATCCATAGACCTTGTAATTTTTTGAGCAGTATTAGCTTCTTTTTCGGAATTGCTTCGTTCTCCGATTCCCTGCATAAGGCTCGGTATTGTCATGGCTGCGACTACGCCTATTACACCGATTGTTATTAAGACTTCTGCGAGGGTGAAGGCATTAAATTTTTGTGTTTTTACCATAAATCCTCCTTAAATTTCGTATTTTATATATATTATTATCGATAATTCTCAATATGTCAATATTATTTATTGATAATTCTCTATTAAAACATTTTTTAAATTTTCGTAAGTTAATAACAAAGGAGAATTATTTTGAATAACAGACAATTAATGGGACAGAAGATTAAAGAAATAAGAAAAAGACTTAATGCAACACAAGAATACTTTAGTGAAGTTATTGATATCGATACTTCGACATTAAGTAATATTGAACGCGGGCTTAGTTATCCATCTATGAATACTCTTTTAAATATTATCGGCAAATTCAACGTAAAACCTGAGGAGTTTTTTGATTGCGATTATCTGAATAAGCCTGAAAATCTTGAAGATGAAATGATTGATATTATCAAAAATCAGCCATACGACAGAAAACAAATCCTATATAGAATTATTAAACAGTTTGCTATATAATCAATGTCATGAGAAGTGACAGTATAAAAAAGGGGATTGCCCGCACACCTCACAGAGGTTTGTTGATGGCAGCAGGTGTAAGTAAAAAAAATATTGATGCTCCCTTTATTGGAATCGCAAGTTCATTTACTGATTTGGTTCCGGGGCACATCGGAATGAGAGATTTAGAAAGACAGATTGAAAAAGGAATTCACTCTGCAGGCGGTCAAGCTTTTATTTTTGGTGTTCCTGCCGTATGTGACGGAATTTCTATGGGACATTGCGGAATGAGGTATTCTTTACCTTCTCGCGATTTAATAGCAGATTGCGTTGAAACTGTCGCTCAGGCTCATCAATTGGACGGACTTGTATTACTTTCTAATTGTGACAAAATTACCCCCGGAATGCTCATTGCTGCTATAAGAATTAATATTCCGACCGTAATTGTTACCGCAGGTCCTATGCTTGACGGTGAGAGTCAATGTGAAAAGTTGACAATGATTAAAGGCTCATTTGAGGCGGTCGGGAAATTCCGAAGCGGTATAATTAATGAAAAACGATTGCTCGAGCTTGAAGAAGAATCATGCCCGTCAGCAGGTTCATGTCAGGGAATGTACACCGCTAATACTATGGCATGTCTTGCGGAAGTTATGGGAATGAGTTTACCGTTTTGTGCAACTTCATCAGCCGTATCATCTAAAAAACGCAGAATTGCCTTCGATAGCGGTATGCAGGTTGTTAATCTTGTTAGAAATGATGTAAAACCTCTTGATATAATTAGTAAAAAGACTTTGAGAAACGCTATTATTGCTGATTTAGCGATGGGCGGCTCTACAAATTCTTTTTTACACATTTTAGCTCTTGCAAATGCGGGTAATATTGATGTAACTCTTAAGGATTTTGAAGAATTAAGTCATAAAATTCATCAGGTTGTGAAATTAGACCCTGCAGCATTACCTACAATGAGTGATTTCCATAAAGCGGGTGGTGTTCCTGCTTTATTAAAAACATTAATTGACGCTAATGTCGGAATTAGTGATAATTTGACAACAAGCGGTTTGAAATTATCTAAAATAACTAAAAATGCTTATGTGAATACCGAATTGATCCACCCTTATGATGTTCCGTTTACAACCAAACCGGGATTGGGAATTTTGTACGGTAATTTAGCACCTGACGGGTGTGTAACAAAAATTTCGGGAATTGATGAAAGCTGTTACGAATTTGAAGGGGCTGCCAAAACTTTTGATAGTGAAGAAGATGCTATGTTAGCCCTTGAAAATGACGAAATTAAAGCCGGTGATATTTTAATAATACGTTATGAAGGTCCAAAAGGCGGTCCCGGAATGAGAGAAATGCTTGCTCCTACATCTTTGCTTGTCGGAAAAGGTTTGGGAACATCTTGTGCATTGATTACTGACGGAAGATTCTCCGGCGGTACTCGCGGAATTTGCATTGGACACGTGTGTCCGGAAGCAGCAAACGGCGGCCCTATTGCATTAATTCAAGATGGCGACAGAATTAGAATAAATATTAATACAAGGCAGATTAATCTTTTAGTAGCTGATGACGAACTTGAAAAAAGAAGAAAAAATTTGAAGCCTTTTGAATTAAAGTGTGAGTCAGGATATTTGTTAAAATACTCGAAAATGGTTCAAGATGCATCACATGGCGCAATAGTAGGATAAAATTTTATGTATGAAAAAATTAAAAATATAGTAAAAGATGCAAAATTAAAGCACATTGCAATAATAATGGACGGCAATAGACGCTGGGCAAAAGAAAAAAATCTGCCTTCTGCTATGGGACACAAAAAGGGCGTTGATGCTCTTCGAAAAACTGTCAGAGCTTGTGATGATTTCGGAATAAAATATCTTACTGTCTATGCTTTTTCTACTGAAAATTGGAACAGAAAACAGGAAGAAGTCGATTTTTTGATGGATTTGATTGCCGTTACTCTTGCCAATGAACTTGATGAAATGCACAAAGAAGGTGTAAAAATTCGTTTTATCGGTGATAGAAAACGATTATCGGATAAACTCCAAAAAATTCTTAATAATGCAGAATTCAAAACCAAAAATAATAACGGTGTTGTTCTGCAAATTGCTTTAAATTACGGAGCCAGAGATGAAATTACTCGTGCAGTAAGAGAGATTGTCTTATCAGGTATTACATCAGATGATATTACGGAGCAAACAATCTCCGATAATTTGTACACTCAAGGGATTCCTGATCCTGATATTTTAATCAGAACAGGCGGAGAACAGAGAATTTCAAATTACCTATTATGGCAGATTGCATATTCTGAAATAATTATAAAATCAGAATTTTGGCCTGAATTTGACAAAAACTTACTTGCAGACTGTATTAATGAATTTGGAAAGCGGCACAGAAGATATGGAAAATAATTTACAAATTGTATTTGCAACAGGTAATCCGCATAAATTACAAGAAATAAACGAAATTTCAAAAAACAGCGGAATTGAATTTATTTTACCGCCTGAAGGTTTTGAACCTAATGAAAACGGAAAAACTTTTGAACAAAATTCATATATAAAAGCTTTTGAAGCATCAAAAATATCAGGTCAAATATCTCTGGCTGATGATTCAGGTTTATGCGTTGAAGCATTAAACGGTGAACCCGGAATTTATTCAGCACGCTATGCAGAAACTCCGCAAAAACGCATAAATAAGTTATTGGCTAATCTTACCCACTCGGATAATAGAAAGGCTAAATTTGTGTGTGCTATGACTTTAGTTGATAAATGCGGAAATATTTTGACCCAAGAAATCGGTGAATGTCATGGCGAAATTTCAAAAATACAATCAGGAAAAAATGGTTTTGGATACGACCCGATATTTCTGGTTGACGGTTACGGAATTACAATGGCAGATATGTCAGAAGATTTAAAAAATAGCATTTCTCATCGAGCTGCTGCATTAAAAAAAATAATTATGTTTATTAAGCAAAACTTTGTGTAAGTGTAAATTTATTGACATAAGCTCTATCCGATATAGAATGGTTTTAGTTGATAAAAGTTTATCCCATAAAATAAAGGGGAATGTGTAATGAAAAAAAATATCATAATAATACTATTAGTTACCCTTATAGCAATTGCGCTCAGGTTTGTTGCTTCTTCTGCCGGTGCCTATTTTAAAATGAAAGGTTCAAAAAACAGACCTGCACCAAGTGTTTTGGCAGATACCGTCAAAGAAGATGAGGTTATTCAAAGTTTTGAAGAACCCGGACGTGTTGTTTCAAAGTATCAAGTTAGTATTATGGCCAGAATTTCAGGATATTTACAAAAAAGCTTTTTTAAAGAAGGTGATTACGTCAAAGCAGGAGAAACTTTATTTTTGATTGAACCTGCTGAATACCAAAATGCATCAAATATAGCGGGAGCGAATATTCAAAATATAAAAGCTCAATTGGAATATGCTAATAAACAACTTGCCCGTGCAGAAGAACTTGTAAAACAAGATTATATTGCAAAAGCTCGATATGATGAAATTTTGTCAAACCGAAACGCATTACAGGCTCAATTAAATGCTGCACAATCTAATTATAAAGATAGTAATAGAAATTTAAGCTATACCATGGTTAAAGCTCCTGTTGACGGTAGAATAGGTATTATTGATGTTACCGTCGGAAACTATGTGACTCCGTCTTCAGGTTCGCTAACGACAATTAATAGTACAAATCCTATCTACGTAACTTTTCCTGTATCATTAGAAGATTATTCTTCTCTTACATCTATTGATAAAAATTCTGATACTAAAAGAAAAGTCGAATTATATTTTAAAGACGGTAAAAAATACGAAATTGAAGGAGTTCAGGATTTCTTAGATAATAAAGTTGATGAATCAACAGGTACAGTCACAATGAGGGCTACTTTCCAAAATCCTGATAACAGGTTACTTCATGGAGAATTTGTGACAGTTCGAATATTTGCTAATAATCCTATAAAAGTTCCTGTAGTACCTCTTGTTGCCGTACAAGAAAATCAAGAAGGCAAGTATGTTTATAAAATTGACGATGATGGTATGCCGCAAATAACTTATATCAAAGTTCAAGGTCAGTCAGGTGAAAATTGGATTGTAAAAGAAGGATTAAATGTTGGCGATAGAATTGTCACAGACGGTATTTTAAAAGTTATTCCGGGCTCTCCGGTTAAAATTGTATCTAAAAAAGAAATGGAAAGAATTAATAAGCCCATTGAAGATAGTAAAGTTAAAGATAAGAAAAAGTCTAACGGGAAAAGTTAATGTCAGAAGGTAATTTATTTATAAGAAGGCCAAAGTTGGCTATTGTAATATCACTCGCTATATTACTTGCAGGTATATTGATGATTAATACCCTGCCTTTGGAAGAATACCCCTCTATAACTCCCCCTCAAATAGTTGTAACTGCAACTTATGCGGGTGCAAGTTCTGATGTTATTGAAGATACTGTCGCTGCTCCTGTTGAAGCTCAAATTAACGGTGTTGATAACATGATTTATATGTCATCAACTTCTCAAAACGGTTCTTACAGGTTAACTATTTATTTTGAAGTCGGGACAGATCCGGATATGGCACTTGTTAACGTTCAGAACCAGTTACAATTAGTTACTCCAAGGCTTCCGGAGGAAGTTCGTCGATACGGTTTGACGGTTAAAAAGTCAACGGGCGGTCCGGGCTTAATGATGATATCTGTTAATTCTCCTCACAATTCTTATGATACTTTGTTCATTGCAAATTATGCCGATATCTTTATTAAAGATGAAATTGCGCGTATTAAAGGTGTAGGGGATATTAATGTATTCGGTGCCGCAAATTATTCAATGAGAATATGGCTAGATGCAGAAAAAATGGCAAATTACGGTTTATCAACTGATGAAATTACGGCTGCAATTCAATCTCAGAATATTCAATCTCCGGCTGGTGACTTGGGTGTTGAACCAATGAAAGAAAGACAACTAATCAAGCTCACAATGAGAACAAAAGGGCGATTGAAAGATGCAAAAGAGTTTGAAAATATTGTTGTGCGTTCATTACCTAACGGGGCTCAAATTAGACTTAAAGATGTTGCCAGAGTTGAACTCGGAGCCGAAAATTATTCACATTTTTCTCGTATTAGCGGCAGAAATTCGGCAATTATACCTGTCAGTCAAATGCCTGAGGCAAATGCTATTGCTCTTTCTAATAAAATTAGAAAAAAACTTGAGGAGTTAAGTAAAACTTTTCCAAAAGATATTGAATATAAAGTTCAGCATGATGAAACAGAATTTGTAAGAGAATCTATTAAAGAAGTTGTAAGTGCTGTTGCATTGGCTATATTGCTCGTGTCAATTGTTACATACCTGTTTTTAGGTACTGCAAGGGCTGCATTTATTCCTTTTGCAGCGATTCCTGTATCTTTAATCGGGGTATTTATATTTATGAAACTCTTCGGTTTCTCCATAAATCTACTGATACTTTTTGGTTTAGTATTAGCAGTAGGACTGGTAGTTGATGATGCAATTGTAGTTTTGGAGAATACGCAAAGACATATTCAAGAAGGTAAAGATGCAAAATCAGCAACGGAAATTACTATGAAAGAGGTTTTTGGTGCCGTTGTTGCAACCTCTCTTGTCTTGATGGCGGTATTTGTTCCGGTGTCATTTATGGAAGGTATTACAGGCAGAATGTTCAGGCAATTTGCTTTGTGTATTGCATCTTCAATCGGTTTATCTACTTTTGTTGCGTTAACACTGTCTCCGGCATTATGTTCTATGATTTTAAAACAAGACTCCGGAAAGGCTGATTTTAAGTTTATACAAGATTTTGATAATTGGTTTAATAAAATAAGAGATAAATATTTAACTTATGTTCAAAATTTCATAAACTCTTGGAAATTGACTCTTGGAGTTTTAGGAATAATCGTATTGCTTTCGATTGTTATGTTTTTCGTTATTCCGAGGGGCTTTTTGCCTCAAGAAGACAGAGGTGCGATATTTACTCAAATTCAATTGCCGGACGGTTCATCAGCTTCAAGAACAGATGAAGTTGCAAAAGATGTGGAAGCCAAGTTGATGAAAATTCCCGGAATTATGGGAACAATTGCTCTTGTCGGATTGAATGGTGAAAATACAGCGTTTATTGTTGCAGAATTTAAACCCTGGTCAAAACGTAAAAATTCAAAAGAGTCTTTAAATGCGATTATGGCAAATATTAATCAGCAATTTGCCAATTATCCGACAGCAACCGTAGCTACATTTTCACCTCCTGCAATTTCAGGATTAGGTATGTTTGGCGGATTCGAGTATCAGTTGCTTGATAAAGGTGACAGATCTGCTTCTGAAATGTTTGCACAGGCACAAAAACTTATGCAGGAAGTCCGTAAAAATCCTGATTTTAATATGATTTATACATCTTATACCGCAAATATGCCGCAGCTTCTTATAGATGTTGATGTTTCAAAAGCTATGGCACAAAATGTTCCTATTTTGGAAGTTTATAATGCAATAGCTTCTTATTATGCAAAAACTTACGTAAATGACTTTAATAAATTTGGTCGTGTTTATCGTGTATATTTGCAGGCAGATGCTCCTTACAGGGAAAAACTTGCGGATTTAGATAAAATTTTTATTAAAAACAGTTATGGTAAAATGCTTCCGCTTTCATCTGTTATTAAAGTTGATGATATTGTCGGTCCTTATACGAGAACTAGATTTAATATGTATCCGGCAATAACAATAAACGGCAGCGTGCGTCCGGGGATAAGTTCAGGTAAAGCTATGGAAATGATGGAAGAAATTTCTAATAAAGTTTTGCCTGAAGATATGGGATTTAACTGGTCCGGTTCATCATTGCAAGAAAAGCAATCAAGCGGTCAAATTATTCCGATATTACTGATGTCATTAGTATTTATTTTCTTATTCCTGGTTGGCTTGTACGAAAGCTGGTTGTTACCTATAAGTGTTTTGCTTGTTACTCCGGTAGCCTTAATTGGTGCATTAGTATTTCAATATGTTGCGGGATATTCTTTGGATATTTATGCGCAAATCGGACTCGTAATGTTAATCGGGTTGAGTACAAAACAGGCTATTTTGATTATTGAATTTGCAAAAGATGCTCATAGTCAGGGTCTATCCATAAGAGATGCGGCTATGCAGGCTGCCAAGTTAAGATTTAGAGCAGTAATGATGACAAACATTGCTTTTATTTTAGGTTTGCTTCCGCTTGTTTTTGCAGCCGGTGCGGGTGCAGCTTCAAGACATTCTGTCGGTATGACTGTTTTTGGCGGAATGATTGCGGTTGCTTTTATTGGAACATTTTTAGTTCCTGCTTATTATGTTATAGTTGAAGAATTCAAAATGAATTTTTCCAAAAAAATTCGAGAATTAAATGAAAGAAAACAAAATGGTTAAAAATATAATCATATCTTTAATATTGATTTTAAGTTCAATGCCTGTATTAGCACAGGAACTTGGAAATAAGATAAATCAAAATGAATTTCCGTCAGGAGACAAAGTTTTGCCAACATCTGCTTCAAGTTCTGAATTTGTTATATCCGGCTCAATTGAAAAAAACATTGATATGACTCTTGATAATTGTATCAGATTGGCATTAGGCAACAATCCTCAGATTAATGCTGCATTTCAGGATATTTTGGCATCTGATGCCAGAATAAAACAAGTTTGGTCAAATTATTTCCCTACATTTACCTGGCAAACGGGTTATACCAGAATGAGACAACTGCAATTATCTGATGCGTTTGGTGAAACTCTGGAATTTGATTATTATTTGCTCGGTCAAATATCTTTGCAGCAAATGCTTTATGATTTTGGGGTTACGCAAAATCAAGCTACCATCAGAAAATTGGATTACGAAGGTTTTAAAAAGACTTTTGAAGCTACTGTAAATGATATTATTTTTCAGACAAAAGATGCTTATTATCAATTGTTGTTTGCATATGAAAATAAGCGGGTTGCACAGGAAACCGTTGATAAATATCAGCTATTTTATAATCAGGCCAAGGCTTTTTATCAAAGCGGTATGAATCCAAAAGTTGATGTTACAATTTCTGAAACTAATCTAAGTAATGCTAAACTTAAATTAATTCAGGCTGACAATGCCGTAAATTTGGCGATTGCTCAATTAAATAATGTTATGGGTGTACCTTACATTGAAAAATATGAAGTTACGGAAAGATTAAAGTATAAACCCCTTGAAATATCGTTTGAGCAAGCAATTGATATAGCAAGAGATTCCCGTCCTGAACTAAAACTTGCTGAATTAAAAGTTGAAGAAGCTCATCAAACTGTAAAACTTGCAAAAAAATCATATTTCCCTACAATTTCAGCGGAAGGTCAATACCAACGAGGCGGCAGACATTGGAATTCTAACTATGGTTTTAATTACGGTGCTTATTTAACTTTTCCAAGTATAAACGGTATGCTTATTAGAAACGAAATTAAAGAAGCAAAATATTTATATGATAAAGAGTTGGCTAATGCGAAAAATACCCAAAATTCTATATATTTAGAGATTCAAAATGCGTATTTAAAACTGCAAGAAAAGCGTAATCAATTGCCTGTTGCAATTTTACAGGTAAAACAAGCAAAAGAAAACTATGAATTATCTTATGGCAGATATAGAGTAGGTGAAGCTTCTCCAACCGAATTAAAAGATGCTGAAAACAGTTATGAACAAGCGCAATTAACTTATTACACATCACTTTATGAATATAACTCCGCGAGAGCTCAACTTGAAAAAGCTGTAGGAAAAAACTTAACAAATAATACAGAACTTATTGAACTTAAAAAATAATAATTGTAAACTAATGTAAACTTAATTTCTTTTTAAAAGGCAATTTTTTTAATAGTATTTACTTTATATATATGTAAGATATAAATAAGAGAGAGATTAAGAGTTATGTTATCAACAACAAGTCAGCCTTTTGGTTCAATTACAAAAAGAGCATCAAGAAGAAATAAACAAGCAGGTGAATTTAATTATTTACAGCATAGTGATAAAAGAATGAGGTTTAATAATTCTCAAGATCCGATTTATTATGTTTTTGATTGTATAGAAAACAGACCAGTAAGTGTTTTAGCAAAAGAATTTGTTAAAGATTCTGTATTTGAAGTTATCAATTTTGTATCAAAAGTCGTGAAATAATCAATAGGAAAAAAAGATAAAGGAAATAAGGAAAAGGATAGGAAAACCATAAAAAAAAGCGGTCAAATGACCGCTTTTTTTTAGAATAAAACTGTTTGAGGATAAATTTCTTCTACATATTCTGCCCAATCTTTTACAGGGAAAAATCCTATTGCAAATTCTGCTATATTTTCTCCTAATTGCTGGGCTTCCGGAACTTCTAACGGTGGCCCTGCAGGAGTTGTTCTGGCTGGATTTTTAGGGTTTGAAATTATACCAACACTTCTTAACAGAGTAATATTTAACGTATTTTTATATACTTCATATTCTGTCAAACCTTTTGTAATAACTCCAAATCCGTTTGTCCATACAAATCTTTGCATAGGTGCAGTATTGGTTTTAGCTTCATACCCTTTTGATTGCGGTAAATTTTCTCTAATATTATAGTTAGGATCAAATTTTCGAGTTATTAACAAATTCATATCTTCTGACTTTGTTTCCTTTACAGGATTATTTAAATTAAATCTTACTTGCCATAGATGATTTGAAAGCAGATTTAGCCATTTTATTTTAAATTTCAATAGTTTTGAATGTTTATCAAGAGTAACATCAACATTAAAAAAGTTAGTGAAAATTCTTATTGTTGAGCGAAGTGCTCCATTCATAATGACTTTTGCAGATTTAATTTCCGCAATTTCGTAAACATCATTTTCTACAGGACCAAAATTATAGGTATCGCCATAGTCTTTACATCTTATAAACTGAATAAAATTTTTGTAGCATTTTTCCTTATCGTAAATATTCAACTGCCCGTTTTCTAAGGCAATTCTTATCTTTGAGTTAAATAGATTTGAATTGTCAGCGAACAAATCCGAGTTTTTCCCGTCAGCATTAAATTCTTTAATAAGGGTATAAATTGTTGTATAATCTTCCGTTACAGGTATTTTATTTACATTATGCAGCAGCTCAGTCGGAAAACCTTTACGCTTTTGAATAATTTGAGAATTAGGTTCAATCATGTTTCTTTCAACTTCTAATATTTTATATTTATCAGTTGAACCAAATGTAATTGAAAGATTTTTTTCTTGATTAAATTTAATTTCTTCAATTATAGTATCAGCAATTTGCATTACCTTATTGTATCGTGATATATTTTCTTGGTGGACTAAATCTGTAGAACACCCGCAAATTCCGTCATGTGCTTGATTTTGAAGCAGTAGTTTGTAAGCATATTCAATTGCATTTTCGTAGTTTGAACCGAAATTATACTGAATTTTGTTTGCTAGATCAAGTTTATAAGAACATTGTGTATTTAATTGTTTTAATCTTGTTCTGGCAGAATATGAACCCGGCAAAATGAATGTTTTTGAGTTATCACGCAATTCTTCATTATGCTTCTCTTTAAATTTTACCTTATCAAAATACTCAAAAATTGAACCCAAATGGATTTCATAATCATAAAGATAGCAATTAATCCAGTCCAATTGTTCAAAAATATTTTCAGGAACGCTAAGGTGGTCAGCTCCAATTGGTAAAAGCAAAACATCAGAGGATTTTTCGGCGATTTTGTCTAAATTATCTGCCAAAATTTGTGCTTTTTCTTTTATAGGAATATCTGAAGACAAAATATCCATAAAGTAGCCCCTGACAAGATTTACAGTATTTATGCCAAACCATTTAAATTCTGATGAAAAATCTCCGCAACCACGCCAAACAACTGCCTTATCTATATCAAATTCTTTAAGTATATCAGGAACATTTCTGCTATGACCGAATGTATCTGCGAGATAGCCGACAAAATCAACGCAGCCAAAATCTTTTGCAATTTTCATTCCTATTTCAAGATTTTTTCTAAAACAGATACCGTCAGTTAAAAATTCATCAACAAGGCAATAAAATGGTCCAATAAAAAGTTTTTTTTCAGATATTAATTTTCGAACCAATTCTTCTTTTTCCGGTCTTAATTCCAAATAATCCAATAATGCCGCAACCTGTCCATCAAAATAAAATGAGGGTATAATATTATTTTCTAAAAGGTTTAAGACATTATCAAAAACTTTTAAGAGTCTTAGTCTGAAAACTTCAAACTCTCTGTACCATTCTCTGTCCCAATGAGAGTGAACATATGCAATAACTTCTTTTTTCCCGTTTTTCTTTTTCCCAAACATACGTTTATACTATCATCATATTTACTGTCGGGCTAATTGTTAAGATTAGACAACAGTTGAATGTTAATTTTAATAATAATTTTTATTATAAACATTGTTTATGAGGTGTATATGAAAAAATATTTATTAATAGTAACTGTAATTTTGTCTTTAAATTTAAACTGTGCTTTTGCTGCTCCGAGATTAGTCCAGACAACAAGTACTATCCCGGATTACTCTTACCGGAATAGTGCATATGATAGAGATTTAATGCAAATAGAAGATTATCTGTTCGGAAATTACTATAGGAATGACAGTACCGCATCAAGACTGAATAGAATAGAAAAGAAACTATTTGGCAGAAACTATTCAACAATGACTACTGCGCAAAGAATGAATAATATTCTTGCAAATTATCGAAATGATTACAACAGAAACTATTTAAACGATTATTACGGTGCCAGAACTCCAGCCCAACGCATTTTAAACAGATTTATAGGACAGCCCACAGGTTTTACTCCTCAAATAATTAATTCTCCGTTTGATTACGGCGGATACGGTGCAGGTATAAATCGAATGAATTACACAAACAGAGGGTACAATTATAACAACGTGCTGCCGGCATCTATGGGGGCAGGAATTCATATTTTAGATTAATGTAAAAAATATATAAAGTTATAAAACTTTCAACATTTTGATGATATTATATGTATTGTAGTAATTATAAGGGAGAAGATACAATATGTGTGGTATTGTCGGTTACGTAGGGCATAAGCCTGTTGTAGATATATTGTTAGATGGACTTGCTCAACTTGAATACAGAGGATATGATTCCTCCGGTATTGCGGTTAAATGTTCTGACTCAATAAAGGTTTATAAGGCTGAGGGGAAATTAGCAAATTTGCGAGACGAACTTTCTTTTCATGCTTATGAATTGTCAAAATCAACAATGGGTATAGGGCATATAAGATGGGCTACTCATGGTGCTCCAACAGTTATTAATGCTCACCCGCACACTTGTAATTGCGGTAATTTAGTTATTGTTCACAATGGAATTATAGAAAATTATAAAGAGCTAAAAGCTGAGTTAGAAGCTAAAGGTTGTATTTTTAAATCTCAAACTGATACCGAATCTGTTGCTCATCTTGTGGCATCTATTTATGCCGAAGTTAAAGATTTAACAAAAGCTGTTCATCTTGCAACTCAAAAAATTCAGGGGGCTTATGCTTTATGTATTATGCATAATGATGAACCGAATAAGATTGTTGCTACAAAACGTAATGCTCCCCTTGTTATAGGGTTAGGTGAAAATGAATTCTATATTGCATCTGATGTTCCTGCATTTATTAAGCATACAAAACGTGCAATTTACTTAGAAGATAATCAGGTTGCAACTTTAACTCCTGATAAATTAATTATTGAAGACGAAAATTCAGCTAAAATTGAGCCAAAGGTTGAACTTCTGCCTTGGGAATCAGTTGCTTTAAGCAAAATGGGTTACAAGCACTTTATGCTTAAAGAAATTCATGAACAACCTGATATTATAAGAAATATTTTGGTTGGTAAGTTGAAAACTTCTGATTCGGAAATTGAACTTAATGAAGTTAATCTTACAAAAGAAACCCTGAAAAATTTAAACAGAATACAGGTTATTGCCTGCGGAACATCATTACATGCTGCAATGATTGGTAAATATATTATAGAAAATTTCTGCTCAATACCTGTTGATGTTGAAGCTTCAAGCGAATATATTTACAGAAAAACCGTTACAGATAAGCATACACTTGTTATTGGTGTTTCACAATCAGGTGAGACGGCTGATACTCTTACTGCGATTAAACAATCGAAGGCAAGAGGTTCTCATATTTTAATTATTACAAACAGACCTGATAGCGCAATGGCACGTGAAGCAGATAGTTTATTGTCAGTAAATGCCGGAATTGAAGTTTCTGTTGCAGCAACTAAATCATATATTGCCCAATTAACTTCATTTTACTTGTTAGCATTATATATGGCTGAAATTAAAGGTACCATGAAGTCTGATGATTTAAGAAACATTAAATCTGAAATGTTGTTGTTACCTCAAAAAATTGAGCAAATTTTGTCACATAAAGAAGAAATTCAAAAATGCGCCAGAAAATATTCAGGAACAAGAGATTTTATATATATTGCCAGAGGAATAAATTATCCGACGGCTTTAGAAGGAGCCCTTAAACTCAAAGAAATAAGTTATATTAATGCAACGGGTTATCCTGCAGGAGAGTTAAAGCATGGACCTATTGCAATGCTTGATGAAACTATGCCTGTATTGTCTATTTTGATGAAAGGTTCTGTTTATGAAAAGCTTCTCTCAAATAGTGAAGAAGCTAAAGCCCGTAATGCTCGAATGATTGCTTTAACAAATTCAACAGATCCTAAACTTGATGATTTGTTTGATTTTATTATAAGAGTGCCGGAAGTAATGGAATTGTTATCTCCGCTTATTGCAATGATACCGCTTCAATTAATTGCATATTATATTGCGGAATTTCTTGGAAAAGATGTCGACCAGCCAAGAAATCTTGCAAAATCTGTTACTGTTGAATAGGTAAAATATTATGAAATCAATATTATCTACAGTGATATTTATAGATAAGACTTCTTGTATAGAGTCTATAGAAGAAAAATTAAAAGAGAATTTAGGTTCTATAGTAAGATGGGCTGTTATTGGAGTTGAAAATAGTAAGTTAAAAATATGTGTTACATACGAAAGCGGAGCCTAGTATATAGACTCCGCCTTTAATTTATATTGTTGATTAGTATATGCCTCTACCGCCATTTTTGTAAAATTCCATCACTTGATTTTTATAAGCGGGATTTTCAAGAACTACGTTTTTTGTTTGAGATTCAATTCTTGCGGCATCTTCATATTTTTGGTTAATTCTGCCGTTTTTATTTGCGTGATTAACAATTGAATTCAATACCCACAAACCGGCAGTTAGAGCCAAACCTGCAACCCCTGTTCTTGTTGGGTGTTTTGCCATATATCCAATAGCTTTTGCGATTTGTCCTTTAGCACCGCCTTTACTAAATAATTTAACTGCCTCTTTTACTCCGTAAGTAATATAATTTCCGGCTTTTGCTGCAAGTTTTGTTGCCAAATCCGGTTTGCATACTGCGACTACCCCAGCTGCTGCGGGAACGCTAAGTTTTAAACCCAGATTTAAATCATTATTCATATGTTCTTTTGCACATTGTGCTCTATTTGTCAAACTTCCTTTTTTAGAATCCAATAAAGTTGCAACAGTACGAGTCAAAGGTACACCTAATGCTCCGCCTGCGCCAGCTACATAACCTAATACCATAAAAACCTACCTTTCAATTTTTCTAACCTAAAAATAACCTACTCTTATATAAAGTATTTTTCTTCAGAAAAATTGCCTAAGATTTTATTAAAGGCTCATAATCCCTTGTATAAAGCTATTTTAATATTAACGAAACTTAATATTCACAAATTTCTATAGCATTGACGGGACAACTAATTGCTGCATCAATACACAAATCATCTGATTCATCTATTTTATTTGGATTAACAATAGCCTTGTTACCATGGATTTCAAAAACATTCGGATTAATAATTGCGCAAGCTCCGCACCCAACGCACGAATTTAGTATTTTTACATTCATAAAATATCCTCCACTTTAAAATTATGAAGGATATTTTTATAAATTATATTACTAATTTTTACTATATACAAAGCTAATCTTCGTTAGAGATAATTTGAGCCCCTTCATTTTCAACAGAAAGAGTTCTTATACTACATTTAATGTTCTGATCAGCCCAGGTCTCTCTAACAACATCTTTTATTTTATCAAGGTTATTTTTTTTGGATATAACAAGGATTGATGAACCGGCACCACTCAAAACGCAACCCAATACATTATCAAAATGCCGTAAATTATCCATAATTTTATCAAGACCGGGTATCAATTTCATTCTGTATGGCTGATGTAATCGGTCTTGAAGTGCTAATTTCATTAATTCGGAATCCTTTGAGTTCACGGCTTGTACAAACATAGCTAAACGTTTTGCATTAAAAATTGCATCTTTCATAGGGACATCTTTTGGTAACACAGAACGAGCAATATCTGTTGATAATTCAAAATCCGGTACGCATACAGTAATTGCCCATTCTTGAGGCCAATCAAGTTTTTTATAAATAACGCTTCCGTCATCTTCTTGCGAAGATATAACAAGCCCACCGACAATTGCAGGAGTTATATTATCAGGGTGTCCTTCAATTTCACAAGCTATTGATAATAAAGCAACTTCATCAGCAGGTCTGCCCAAAAGCTCATTAGCGGCAATTAAAGCTCCTACTATAACAGATGAACTGCTTCCCAGTCCTCTTGCAACAGGTATATTTGAATGAATATTTATCTTCAACTCACTCGGGGTTTGACCGATTGAATTGTACAGTAATTCAACTGCTTTATATACTATACTGTTTTCATCAGTCGGAACATGATCCAATGGTAATTGGTCAATTGTATCCCCATCAGACATGACATTAATTTCAATGCCTGTTCCCGGCAAAACTGTTTCTTCAATTGTGATTGTATTATATATTGGAAGTGCCATACCCAGACAATCAAAGCCCGGACCTATATTAGCCGTTGTGGCTGGCACTTTTACACTTACTTTCATACTTCTAACCTTTCGTAGTTATTATACCAGAAACATAATTTTACATTATATTAATTATTTGTATCATAGTAAAATGCCTGTATAATAAGACTATGAGCGGATTTCACCCATATTTTACTAATGACGGCTCAGTAGGGCTGTATAACGAGGATTTTCAAGATATATACCATAGCGCAACAGGTGCGTTAACTGAAGCCTATGAGAAATTTATATTACCTGTTAATATTGAAAATTTGCTAATGAATGATTCAATAAAAGTTTTAGATATCTGCTATGGAATTGGATATAACTCTAAAAGTTTTTTAAATTTTATTTTTGAAAATTATTTTTTGAAAATTTTTCAAAAAAAATTTCCGCATGCAAAATCGAATATCGAAGCGATACATACAAATAATATTCCTTTACAAAATACAAATATTTATAACGGACAGATATATACTAATAATATTTTTAGCAAGATTTATATAAAAGCTATAGACAACGATAAATTTTTAACATTTTTATCTCCATTTATAAAAACAGGTGTAAAAAATTTTAAAAATGATAAATTAGATTTTGAGTATAAAAAAATTGAAAAATATCTGGACAATTCTGCTGAGAATTCAAATTACAAAATTCAAAAAATTATAAATTTTTTAATTTTTGAAAAAATTGTCCAAAAATATCCTGAAATCTACGAAAATATTGAGATAAATAAGGTATTATGCGATAAAAGATACTCCAAATTTTTTAAGACCGATATAACGGGCATATTTAAAAGTTATAAATCTTATGTGAGTAATTCTCACCCTATCATGCATTTACCTGCCTTATTACATAATATATATTATAGGAATATATCTAATTGTTATAAAAAGAGGTTAAAAGGCTATAAATTACTTGATATTAATTTTGACCTTGAAATTAATGATGCAAGATCTGTTATAAAAAATGATAATAATTTATATAATTTAATTTTTTTAGATGCATTTACGCCTTCAAAATGTCCTTGTCTATGGTCTTATGAATTTTTTAAACTTTTATATGAACATATGGAACCTGACGGAATGCTTTTGACATATTCAAATTCCGCATCTG
Source organism: bacterium (assembly GCA_017467605.1). GTDB lineage: Bacteria > Cyanobacteriota > Vampirovibrionia > Gastranaerophilales > Gastranaerophilaceae > Zag111. The sequence continues at coordinate 61,023 of JAFUSQ010000017.1, read as the reverse complement.
TTCGTTCAGCTATGATAGAAGCAGGTTTTCATATTGGACGCGGGAAATATACGGGAACAATTGCCGTCAAAAATGTCGACCTGATAGATTTACCCTTTTCAGAATTCGATTTAGGACTTTTTAAAACGAAGGCAGGTATATTTTATCGTGATGAAAATTTAACAGACCAAAATGAGGCGATTATCGAACGCAGAAATTTAGAGGTTAAAAACAGTAATCGAATTTCTAGTTCAGAATATAAGCGGACTTATAATATTAAATAGACCCTGAATCACCGAGTATGAACAGAATATTACGTTTCGCAAGCTCAACTATTTTTCTAGTCAGTTCAGGGTGACATTCCATTTATTAATGTTATTCTGAACTTAATTTAAAATCTTTACTGTTATAAGTATATATCTAAGCGATATAGTCTAAACTTCTTCAACTTTTTTCAAAATAATTTCATATCCGAGAAGCTTTGCAAAATATTCAACATCATTAAAATCTAACGAACCTTTACGCATTTTATGAGATAAGCCGTCCATTGTATATTTTTTATCACTATTCTCAGTAGCTAATTTTGCTAATTGTGTTAGTGTCATACACTCTTTGGCTAATAATATTTTAACAAACTCTCTTACAGACATAAAAACCTCTTTAAAAAATAGATAAATATATCTTATTATTGATAATATTGACTATTTCTTGCAAATGGTTTATAATAATAGTACGTGGTATCTATATACCATGCTATAAATCTATTTTTACTTAATAATTAAAGGAGTATGACATGAAAAAAGCATTTACTTTGGCAGAAATGATGATAACAATAGGGATAATTGGTGTTGTATCAGCATTAACAATCCCACATTTAATTACAAATGTTCAAAAACGTATTTTGACATCTAAACTGCAAAAATCATATGCCATGCTAAATCAAGGTTTTAGAAGAATGCTAGCAGAAGAAAATGCTTCCGGATTATCTCAAACCGAAGGCTTTATCGGAATGATACAAAATAATAGGAATGGTGACCGCCCATGGTATGGGCAATGTGAGTCATACTTCTATGATAGATTTGATTATTGCAGCAATTTTCATAAAAATCTTTCTAAATATTTTAAAATATCTAGTCTAAAAAAATATGAAAGCAGTGATAATTATTATTGGTATTATTTAAATGGCAGAAAAGATGCGCGATATAGTAGTAAGGCTATAACATTTATTGATGGAACAATGTTACTTCAGTTTTCTTTTTACAATGGAGATCCATATGGTGCAACTGATAATACTATGCAGGGATTAGCCGGAGAATTTTATATAGATACAAACGGTACAGAAAAACCTAATCAATATGGTAGGGATATATTTAGTTTTGTTTTGGGAAATAATGGAATTGTTTATCCTTCTGATTCTAAAGAAAATATTGAATACCTTATAGACAGAGAATTATCAAATATGGGTGATGATATGCCTCCTGAGGATAAACAAGAAGCAAAACTTTACTTAACAAATGAGATTGAAAATGGGATTATGAATGCATGCATAAGAGAAAAGGAAGGCTTACTTTGTGCTGGTAGAGTGCTAAGAATGGGCAAAATGGATTACTAATATATTTTCAGTAATGCTTGCCATAATTTCACCCAATTTGTATAATTGTAATATGAAATCTTATGATGTTGTTATATTTGGCGGAGGAACTGCGGGGTGTGCTTGTGCGTGGAATTGTGCAAAATTCGGCTTAAAAACTTTACTATTAGAAAAAAATTCTTATCTTGGCGGAGCAATGACAGGTGCTCTTGTCATTCCTATAATGAAATCCGGTGATAACCAAATTAATACTGATTTCTATAACGAACTTACGAAACAAATGAGAGCTTATAGTGCACAAATTACTTATCAAGGTAATCAAGGGTGGTTTAATCCTCAAATTCTAAAAATTGTGCTGGAAAATGTGCTCTCTACAGCAGGTGTAGAAATTTTATACGGGTTTGACACAAAAATATTATCTCCATGTAACGTTACGATAGATACTAATAATATTTATAAGATTAATAGTGATAAGTTATCGGTATATATCGAAGCGAAGTACTATGTAGATGCTACAGGGAATTGCGATTTTTCAAAATTAATTAATTGTGAATTTTTAGATGATAGTCAAGACTTTCAGCCAATGAGTCTGCGCTTTATTATGTCGGGAGTAAATTTAAAAACACTTGGGAATTGGCTATTAGAGCTTGATTCTGACAGAAATGTTACTACCGTACAAGAAATTGACGGGGGGACACACTTATCAACCGCATATACTTGGGATACTGATAAACACTGGGCTTTAGCCCCTTTGTTTGATAAAGCCGTAGAGTTTGACGAGCTAAAAGACAGTGATAGAAACTATTTTCAGATTTTTACAGTTGCAGGAACTTCTGATAGCGTTGCTTTTAACTGTCCAAGATTGGTTAAAAGATACAATCCAAACAACATTCAAGATGTTTCAAGCGCCCTAATTGAGGGCAGGCAGGCAATTTTTAGGATATCTGAATTTTGTAAAAAATATTTTAAAGGGTTTGAAAAAGCTTATATCTCAGATATTGCTGATTCAGTCGGAGTGCGGGTTTCTCGCCGTATTAAGGGTAAATATATTTATAGGATTGAAGATTTGCGTTCAGGTAAAAAATTTGAACACCCTGCAGTTATTTCAAACTATCCTGTAGACGTTCATAATGCCCAAAAAGAGGCTTCAACGCTTGAAATGACAGGCGAATATCAATTACCTATTGAGAGTTTGATGTCGGCAGATTATGAAAATTTATTTGTTGCAGGACGCTGCCTTTCTGCAGATTATATGGCACAAGGGGCATTAAGAGTTCAAGCAAGCTGCTTTTCTATGGGAGAAGCGATTGCAAAGTATATTGCAAGAATTTAGCAATGCTTAGTTATCTTTGTGCACAATATATTCATTGCATCAAGTAATGGATCTATTGTTGTTGAATATGGCGGAGAATAAGTTAAGTCATTATTTTTAAAATCATTTACCGTCATGTGGGCTAATAATGCAGTTGCAAGCGAATTTATGCGTTTATCAGCTCCAAAACTTCCGATTGCTTGTCCGCCTAATAGCAAACCTGTTACTTTATCTGCAATAACTTTTAAAGTTATATCACCGACATTAGGCATATATGCAACCATATCAGGTTTAGAAATAATTGTGCTTACAGGTGTATATCCGGCTTCTTTTGCAGAGGTTTCGTTTAATCCCGTCATTGCCATTGTCGTGTTTAAGCATCTTGAAACAATTGAACCTAATACCCCTTCAAATACTGTATATTGGCCTGCTGCGTTCAGAGCTGCGCATCTTCCTTCCTTATTAGCCGTTGAACCAAGCGGAACCCAAACATCTTGACCGCTTACAATATGATTTTCTTCGCAGCAATCTCCGCATGCATAAATATCTTCAATGGAAGTTTGCATAAGTTTATTTACTTTTATTGCACCTGTTTTTCCGATTTCGATTCCCGCATCTTTTGCTAATTCAGAATTAGGTACAACACCAACGCACAGAATTATCATATCAGTGTGAATTTCTTTTCCTGATTGAGTTTTAACTGTATGCGCAATTCTGTCATTTCCCGTTATTTCTATAACATTTTCGCTTGTATGAAATCTGAATGTTCGTTGTTCAATTGATTCTAAGCGTGTTCTTATATGCTCTGACATATCAGGGTCAAAAGCTTTTATTAATCTGTCATTACGTTCAATTACATCAACACTTAAGCCGTTTTTAGTAAAAGCTTCAAGAAGTTCTAAACCAATAAAACCGCTCCCTACAATTGTTGCATGAGCAGATTGAAGCATTTTTTCTCTGATTTTTATACCATCTTCAATTTTTCTAAGTGTATAAATATTATCAAAATCATTTACTCCGATTATATCCGGGATATAAGGCCTTGCGCCTGTTGCTATAATTAATTTATCATATTTTACAAGTTTTGCATCATTATTTGTTGAAACTAAAACTTGGTGCTGCTGAGGTAAAATTTTATCAGCTCTGGTATTTAAGTAGACATCAATACCTGAGACTTTAAATTCTTCTACGGATCTCACCAGAAGCGACCTGTAATCCGAAAAACTTCCTTCGATATAATACGGCAGACCGCATGCAGAGTATGAAACATGAGTATCATCTGTATAAATAGTCACATTAGAATTTGGAAGTAAACGTTTTATTTTTGCGGCAGCCTTTGCCCCTGCTGCAACTCCGCCAATTATAACAATATTCATAGATACAATTTAAGCGGATTTTTCACAAAATTCATTGCTCAACAGACTAATTAACACTATAGGTATTAAGTATCATGCCTTTCATAAATTCGCAATAAGCATCAGTGTCATTTTCAATTTCTTCAGCTTTATTTATTAATTTTTTCAGCTCAACTATAATTTGTTGTTTCAATAACTCATCATACATGAGATACACACTCCTCTAAATCTTACATGTTATTTATCGGAATGTTTTGAAAAAACTTTAATAATTTAAAGAATTATTACAAATTAATTTTCATTATAAACTAATTTTTTCCTTAAACTCCATTGAATAAGGGTTAATACAAGAATTATGACAAATAATACATAAGCGATTGCACTTGCTTTACCAACATTAAAATATTCAAATGCATTCTTATAAATTGCGTAAACAAGTACGTTTGTACTATCAAAAGGACCGCCCTGCGTCATTAAATATATTAAATCAAAAACCTGAAATGAGCTGATAGCAGTTATTATGACAACAAAGAAAATAGTCGGTGATAATAACGGAATGGTAACATTTTTAAATATTTGGAATGAATTTGCCCCATCAATTTTTGCGGCTTCAAACATACTTTGTGATATTGCAGACAGTGAAGATAAAAATATTATCATATTATATCCGATTAGTTTCCATACAGAAACGATTATTAGCGCAGGCATAGCAAACTTTGAATCGTATAACCAATTAATATGTATATGCAAAACTTGATTTAAAAAACCAATATTCGGGTCAAAAATCCAAGCCCAAACAATACCAATAACAACCATCGGAGTAATGAACGGTAAAAAATATGCGGTTTTGTAAAATTCGCTTCCTCTTATTTTGGTATTTAATATTGAGGCTAAAATTAAAGGTATTATAACCCCTAAAATAGATGTAGAAAGGGCAAATACTATCGTATTTATCAGAATTCTGTAAAATAAATTGTCTGAAAATATTTGTCTATAATTATCAAGCCCTGCAAAAGTTATAGGGTTAAGCAAATCCCAATTAGCAAAGCTCAAACCAAAAGAACATACCACCGGTATGAGTATAAATATAAATGTTCCCAATATAGCAGGAAGAATAAAAATCCAAGCTGATATGTTTTGATTATTTGAAAAATTATCTATAAATTTTTTCATGATACAATTGAATTATAGATTAAAGATTGGGAGATGTGAATAATGCAGAAATATGAACACGCCTTTGGGAAAAACGATATTAGGGGAATCTACGAAGATGATATTACTGAGGAGTTATTTTATAATATAGCTTTTGGTTATGTAAAATGGCTCTGCGAAAATTGCGGTAAAAAATCTTCCGAATTAAAAATAAGCGTTTGTATGGACGCAAGATTACATTCTCCGAGTTTGAAAAAAGCTTTAATAAATGGGTTGGCTGATAGTAAGGTCGGTAAAATTGAAGATCTTAGTCTTGCGCCGACTCCGATAGGTTACTATTCAGAAGTTGCTCATAATCTTGATGGAGCAATGATTATTACAGCAAGTCATAACCCCAGTGAATACAATGGTTTGAAAATGACTTTTAACAGACAGACACTTAACGAAAAACAAATCAGAGAAGTAAGAGATTTAACGTTTGAAAATTGGAGAGCATTACCTGAAAATTTAATTGATTATGATTATAAGACTGATATTTTGCAGGAATATATGGCTGAAATGACTAGATCATTTGGAACGATAGGGAGAGATATAAAGGTCGTTGTTGACAGTGCTAATGCTACAGGGGGAATTGTAGGTCCTGAGTTATATAAAAAAATGGGTTGTGATGTTATAGAATTATTTTCTGAACCTGATGGCAGATTTCCTAACCATCACCCGAATCCAAGCGTTCTTTCAACTTTGAAAACTCTATCTGAAACTGTTTTAGAAAATGATGCTGATTTTGGTATAGCTTATGATGGTGATAGCGATAGGATTGGTATTGTTGATTCAAAAGGAACCCCCTTAACCGGTGATAAACTTTTGTTGATTTTTGCTATGGATATTATTGCTCAAAAACCTGTTGTTGTTTCAGAAGTTAAATGCTCACAAGTATTGTTTGATACTATAAATAGTTCCGGCGGTAAAGCTATTATGTGCAAAACTGGACATGGTTATATTAAGGATAAAATGAAAGAAACTAATGCCGTTTTAGGCGGAGAAATGAGCGGTCATACATTTTTTAAAGACCGTTATTACGGCTTTGATGATGCAATTTATGCAGGTTGCAGAATGATAGAAATTGTTGCAAATAATAAAAAGCAAAATCCTGAATTTAAATTGGAAAATCTTCTTGAGCCTTTTAATCAAGTATTTACAAGTGATGAAGTGCGCTTCCCTTGTCCTAATCATCTAAAAAAAGAGGTTCTGGAGGCCATTAAATCCGAAGTTTTAAACAATCCTGATATGTTCGGGACAAAGATTAAAGATATTATTACATTAGATGGTATGAGAATAGTCTTTGACGGCGGGTTTGCAATGATTAGACAAAGTAATACTGAGCCCGTATTTACACTTAGATTTGAAGCTAAAAATGAAACTGAATGCAACAATTATAAAAAAGTTATGGTTGATTATTTAGATAGTTGTGTAAAAGCAAGAGTCTAAAGTTATTCTATAATTTTACCTTCAAACAAATCCATAACCATATTAACTTCATCTGAATGGTAAAATTCATCTGAATTTTTATGCGAATGACTCTGGGAAGATGATTGTTCTGCTTTTGATTTTACCTCAATTGCTTCCATTACAATTTCATTATTAATTTCTTCTGATTTTTCGATTTTTTTCTCAACGGAAGCAGGTGCAGGGGAGTCATTTTCTTCTTCAGGTTGTTCGTTTTTTATCATTTTATCAGATGGACTCGGTGCTCGGACTATAACCTTCTTTACCCCACCTGAGAACAATTTATTAGCTGCATCAACTATAAATGAGTGCTTTGAACCATCTTGCCCAAACTGTTTTAGCCAATTTTGGTTTTTTATTGTAATTATTACTTCATCTTCTGAGATTTTCAAAGGGATAGCTTGCTGCTTCAATATTGCACGGGACGGAAAACTTGAAACATTATCTAAAAGTTGCAGCCAGAGGTCTTTTAAAGCATTTTTTTCTATCGGTTTTGAAAGAGGCACTGCATCAGTTAAAACTTCTTCTTCTGAAAATTGCGATTTTTTTTCAATTAATTCGGATTTATCTTGCTTAGCAATGTCATGCTTCGTAATAGCAGGCTTCATTACTTCAGTTTTTTTGACAGGGGAAGGCGGGGTGTTATAAGGAGAAGCATTAACAAGTTTTAAAGTATTACCATTCTCAAGCAGAGAAATTCTTTTTTGCAAATCTTCTAATTTTGTATTTTGAGATAGATTTGCCATATCCAATATTGCAACATCAAGCCATAATTTAGGATTAGAAGTTAATTTCAATTCTTTTATATAATTAGCACACTTATCAATAAGAGAAATAATTTGATGCACTTCTAATTTATCAATGTTTGTCTTTAGCGTTTTTACTTGCTCTGAATTTAGCTGAATGACAGAATTTTCCGCACCTTGTGCAGATTTTATAATTAAAGCATTCCGCATGTATTCAAGCAAATTTGACAGAATTTGAACAGGTTCATTGCCTTGATTATAAATCGTATTTAGAATATTTAAGGCATCATTTTGATTTGAATTTGAAATTGATACAAATAAATCGGTCAAAGAATTGAAAGATAGTCTTCCAAGTAAATTATTAATATCATCAACAGAAATAGCCTCTTTTTTCGAATTTAAAACGCTTAATTGATCAAGTAATGCAATACTATCCCGCATTCCGCCTGCTGAATTTTGAGCTATATACAATAAAGCTTCATCTGTTATGTTAATGTTTTCATTATCAGATATGTAACGAAGATGTTTTGCAATATCATCTGTTGTAATTCTTTTAAAATCAAACCTTTGGCAGCGGCTTTTAATTGTATCAAGAACTTTATGAACTTCAGTTGTAGCAAGAATAAATATAACATTTTTCGGAGGTTCTTCAAGTGTTTTTAATAAAGCATTAAAAGCTTGATTTGTGAGCATATGTACTTCGTCAATAATATAAATCTTGTAACGGCTTTGAACAGGTGCCAGCGCAACTTTTTGGATAATTTCGTCAGCATCACTAACGGATCTGTTACTTGCCGCGTCAATTTCTATAACATCAATTGGAATAGAATTTGTTATATTTTTACAATTTTCACATTCATTACAAGGAGAAATTGTCGGGCCTTTTTCACAATTTAATGACTTAGCAAAAATTCTCGCAGTAGAAGTCTTACCCGTTCCTCTCGGGCCGGTAAATAAGTATGCGTGTGCAATTCTATCCATTTGAATAGCATTTGCCAAAGCTTTTTTAATATGCTCTTGACCAACTATTTGTTCTATAGCTTGCGGTCTGTATTTTCTATATAAAGGCACATAATTTGTATTCATGATAGAGTTATTATATCAAATAATTCTTTAAATAGGGCATATTATGAACTTAATTAAACCTAAAAATTTAAAATATGGTGATACAATTGCTATAATTGCACCTTCCGGTGATGTTGAATCTAAAAAAATTGAAAATGCAAAACATTATTTTGAAAATAGGGGCTTTAATATAAAATTCGGTAAACATATTTTTAAAAAGTTTGATTATCTTGCAGGAAACGATATAGATCGCCTTGAAGATTTACATTGGGCTTTTTCAGATAAATCTATTGATGCGATAATTTGTGCCAGAGGCGGTTATGGCGCAATAAGGCTTTTAAATAAGATTGATTATGATTTAATTAGTCAAAATCCTAAAATCTTTTGCGGTTATTCTGATATCACAGCTTTAAATGCAATAATACTCAAAAAAACAGGACTTATTACATTTTCAGGTCCCATGGCACAATGCGATTTTGGAAATAATATTGATAAGTTTACTGAAAATTCATTTTTCAATACAGTGACAAATCTAAGTTTTAATATATCCGCGTATAACCCCGTAATATATAACAAAGGGAATGCCCAAGGTTTGATTTTTGGAGGTAATCTTACTACTATCGCTTCTATATGCGGTTTAGATTTCATACCGGACGATAAATTTATATTTTTTGCAGAAGATATTGGTGAAAGTGCTTATAAAATCGATAGATATTTTACTCAATTATTTAATATTGAAAAATTTAGAAATAATATAAGTGCAATTATTCTTGGAGATTTCTCTAATATTGATAACCAAAATTATTTGGATACATATTTTAAAACCTTAGCCGATAACAATAAAAATATACCAATAATTGCAGGATTTCCAATCGGACATGAGATCAAAAAAGCAACTGTTATGTATGGAGCAATGACAAAACTTGAAAATAACTCCATTATATCGGTCTTATAAGAAAGACATCTGAATTTGTATTTTCTAAAATTCTTTTACTTACCGAACTTAATAAAAATTTTGACAAATTTTTTCGTTGTTTAGTCCCGCATATAACCAAATCTATTCCTTCCTTTTGTGCATACTTAATAATTTCAGAGGAAGGATTTCCGGCTAAAATTTCTTTATGTTTAACAACTAATCCGAGCTTACTAAAAATCTTTTCTGATTCATTTAGCAAAATTTGCGCACTTATTTCTTGTTTTTTTCTTACTTCAAGTATCCAAGATGTGTTCAAGTTGCCTTCTAAAAACAAATAATCAGGTACTTCATACACTGTTGTCAAATATATTTCTTTATTCTCAAGATTAAGCATTTCAAGACTTTTGCGTATAACTTCAGGACTGTTGTCTGAATTTTCTATTCCAAACAGAATTTTATTATAATTATTTGCTTCTTTTGATATATAAGTCGGAATTTTCACAACAGATGCAACTTCTTGTGATACTGAGCCTAACCATTTTTGTATACCTTTTTTACCGTTAGAACCGAGTATTACAGCATCATAGTTTTCTTTTGAACAAGCTTCTAATATGCAATCTACAGTTGCACCGCACATTTTAATCTTTTTGCCTAACTGTATATTTTCTTCTTTCAACAGAGTTTCGGCATAATCAAGAATTGAATCTGCTGAATTTGTACACATCACAGAAAATTCACTGTCCTCTATTGATACAGAATCAGGTAAAAAACTCCAATCAATCGCACAAATTACATCTGCAGTAAAATCTTTTGCCCAGTGTGAAAAATTTCTGATAGCATTATAACTTATTTTTGAGCCGTCAGTACAGAATAAAACTTTCATAAAAATCTCCTTTTTTGTGAATATAATTTATGTTAAGAGAAATTACATTGTCTGGTCATATACTTTTTTTTCTGATATTATTAAGTTGTAAATAGACACTATTATTTTTGTTGGGACCGGTTTTAGTAATGTCATTTGAAGAAAATGTAAAATTAAGAGAATTTAAAGATTTGATAGAAATAATTGCGAAGGTGGAGTATCAAAAATTTTCACGTTCTCATTTGATTGAGCTGCCGGAACTAATCAACATAGGGACTCATGCACTTTATATTCTATTCAAAAATCATGAACCTGAAGAATATAATAGTACCTATCTTTCGACTGCGATTAAATGGGCAATTAGAAATGAAGTTCGCAGAAGATATAAGTGGTACACGTTAAAAAATAAGCAGCAGACTTCAAATGAACTCAGCGAAACAGATGATGCCGAATTTAGAGCTGATGTTTATAAGAACATTTTATCAATTGATGAGCTTCAAGATGCAGAAATTCCCACTCAAATTAAGGCAAATGACAAAACTCCGGAAGAAAGTATTGAATTTTCCGAATTAAAAAACGGTATACTTGAATCAATGAAAAAGCTCCCTCCAAGAGAGAGAGAACTTATAGAATATAAATTTTTTAAAGAAAAAAAATTGCGAGAAATCGCGGAAGAATTTAATATTTCGCAGTCAAGAATTTCAAGAATTATACAAACAGGATTGGATAGAATAAAGAAAGACTTGGTAAAACAAGGTATAATATAGATAATTATGAGTAAAGTTGAAAAAGCAAAAAGAAAAATATCATTTCCCCATATGGGAACTATTAGTTATGCTTGGTCAGCAGCTTTGAGAATTATAGGCTGTGAACCTTTTGTTGAACCTTATACCAGCAAAAAAGCATTATCCTTAGGTACAAAACATGCACCGGAGGCTATTTGTCTGCCATATAAACTGATTTTAGGTAATTTTATAGAAGCAATTGAGGGTGGAACAGACTATGTTGCAATGATAACATCTCCGGGTTGCTGCAGATTGGGTGAATACGGTAAATGTATTGCAAATGCCCTTACTGATTTAGGGTATGAAGCAAAATACTTGGAGTTGCAATTATATGACGGCTTAAAAGGTATGTATAATTTTTTACTTGAAGCCAGCGGTAAAAATAATCCATTCCTCTTTTGCAGAGCAATATTTATAGCTATGCTTAAAGTATTTCTTTTAGATAAACTTGAAACTCGCCTATCATACTGCAGAGCAAGAGAAATTAATCAAGGAGATGCCGAAAAACACTACAATAAATCTTTAAAAATAATTGACCAATATGATACTGTACTGGGATTAAGAAAGGCATCAAAATTAGTTAAAGAGGAGATGTCTAAAGTTGAAATTAATCCTAATAAAGAAGTTTTATACGTTGATATAACCGGAGAAATTTATCTTGTTAATGATGAATTTTCGAATCAAAACATAGAAAAAGAACTTGGCCGAATGGGTGTACAAGTCCGCAGAAGCCTTACGGTAAGCAGTTTTCTTAAAGATGCAATTATTCCGAAAGCATTTAGGAAAGGCGAAACCCATTTACAGCGTGCCAACAGACTTGCAAAGCCATACTTAATGCGTGATATAGGTGGTGATGCCTTAGAATGCGTTTCAGATGTTGCTTATGCTAATGAAAGAGGCATTGATGGTATAATTCATATAAGCCCGTTTACCTGTATGCCTGAAATTATGTCTCAAAATATATTTCCTGCTATGCGTGAGAATTGCGAAATTCCTATTTTGCCATTAATTATGGACGAGCAAACCGGCAGAGCCGGATATATTACAAGAATTGAGGCATTTGTTGATTTAATGCGCAGACGTAAGCGCAGACGTCAGATGCAAAAAATTTCTGAACAGACACCTAATCAGCCGACAAATTCTACGGTTTAAACAATCAGGTAAAATTTATGTTTAAAATTATAAAAAATAGCTTTAAAACAACTAATGAAAGCATAATTCTTGCTACTCCGCTTATTGTTTTTTTGTCGATTTTAAGTTGGTATGGTAATTATGCTGCTGATGTTGCAAATACTATATTTAAACAGATTTTTGCAGGAGTAACTATATTTATCATGGCATGCGGTTTTCTCTCTGCCTGGTTATATATGGCTAAAAAAACTATTGCACTATCAAAAAAAGTTTTTGTTTTTGATAAAGATAGAGCTAATGCTCTTATTGATTTACTTACAACACTGCCAAAAGGAATAGGACGCTTATTTTTACCTATAATTGGAGTTCTATCTATTTATATTTTTGTTTATTTAGGATTATCATCTGTTATTACCTTTATTGCAGATAAATATGAATTGACATTTGTCCAATGGAGAAATTTATTTATTCCTGGTGCAATTTTTATTTCTTTTATAACACTTTTATGGCTCCCTGAAATAGTATATGGGGATAAAAATGCTTTTATAGCTTTATTTAAATCTATTAAAAAAGTCTTTATTAATTTTAAAAATTCAATTATTTTATATTCGTATATTTTATTTCTTGTGGTCGGAATTTCCTTTATCAACTCAATGTTGTTATTTCACCCAATAATTGCTTTTTTCGTGCTGATAATTTTTTACTATATTCTGGTTTACATAATTGTGTTATTATTCTCGTATTATGAACAAAATTTTATCGAAGAATAATAAAGTCATAGCTATTGTAGGAGCAACTGCAAGCGGTAAAACAGCTTATTCAATTGAACTTGCAAAAAAAATAAACGGCGAAATAATTTCTGCCGATTCAAGACTTGTATATAAAGGCTTCGATATTGGTACCGCAAAGCCAACAATTGATGAGCAACAAGGAATCCCGCATTATATGATTGATATAGTTGAACCGGAATTTGAGTATTCTGCTGCTCTCTATAAAAATGAAGCAATAAAACTTATAAATCAAATAATAGCAAAAGGTAAAACTCCGATTATTGTCGGCGGGACCGGTTTATATATTGATATTTTACTTAAAAACTATGAATTACCCAAAATTAAACCCGATCGTGACTTACGCAATAAACTCTATAAATTGGATACCGAGAAACTTGCTGAAATATTATATAATTTAGACAAAAATGCAACTGACATTGTAGATATACATGACAGAAAAAAAGTTATCAGAAGCATTGAAATTTTAAAAGTTACAGGAAAATCACTTGCAGAATCAAGGTCAAAAAATTCTTCTCAATATGAGGTTGAGTGGATTGGGAAAAATTTTGACAGAAAAATACTATATGAACGTATTGAAAAACGTGTTGATCTAATGATAGAAGCCGGTTTGATTGATGAAACCAAGTACTTACTAAATAAGCATGGACGTATTCCTAATTTAATAAATACAATAGGCTATAGAGAAATAATTTCATATCTTGATGGGATTTCTACACTTGAAGAAGCTGTTGCAAATTTAAAGCAAAATACACGCAATTACGCAAAGCGTCAATTAACATGGTTTAGAAAAAATGAAGCAATTAAATGGGATATTTTTCCTGAGAAATTAAGAAAATAATATTTTTATAACAACTTTTTTTACAATTTCAGGTTTATCATTTATTGCAACCTGTGGAGCATGAGCTTCATGCGGATATAGCATAACAAAATTACTTCCATCAAGTGTTATATAATCAGAATTTCCAACATAATTTGAATAAAATTCGATATCTTTCTGTTCATCATATTTTTCACTTACGGTAAAATTTTTTGCTTCGTTTACATATATACGTTCTCTGCCTGATAGTAATATTTGTATATCAATATACTTTTTATGAGCTTCAAACTTTGCACTATTTAGCAATTTTGTATTGTATGTTTCTACATTGGCATAATCATTAGAATTTAACTGATACTTGCCCAACTCAACATCTTTTTTCAAGTTTTTAATAAAATCACCAACAAATTCAGGTATTTCACCATACATCGCCACATTTTCAAGTTTATCAACTATCATAGATATCACCTCATAAGAATAAGCCCCTCCAAAATTAGGAGGGGCTGCTATTCTAGAACAATTTTAACTTACGTTTAACAGCTACATAACATACATTTTTATAGCAAGGATTTTTTTCCTTATTTGTAGTTAAATAATCAGCCGGCAGTGTATCGGTTGTACCGTCATCTTTAGTATACTTAGCAGAGAATTTACCGCCAAGATTCAAGCAATAAGGAGTATATTCTCTTAGTTTTCTTGCGGAACACATACCCCTTGCAAATGATACACCCGGAAATGCAACAACTTTTTTACGGTTATCACCTACACTCTCGTAATAGTATACGTCAACCGGTAATTGTTTTTCGCTATTACCGCCAATATACAATGAACTGCTCGCAGAATCAGCATCTTTAACAGCATTCAAAGGATATCCGGGGTAAACAGTACCATTTGCACCAATAAAGAACGGATAAACATCGTCCCATAAAGTACCGTCACCCTTGTCACCGTTTATGTCAACAAGAACGGTAAACCCGCTTACGGCATAAACTGTAGGATCTTTTTCGTAATCGGCTTCATTGCCTGTTACCATAGCAGCCATTTTAATATCAGAAAAATCAGTAGAACCGCAGCAATTACGAGCTTCTCTAAGTGCTGCTAAACTATCAGAATCCATTGTAAAACAGTTTTTATCCACATTACAGAACCAACCGCTCTGTGCAGAACATGCAGCTTCAGTTTGAGAAGCCAAAGTTAATTTACGACACATATTTTGCGTCATTGATACTTTTTGGTCAGCAGGGAAGAATGACAATCCCGGAATAGATGCGGCTTTATCACCCAATATCCACATTTTTAATCCGTTTGAGAATACAATATTAGGTTTTAAATTTTTAAATGCACCTACCTGTGAATCGATTGACATATAAGTATTATTTGCATCATTACCTAGTAATTTATTATAAACATCTTTATATACTCCAACATTGTTTTCGGTTTCAAATGCATCACAATATGTATCTCCGTCAATAACATTCCAATGTTCTGCAACTAATTCGCATAAACGTTTTGCCTTGATGATAGGCGGGTTTTGTACACAAACGCCGTCTTCAGACATAGTAGAACCTTGCGGACAAGTTTTGTGTACGCAAACACCTGCTTCCATCTCGTATCCGGCAATACATTCACATGTTTCGCCGCCATTATAAACAGAGTGTTCAGGACAACAAGCACCTGCTGAGACGTTAAAATCTGTTGAACAACATTTACGAGTCCCTGACGCATCATATAAACCTTGTCCGTCAGGACAAGCAGCATAGCAAGCTTTTTCATTATTCAGTGTCTCTATATTAGTACCTGAACACTGACAATCAATTGAATGTGGTGCACCGGCATTTGTCATATTTCTATAACCATGATTAGTACACCAATCAGCACCATAAGATGGTCGTGAAGTAGCACCTGATGCAGATGAACCTTCATCATAAGTAATTGTATAGCTATCAGTTACAATACATTCCCCCTGAATTTTTGAGGTCGGAGGCGGAATAGCACCTGCAAATTGGCTCATATCTACATTATCGCCTTCTTCTCCTTCTTTTACTTCATCAGGAGAATCATCATCTTCCCCGCTATCAGCATCTTCTACATATGATACTTTATATGTATGCCCACTTCTTGTCCAAGTACTTGAACCGTTTGCAAGTTTAAATACATTATTACAAAAATGTTTTGCATCATATGTATTGCTTATGTACGAATTATCTCCTTCTGCAACTGCAGCAGTAGATTTTAATTTAGATGAAACAGTTGAATATATAGATGCTGACAAACTTGCAGGGAAATTTGTGACTTCGTTAGAGCTATCTAATTTTTTACTAAAAGCACTTTTAAGATTTTCATGAGCATCAGCACCACCATCAGGACTGCTTAATGTATATCCGTAACAATCATCAAACTGATCTTTACTCCAATAAATAGTTACCTTTTTTTTACATGTTCCGTCTTCTAAAGAATAAGAGCTGTCAGAACAATATTTTTCACCTGTTTCCTCATTAGTTGCAGGTGTTGCTGTCAATGTCTCAGTTTTAAAAGGAACTTTACAATCTGCACTTGAACAGCCGCAAACTCTGTATGCTAACCACAAATAATCAAAATCCTCACTGGTCCATTTCATTGTCGTTTGAGAAATATTTATAGAAGTAGAAGCAGCAAAGGTTTTTGGGAATAGTCTTTTAAATAAGTAAGTCTCTGAATCAGCTAGCTTTTGTCCCAAAGAAACAAAATATGTTTTAACTCCATCAAGCTTTTTATTAAACTCTCTAGCTATATATTTTGTAAAAGAGTCATCTTCAACATCAAACTTGTATGCAGTATTATTAATTTCTTCCGGATCACCTAATGCAACAATTTGACCTGACATCTTTTCTACAGTTTTATAAGCCAAATAATATGAATACTCATCGGTTTTTTCCATTTGTCTTGTTACAATAGGAATAGTAAGCATTGCAATTATTGATACAATCAACACTGCAAGTGCAACTTCCATCATTGAAAATCCGTTTTTCTTAAATTTTAAAAACTTCATCATGCCTCCGTTATTATATTAATTCACTAATTGCTTTTTCATACTCATCTTTATTTGGAGCTTTTCCATGCCAACCTGCATTATTCTCCATAAAGCTGACACCCTTGCCTTTTATAGTATTAGCCAAGATAGCCGTTGGCAAGTCAGACTTTTTAGCATTTTCAATTGCCGTATATATTTGTTGATAATCATGTCCATCAATTTCAATTACATTCCAATTAAATGCTTTAATTTTATTAGACAAATTATCTAATGATTTAACCTGTTCAGTATTACCATCAATCTGCAACCTGTTTCTATCAATAATAGCAATCAGGTTATTTAATTTTCTGTGAGATGCCTGCATAAATGCTTCCCAAATATTTCCTTCCTGCAATTCTCCATCACCAAGAAGTACAAAAACATTTGCCGGATTACTATCTATTTTTAGCGAAATAGCGATACCACAGGCCATTGAAAGACCTTGACCAAGAGAACCCGTAGCGACTTCAACCCCCGGAGTCCATAAAGACGGGTGACCTTGCAAACGTGTACCAAGTTTTCTGAAAGATTTGAGTTCTTCTTTAGGGAAAAAGCCTAATTGTGCAAGTACAGAATAGTAAATTGGAGAAACATGCCCCTTAGACAAGATAAAGCGATCACGTGAGCTGTATTCTGATGAATATTTACCTTCAGGTGAATGTTTCATACATTTATGAAATAAAACAGTCATTATTTCTGTAGATGATAAGGATCCGCCGATATGACCTGACTGAGCTTCATAAACCATATCTAAAATATTACGTCTGTTTTCCAGGCATAAAGCCTTTAATTCTGTTATATCTGTTTCACTAAGCATTTTACTAATTGAATAACCTTTCTTTACATACTTTTAAGACAAATAATGGAAGTGTCGGAAATATTCTTTTAAATCTCTGTGGTTCTTTTATTGTTCTGTATAACCATTCAAGTCCCAAATTTTGCCAAATTTCGGGTGCCCGGTTAACGACGCCGGCCCATACATCAAAACTTCCGCCAAGGCCTATCATTGTTGCATTTGGCAATTGAGATTTTAGTTTTTGAATAAAAAATTCTTGTTTTGGAGAGCCAAGTGCGACCAGAACAAGATTCGGTGTAGCCTCTGTAATTTCATTTATTATCGCAATGTCATCATTAAAATAACCGTCATGCGAATATACAATTTTTATATTTGGCACTTCATTTTTTAAATTTTCTACTGTTTTAGAAATGACTTCTGATTTTGCACCAACCAAAGCAATTGATTTACCCTCGTTACTAAACTTAACAATCAAAGCTTTACCAAGCTCAATTCCGGGAATTCTTTTGACATTATGGCCTAAAATTTTTAATCCGATTTCAACCCCAATACCGTCTGGTACAACAAGTTCAGCATCAGAAATAACTTTTGAAAAAGCTTCATCTTTTGCTGCTGCAGCAATCATTTCAGGATTAATGGTTACAATTTGACCAGGATTAGAACCTGCATAATTTAATGCATCATCAAATGAAAATGTATCAACCCCATATCCCAATATGTTAACCAAGGCTCTATCCATAAAACTATTATATCACATTATATTTAATTATGCTATAATTTATTTATGAAAAAGATTTGTTTGAAAATATTATTTACAATAATATTTTGTTTATTTTCTTGCACAGATGCAAAAGCTGTACAATTTGATTTATTGGTATTACCTACCGATATTTTTCATGTATGCGAGAATTATTTTTGTTTTCCGGAAGCATCTGAAATTGCAGCAGACTATATTATTCAAGATTTGAACAGTTATAAAAGAATTAATGCAATAGAACTTCCTCAGGTGAGAAATCAATTATCTGAAAATACACGGTTAAAAAATATTACCGAAAACCTGTTAAATCAGTATAAAAACAGTGAAAAAATTGATTTTCAAGCACTTAGCGAGCTTGCTAAAGAATTTAATGTAAAATCAGTAATTTTAGTTTCCTCATATACAACAACAGATAAATCACAACTTAAAAGACAACTATGGGAAACTTTAGAAGTCGGTACGGCATTTAGAATAAGTTATCCGATAAATCTTATAACAAGTACGGTATTAACTGATAATGTAAATAATGTTGTTATGTGGAGTTCAAAATTTAGTAAAAATATCACCAATTCAGAGGGGTACTTTTATGCAGGTAATCAAAATCAAGCTATCTCACAATTAGAAAAAATAAAATTATATTTCAAAGATTTTGTTGCACCAAATGTCAGCCAAAATGTTTATTTAAGATTTTTCCCGAAAGATGTCAGAACCTTTGCTATTAAGAAAAATCAGTCTGATGATGATACTCCGAAATTTGTACCTAATGCATTAGAACATCTTATAAAGCCGCAAATGATAAAAGAATTAGATGAAGGTAGTGAAAATACTATTGAGTCAAATGATGATTTTATATTTGCTTTTTAGTTTGAATTTTTAATATACTGTTCTGCTTGAACGGTATTTGAAAGTATTTTATCAATATATTTAAAGGTATCGACAAGATCAAAATATGCAATTGTCAGAATTATGGATAAAATAATAAAAAAATAACGTTTTTTCATACGCTAAGAATACATTCTAAAATTTTTATATAATCCGACAAATTAATAATATTTTATTAAATTTACACCCCCACCCGCCGTTATACATCTCGCAAAGCTCCTTAACAAATGCTGCCATTTTGTCGTCAAGCCTTCGCTCTCTGCTCGCTCCTCGCTCGAACCGATTAAGTCGGTTCTCCCCTTCGACCACAAACTAAAATCAATAAAAAACCACCTGCTTAGGTGGTCTTTTATTTGCCGGTGGTCGGGGTCGAACCGACACGAGGTGTGATCCTCACCAGATTTTGAGTCTGGCACGTCTACCAATTCCATCACACCGGCTTATTCAATTGTCACACATATATAATAACAAAAAAATATTATTTTTCAAGAACTTTTTTAAATAATATAATCTTTCTTTCTCTATTCCTATGACTAATAACTTTTTTATCCAAATAAAATATAAAATTTGTATGAAAAAACATATTTATTTATTAATTCTAATTTCAATTTTATCAAATCCGGTTATGGCAACAACATTTACGGGCGGAGTGTCAAAAGTGGGTCAACAAGAGAGTAATCAGGTTATTGATGCACAAACTAAACAAGGAATTGAATTTGCTACCATAACGATTCCGCAAAAAAATTTTAGAACTTATACTGATGCAAACGGGAATTTTGAAATTGAAAAAATTCAAATCACCCAACCCACAATATTAAATGTTGAAAAAGAAGGATACAGACCATTTTCAATCACAATTAACAACAATTCAAGTCTAAATAATGCTATGAAAATTGAAATTGCAAAAAGTGAAGCTATGGATATTGCTTTAGAAAATGAAGTTATGCATCTTGGAGATGACAGTTTTTCGAAAAATTCTGCAAATGCAGGTGATTTTAGACTCAAATCAATTGGACCATACTATTCAAAAGATTTTATTATGACTTCTAATGCAAAAAGAGCTTCAAACTATCTCGTAATAGGCTCAATTGTCGGACTGGACACCAAACTTGCCAAGCAAATGGGACAAAATAAAATTAAATATGCCTATGCAAGTCCCGCCGAAATTTATTTTAACGGAAAACTTATTGGAGAATTAAAAGTAAACGGTGACGGACAGAGAATAAAAATTCCAAATAGTTTAATTATCTCAGACAGTAAAAATCAAATAACCATAAAAACAGGACAAAATTTAATGCCAAGTGACCATATTGACTATGATGACATAGAAATAGCTAATCTTTCAATTCTCAGCGAATAAACATCAATCAAGAAAACTGCTTAATATTTTATACGCAAGTCGAATTTCAGATTCACTTGCGTTTTTTAACATATTATCAATTTCAAATTTTAACTCACTAATATCCTTGTTATGGCTGCACATATACAATTTATAAGGTTCAACTTTGAGTGCTTGCGAAATTTTTTCAAGATTTTCATCTGTAGGATGAAAAATTCCGCTTTCAATTTTACTTATACTTGGAGAACCAATACCCGTCATTTCGGATAACTGCTCCTGCGTTAGTTTTCTTGAAACTCTTAACTCTTTTATTCTTTTACCCAAAAGTTCTTTTATTTGTGACATAAATATACCTCAAATATATTCTTAGCTAACTGAGCAAAAATTTTAATTAATCTTAGGCATAAATATTTGTTGACTTTTTATAGTTAAAGGAATATCATATGCATATAATAAAAAATTCATGCCAAAAATTTATATTTCAAGCATAAATTTATTAAAGAAAGGGGAAGAATTATGAAAAACAAAATTTTAGGTTTTGCACTTGCGGAAAGTCCTCGCCGGACGGGGTATATTGCTACTAACTTTGGCCAAAATTCACGACTACTGCGCTCCGCGGGGTTTACATTGGCAGAGGTCTTAATTACCATCGGCGTAATCGGAGTAGTTGCGGCAATGACAATTCCAACATTGATTGCAAACATTAATGCCCAGAGATTCAGAAGCCAATTTAAGAAAAGCATATCAACGCTTAATCAAGCCGGAAGAATGGCTCAAGCACAGTATGGCTTTGATTTCGGTGATATAAAAGCTCAGTATGGGGACGGAATGGGAAGCTGTGAAACACAAAATCCTGAACAAATTAAAACCATTTGTTCATTATTTAACGGTACTTTAACAGGTAAAACCTATCTTGATAGCAATTATTATGATGCAGAATTAAAAGCAATGAATTATGGATATTATACGGAAGGTTATCAATATCAGTTATCGGACGGTTCAATTGTATTCTTTTCCGCAGGACCTGCAAATTGCTCAATATCTGTGGGAGAAAGTATAAAAGAACTAATTGACAGTACAGGTGATAGACGAGATTGTTTTGGTTGGATAGATGTAAACGGAACAAGTAAACCAAATAAAGAAGTTTCATGCTCAGATGGGACAGATACAATGCTTGCTAATGATGAAAATTATAAGGATTGCGTTGTTAAAAATGATGCAAATCACCTTACGGATATTTATCCGATTGTATATCATGATACAACTGTTGAACCCGCATCAAATGCAGCAAGATACGTACTAAGTACCGCAAAATAGAAAAAATTAGTCGATTAAATTACAAAAAAGACCTTGGTAAAATCAAGGTCTTTTTTGTAATTATTTATTCTGACTATTATCTTTTTAAGAAGTCAGGAATTTCAATGTTTGTAAAATTATTATTTGACAATACTGATTTTGTTTGAGTATTAAATGCACCTGAGAAGAAATCAGCGGCATTCATTTGAGGTTTATCAGTTTCATTTGAAGATGATGAACCAAACATTGATATAGATGAATTATTTTTCAATTCAAAACCTGTTGCAATAACAGTAATTTGGATTTCGCCCTGAATTGATTCGTTAACTGCAGTTCCGATAATAACTGTAGCATCTTCATCAACTGCATCATGGATAATTGAAGCAGCATCACTAACTTCATGAATTCCCATATCAGGACCACCTGTAATGTTAACAATTACACCGGACGCACCGTTTATTGATGATTCAAGCAATTGAGAATTAATAGCCTGCTGCGCAGCCTTAACCGCTCTGCCTTCACCTTGTGCTCTGCCGATACCCATCAATGCAGAACCGGAAGCTTGCATTACAGTTTTAACATCAGCAAAGTCAACGTTAATTATACCGGGAACGGTAATAATATCTGAAATGCCTTGAACACCTCTCAAAAGAACTTCATCAACTATTATGAATGATTCATTCAATGAAACTTGTCTGTCAACAACTTGAAGTAATTTATCATTAGGGACAACGATTACGGCATCAACTGACTCTTTTAATTTTTCAAGTCCGTTATTTGCCTGGCTTTGACGCTTCTTACCTTCCCAAGAGAAAGGTTTTGTAACAACAGCAATTGTTAAAATACCAAGTTGTTTAGCCAATTTTGCAACAACCGGAGCAGCACCGGTTCCGGTACCACCACCCATTCCGGCAGTAATAAATACCATATCAGCACCTTCAAGTGCTTTTGTAATTTCTTGTTGAGCTTCTTCTGCAGCTTTTTCGCCAACTGTCGGATCACCGCCTGCGCCAAGACCTTCAGTTGATGTTGCACCTAACTGAATTCTGTTATTTGTTTTACCGTTTACAAGAACTTGCAAATCTGTATTCATAAGCCAAAATTCAACACCTGACAAGCCTGATTGAATCATTCGATTAACGGCATTACCGCCGCCGCCGCCAACACCAATTACTTTAATATTAGTAGGGTTAGCACCAAGTCTTGAAGAATTGCTGCCAGATGAGTCTTCTTTTCTTGCAAAAATGTCTGAAACGATATTTTCCACTTTATTTACCTCTTTAACTTATATTCCTAAAACATTAAACTACCGCCTGGGCAAGTTATATCAACATATTATTTTAAATAGAAAAAAAGTACAATAAATTTATATAAAATATAAAGAAAAATTAATAAATCAAAGTCCTGCAGGTGAAACGCCCCACTGCAATTTATCCCTGAGAACCGAATAAAAATCGCTATTATTGAGCAATACCAGATATGCTGTTATATCTGATTTTTTTATAATTAATTCCGAATTTAACTCAAACGCAATCTGCCCATCTGCAAACACGTTATAGTAACCGTTTTTTTTAGGTAAAATTTTAATTTCATCAGTATCAGAAATAACAATAGGTCTTGCAGCAAAAGTATGGGGACAAATAGGGACAATTGCAAATGTTCCCGCATCAGGCGATAATATCGGGCCTCCTGCAGCCATACCGTATGCAGTTGAGCCTGTAGGAGTAGAAACTATAATTCCGTCCGCTAAATATTCACAAACAAATTTCCCGTTTATTTCCAGTGCAAATTTAGAAATTCTCCCCGAAGATTCACCCTTTACAACAAAATCATTTAATGCTATGTATTTCCCCGCCGTCAACATTGTCCTTTTTTCAATTCTATAAGCTCCGTCAAGTATTTGTTTTACGGATATCTCCAAATTTTCATGAGATATTTGTGCTAAAAAGCCCAAACGACCAAGGTTTATACCAAGAATAGGGGTTTGAAATTTTGAATAATATCTTACTGCTTTTAATATTGTTCCATCACCCCCGATAACAAATGCCATATCAAATCCCGTTTTTAGGGCATTTATATCAAGTACGGAATAAGTTACAGAAGAATTTTCCAAAATAGTTTTCAAATCTTCTACAATAGCTATGGCATTATTCATATCAGGGTTGTAGCAAATCGCAATATTCATACGTTTAGTTTATATCAAATATATGAAATTATACAAAAGATATTTATCTGTGTCATAAAATGTAATATAATAGATTTGATGAATAATAGGCATTTTGTATATATTTTATTAACAGAAAACGATACTTTCTATTGCGGTTACACAAATGACGTAGAAAAACGTTTTAAAACACATTTGCTTGGCAAAGGTGCAAAATATACAAAAGCAAATAAACCTGTCTTAGTTGCCTGGCAAAAAGAATTTTGTACAAAATCTGAAGCCTTAAAAGAAGAATATCGTATAAAAAAGAGATTAACAAAAGCTCAAAAATGGGATTTAGTCCTGAGTTAATTCGTTTTCTGAGTTTTCATTTTCATCACCTGATTCAACAGAATCATCTGACTGCTTAGAAGTAGCACCCGAATCTGTGTATAATTTATCCAACTTTTCATCAATCTTATCAAGCTGCTTCTTTTTATTATCAATTTTCTTTGTAGCTTTATCAATATCCTTATTTAGTTGATCAATCAAATACTTTTCGTAAGCTTCCTGAAGCTCATTACCTTCTGTTGAACCGGATAAAGAACGTAATTTTTTTAAATCACGATAATCATCTTTATAATCATCATTAAGACCTTTTATAGTATATTTGTACTCATCTTGAATATTTTTTATAAGTTCTTTTTGTTCTTTTTTGGCTTCCTTTTGCAGATATTTAGTCTCTTTTTTAAGAAATTCTTCTTGCTTTACAACGGTTTGATATTCCTCTACACCGTCCTGAATAATCTTATAACCGTTTATGCTGACTTGAGGAACATAATTTTTATTAAAAGAAACCAAACGCGATTGATTACCTTTAGAATCAACACTCCAAGTTCCCAAAAATACAGGGACAACCCCTGTAAATGCAAATCCTTGAACAATAATTCTATCAGGATTATTTTTGTCAAATCCTAAAGGATAAATATCCCAGCGATTATCCTCTAAGTTAAGCTCCATATACTCTTTCCAAAAATAGATAATAGCATCTCGGACCTCTTTTAAGTCATAATCCGTTTTTGTTTGAAAATCATAAACGTAAACCAAAGTTTCCCAAATACCGTCCTCACTGCTTCCGATTTTTTCTTTAACAAGAAGTTTTGTACCATCTTGTGAAAAATCTACAGGTGTTAAAGATCTGAATGATGCATAATTATCAATAGCCTTATCAGTTGATAATATCGGAACAGGATTTCTTCTTGCTACATTTGCTTTCAATATTTTATTTAAATTTGTATCACCATCTTCTAGAGGAATTACAAATAAATCCGAAGCTACGGAAGCACTATCAGTATAATAATAAACCGCAGGATAGACAAGCATTGAAAAATCCGGAGAAACAATTCCTTGAGCATTAATTTGACGGTAAGAATAAAGTTTTTTACCTAAACTCAACTCAACCCCGCCCGGAGGGTCATTATATTTTACAATCCTATATAAAGGTTTTGGAATATATTTAAAATCAGATGGAGTTTCAATTTTTGGAATAATAGCTTCTAAAGTTGATTTGTCCTTATATTCGGACATTTTTTCATACTCATCTACAGTCATATATCCGGAAGGCTTCAGATTTAAAATCTTACCTTCCATTTTATCTCTTTCGTCTTGTTTTAAAACTCCGTACTTATACTTTAATTCCTTTGTCCTTGTGTCTTTTGCAAAAGGTTTAGCACAAACATAACCTGAGATTGAAACAATCAATCCTAATACAAAAAATACAGATATATAACTTTTACAAAATTTAAAACACATAACTACTTAAACTAACCCATCTTTCATTGCTGTTGCTACAGCTTTTGAGCGAGTTTTAACATATAATTTTTGCAAAATATTATGAACATGAGTTTTAGTTGTTGCAATTGTAATAACAAGTTTTTTAGAAATTTGCGGATTTTTTAAACCCTCTACAAGTAATGCTAAAACTTCCATTTCTCGTTCTGTCAATCCGTACAAATTCTTACCTTTTTGATAATTTATACCCGCAGTCTTACCTTCCGGTTCGCTATTTTTGCGAATATTTGACAACACAACTCTTGCTATGGCAGGATCAAGCCAGCCGACACCTTCACTAACTGCTTTTATTGCCGAAATAGTTTGTTCGGAAGTCGCACCTTTTGTAATATATCCATCGGCTCCTGCAGCAAATGAATCTAAAATATCACTTTCATTATCTCTGGAAGTATTCATAAGTACCTTAATCTCAGGTATAGAATTTTTAATTTTGCGAGTAGCTTCTATTCCGTCAATAGTAGGCAAACCTATATCCATAATAACCAAATCCGGTTTAAGATTAAGAGCCTGTTCAACTCCCTCCATACCATCAGAAGCAGTACCTAAAACTTCTATTGATTCATTATTTGATAAGGCAAAAGATAGCCCCATTCGCGTCATATCATGATCTTCAACTATAGTAACTTTAATAGTTTTCGACATACTAAACCACCCTTGATTTTGCAACTACGTTTGTTAATAAAAACGAAAATTCACTACCTTGATTAACTTTACTTTCTACCCAAATTTTACCGCCATGTGCCTCAATTATTTGCCTTGAAAGGTATAATCCAAGCCCCGTTCCGGTTGAGCGTTTTTTACTTGTTCCTTGAGAAAATCGCATAAATAAATGCGGAATATCTTCTTTAGGGATACCATTTCCGTTATCAGAAACAGAAAATATTAAATCACCGGATTGTGATTTTACATGAATATCAATAATACCACCTCTGTTTGTGTAGTTTAAGGCATTACCGCACAAATTAGTAATAACTCGTTTTATTTCTGCTCTATCAGCATCAATTAAAAGCTCATCATCAACATCACAATCCAGATTAAAAGTAATATCTTTTTCTTTTGATAATGGTTCTAATTCATCATAACATTGCTTTACTAAATCTTTTATATTAAATACGGTTTTACAAAGAGATAATTTACCGCTTTCAAATCTATATACTTCAAGCAATGCATTTACAAGCCCTAACAAATCTTCATTACTTTGAAGCATAGTAGTGAGTAAAACTTTTTGCTGCTGCGTAAGCTCGCCCAAAGAACCATCTAAGAAAAACTTCAAAGTTTGAATTGCCGCAAGCAGCGGAGTTCTTAAATCGTGAGTTAATGTTGCAATAAAATCATCTCTTAAGCGTTCTGTTTCTTTTTGGACGCTAAAGTTTCTGATAACACCGACAAATTTTTCATCTTCAGAATACTCATTTGATAAAGACGCAAAATTTATTTCCACCGGAATAGCTTCTTCAGTTAAGAAATTTCTAACATATAAATCCCTTAGCAAAAATTCCGAATTATCACAAGATAAACCCAAAATTGTTGAATTAACATTTGATTTTGACGCTTTATTAAACTGAGGATTATCAGTATACGCAATCTCTTGAATTTTCATTTTTTGAAGCGCATCAGCCGATAAACCAACCATATTTTCACATGCAGGATTTACCTGCTCAATATTACCTTTTGAATCAATTATAATAATCCCATCAGCACAATAATTTATTATCCCTGACAATTTCATGTTCGCCAAGGTCAATTCTTTCGTTCTTTCAGCAACAAGTTCTTCAAGCTTTTCAGAATATTTTGTTAATTGTAGTTTCGCTTCCTCCAACTGAGATATTTTTTCACGCAAATCTGCCAGCAGATGACTTCTTTCAATACCATTTTTGATATTCATAATCAAGTCATCATTATCCCAAGGTTTTTCAATATATTTATAAACCCCGATTTCATTGATTGTTTTAATAGCATTTTCTTTATCTGCATAAGCGGTAAGAAGTATCATACTTATTTCGGGATACAATTTTTTAGCTTCACGCAAAAACTCCAAACCGTTCATTTCAGGCATTAAAAAGTCCGAAATAATCAGATCCGGAGTTTCTGTTTTTAAGTATTCAACAGCTTCAATAGGGTTATTAAATACAACTACATCACTGAATCCTTCAACTTTCATAAGCGTAGAAAAAGTTGAAGTTAATAACTTATCATCATCAACATATAATATCTTCCCTAAATTCATAGCTACATAATAAAATATTTTTGAAAAAGAAACAAATTGTTTACAAATCCGCAATATAATAATTATTTAAGCCATAAAATTAATATGAATGCTGAGTATACTTACGTTTTGAAAGTTCTCTATCCAGAAGATAAAGAGAAGCCTTTTCATCACCGAATATTTTCAATTTTGAAATAATTTTAGAAACAGATGCTTCTTCTTCAATTTGTTCTTTTAAGTACAAATCAACAAAATTTCGTGTAGCTAAATCACATTCCCCCTCGCTCATTTGAGCAACACAATCAATTGCAGATGTAATTGAGCGTTCGTGGGCATAAATTTGCTCAAAAATTTCAACTGGAGATTTCATATCAAAAATCGGAGCATCAATAGGACACAACTTGACTTGAGACTTTCTATCTATTACATACTCAAATAAAATTAATCCATGGTCAATCTCCTCTTGAGACTGAATTTTAGTCCAGTTAGAAAACCCGTATAGACCCATTTCAGCAAAATAAGCAGACATTGACAGGTATAAATATGCGGAATAGAATTCCTTATTAATTTGTTCATTAAGAATGTCTTTAATCTTATCACTAATCATTTAAACTCCTTTCTTATAAAAAGATAGGACTTAAATGATTAATAACATTGGCCAACCAACTTAAGTACAATAATCAAAATTTACAATATTTATATGATAACAGAAGGACAATATTTTACTAACATATTGTAAAAGGAGATAAATATATCATGCTTGAATATTTTTTAGGTTCATATATAGTTACTATAATTGGGGTTGCGGGAGCATATTTATGGAGTGAACATGTTCACCCCGGTTCAGGTTTTGCCGGAGTATTTATAGTTTTGGTTTTAGCAATTTTAGAAACCAGTTTATCATTTGATAATGCTGTCGTTAACGCAATGAAATTAGAAAAAATGTCACATGTTTGGAGACAAAGATTTTTAACTTGGGGTATTCTCATTGCAGTATTTGGTATGAGATTTTTGTTTCCGGTATTAGTAGTTGCAATATTTGCTCATCTAGACATGATAACTGTCACGAAAATTGCAATTAGTGATTCTCAAAAATATGCAGGTTATTTGCAGGCTACACATGCACCGATTGTCACATTTGGCGGAATGTTCTTAATAATGTTGTTCCTTAATTACTTTTTTAATCATGAAAAAGAAGTACATTGGCTTGAACCTATTGAAAAACCAATTTCACATCTTGACTACATAAGAGGAATAGAAATAATCATATCACTACTAACATTGGTGCTTGTTCAATCATTTATCCCTGAAAATGAAAAATTACCTGTGATTTTATCGGGAATTGCGGGAATAATAACTTATCTTACAATTGATGGGGTTGCTCATTTTCTTGAAAAACAAGAAGAAATTCGTAATGCAAAATGTGCTGCTGACAGTATAAAATGTGCAGGACTTATAAGTTTCATTTACCTTGAATTAATTGATGCATCATTTTCTTTAGACGGAGTACTGGGCGCATTTGCACTAAGTAATGATGTAATTATAATTACAATTGGTCTTGCGATTGGTGCAATGTTTGTAAGATCATTAACCGTGATGCTCGTTGAAAAGAAAACACTTGCTCAATTTTTATATCTTGAACATGGCGCACATTGGGCAATCGGTGCATTGGCTGTAATTATGCTAATTACGACAGTAAAGGAAGTTCCTGAAATAGTTACGGGAGGAATAGGTTTACTGTTTATCTTGTCTGCACTAATTTCTTCAATTATACATAATAAAAAAACAACTTTACTATAGACAAATTTTTTATAATTTCCAACTGTTGAGATATTCTTCTTGTTCTGCAGTCAAAGTATCAATTTCTATTCCCATAGATTGAAGTTTTAATTCGGCAATTTTTACATCAACTTCATAAGGCAAAGTGTATAATTTATTTTCGAGTTTACCCTTATTTTTTACGAGAAATTCAATCCCAAGTGCCTGATTAGCGAAACTCATATCCATAACACTTGCGGGGTGTCCTTCTGCTGCAACTAAATTAACCAATCTTCCTTCAGCAATAACATAAACAGATTTACCATTATCTAAAACATATTCTTCCAATGCCGGTCTAATTTGTTTAATCTCAACCGCATGAGCTCTTAAATCTCCAACGTTAACCTCCCAATCAAAGTGACCGACATTTCCGACAAAAGCACCGTCTTTCATAGCCAAAATATGTTCAACGTCAATTACATGTTTATCACCTGTAACAGTTAGGAATAAATCACCTTCTAAAGCTGCTTTAGCTATAGGCATTACTCTATAACCCTCCATAGCTGCTTCTAACGCTTTTAATGGATCAACTTCACACACAATTACATTAGCACCTAAAGCCTTAGCACGAAGCGCAACACCTTTACCGCACCAGCCATAACCTGATACAACAACAGTTTTTCCGGCAATAAGTATATTTGCAGCTCTTAATACGCCATCAAATGCACTTTGACCTGTTCCATAGCGATTATCATACAAATGTTTTGTTAAACTTGTATTAACTCCAACAGCAGGAAAACCTAACGTGCCCTGAGCTTCCATAGCTTGTAATCTTATTATTCCGGTCGTTGTTTCTTCTGTAGAACCAATAATATTACCTATAAGCTCCGGATATTGAGCATGAATTGTCGATACCATATCGCAACCGTCATCAATAATAATATCCGGATTATGCTTAATTGCTTCTTCAATGTGACTTCTGTATTGTTCAACAGTTTCACCGGCAATAGCATACACAGGCATGTTGTAATACTTGACAAGAGCAGCGGCAACATCATCTTGTGTCGACAAAGGATTTGATGCAACTAAAACTGCATCAGCACCACCAGCCTGCATTACGGTACATAATGCTGCGGTTTCTTTTGTAACATGCACACAGGCAGAAAGCTTTAAACCTTTAAAAGGCTGCTCTTTTATAAATCTTTCTCTTATTGTTTTAAGAACGGGCATATCTTTAAAAGCCCAATCAATCTGATTTTTACCTTGTTGTGCCAATCCAATATCTTTAATATCACATTTAACTTCCATAGCTAACATTATATTCTCCTTAGTATAACTACAATAATTGTATTTTCTACACGATTTACATTATATACAATAAAATAATAATTACTAATAAAATAAATTCTTTGTAAAAATTTCTTAATAATGCGACAAACTATATCAAAAATTTTTCTTTAGAATTGTTATAATCGACGTATAGGAGTGTTTTGTGAAAGTAAATTTTGAAAACGGGCATGATAAAAATAAAGTTAAAAATGCCGTATCATTTGAAGGTTACAAATTTGTAAAATCAGAACAGGGTTTTAACGAAATAGAATTTTCATACCCTTTTGATCCGGATAAAGAAGATTGCTATGTTGAAATATACAAACTTGCAAAAGACGACTATGGTAATTATTACACAACCGGGAGAGCTTATAGCAAAAAAGGACAAGACAGAATCCCTATAAATAATGCATCAAATCGAATTGATCTGGCTAAAACTTTCGGTATTGACGATAACCAAGCTTTTGCATATCATTTTTTACTTGTTGATAAACACTCACATTTTACAAAAACAAGAGTTGATGCCGGTGATATAATCGATGAAAGACGCCCTGAAAATGAAAATAGAAATATATTCAATGTAGTAACTCCAAACAAATCAAAACTTTCACGCGGCAGCTCTATGAAATTAGTCATTATAGATTCGCAGCATGTAGGTTGGGTTTATAATGATCAAAATAAAGTAGTATTTAATGATAAATTGGCAAGACGTGCCGAAAACGGAATAAAGACCGTAACAAACAAATTCGGCGGAACTCTTGCCGGTTTGGAACATGCAATTGATAACGGAGAATATGACAGTTACGGCAGAATTATTTCACTACCGATATTTACAGATGATGATTTTACCGCTCACGCATATTGGAATAAAAACTGTATGCAAATGGCGTCTTCTCTTGGAAATATAAATAATTACGCTTCATTGCAAAGAAAAATGTTTGCACATGGGCTCAACTTTGTATCAGACGGGGCGTTTGTAAATGAAGGTTTAGAAGGGGTTCACTTCAAACATATTTTAAAATGGGGTGAAGATTCTCCTTATTATAATTGGTTTAGAGCTTCCGGGATAAAAGACGGGCCTTTATCAATGGGAGTATTTGCAAAAAATAAAGAATATGTTTCACATAAAATAGTTAACTCCCCATACTCATATTCAACAAGTGATATAGGCGAAATTGTTATTAAGAAAAATTTGAAATATGATTCAAAAAAACCTACATATATTCAATTCTTTGATACTCGCCTTGTTACTGATTCCGAACGCAATGATACAACTTCTCTTATTAAAACATACTCAAAAATGAGTACAAACAATGTTTTTGATTTACATTCGCACAACGATTCAATATTTCCTTATGCATTTGAAATTAATCCTGAAACGTACAATAAAAACATTAAAATATTAAATGAATACAACGACAAAAACCCGGATAACAAAATTGATATAACAAGCCCAAAAGCTGCACGAATCTTATCAAAGTTTGAAAATTTTGTTGTAGACGGTAAGTTTGAAAGCGGTTTTGAAACTTGGGACGCAAATCCAGATATTGCTAAATTGAATTTTGTATATTCAAACGCAGATGCAAAAGCATTGAAAAATCTTTCAATAAACGACAGACAACGCGAAATGAGAAAAATTTTACGCGGGAATATGCAGGTTCGAGATTATGTTGTCACATCAGGTAAATATTGGACACAAAAAACTGATGATATTTTACGTTTGCATGTAGCACAAAATTTGAAAAATATTAATCCTGATAATCCTTCGCAGGTTTATGAGAATATTTTGTCTATTGCAAATAATAAAATTTTACCAAAATCCGTAAAAGCAGAAGTTTCAAAAGCGGAAGTAGAAAATATTTTAGACGGACTATATAATAATAAAAGAAAATTATCTTCTGAAAATAAAAAATCACAAATTTTAGAAGGTTTGATGAATACCCCTCTTGATTCATTTGAATTTGGAGATAATCTTGTTTCTGTATTGGCATCTCCTTTGATTTCAAAAAGAGCTGTTAAAGCAAATGAAATAGGAGTTTCAAGATATGAAATATTTAAAAGAGGGAATATAAATCTATCTCCTGAATATGAAAAGACATACAAAGAAATGGACAAAATTTATACTACCGAAATGTATGCCTTTGCAGAAAACGTTTTGAAAAATGTTGATTCAACATTACCTAATGACAGAAAACTGTTTGATGGTGACAAAGTTACCGAATATGGCAAATATGTTCTGCCGATAATTACGTCTGAAATAGCAAAATACGCAGTAATAAAATCATTATCTCCAAAAAACACCGTTACAATCGACAATGAAACCGGAGAAATTTCATACGACTACAAAAAACTTAAACAGGTATCACTTCAAACAATAGGAATAACAAATCCTTCATCACCTGAAGATGAAGCGAGAATGCTTTTATCTGCAATGAAGAATGGTATGAAAAAACTTGATTCAAGTCTTGGCGGGGAAATTTCAGAAAGCATAATAAAAACACTCAAAGGTACAAATCTTCAAAGTTTTCAACTTGCAGATTTGATTATAGATAAAACTCAATCCGGATTGGATTGGAGAATAGATGCTGCAAAAGATATTGCCGATGTTGAAGCTTTAAGAAACAAAAACACAAACTTTGATTATACTTGGAAAAGTATTGCTAATTTCTGGAAAACATTTGCCAATGCTATTCTGTCTGTAAATCCACATGCATATATTGTTGCAGAAGTTACAAATGACATAGACATGTTCAATGCCGGTTACGGTGGCAATTCAAGAAATTATCCTAAAACAGATGATATAATTCCTAAATTTTTAAGAGAATCAGGTATTACATCAATTGCAGAATATTCATTCTTGTTCAGAGATGTCTCAAAGATGTTTGGACGAGATTTTGAAGATGGTTCAAAATTTGATGATTCTTCTTATATGCAGAAAATTCTATTTGAAAAAATGGTCGGTAAACCCGGACAAAAACCATTTTTAAGAACAGGTGCACTTGATGCTATAATGTTTGCTTATACTTTTATCGGCAACCACGATAAACCAAGAGCACTTCACAGTTGTGCACTTGATTTGGGATTATTTTACTGTGATTTAACGTACAATAATGAAGGCAATATGGAAAATCGCAGAAAAGCCTATCAGATTATTAATGATAAATTTTTAGAAGCAATTGACGATAACGAAGTAAGAAAATTTGATTTTTCTGCAGTATCGCCAAAAGCTATTGCAATGGCTGATGCAATAAGACCTGCATTTGTAAATGTTCTTAATAGATATAGAGATGAACATCACTATTCAAAGGAAGATTTTGACAGAGCATTTATTCCAATAAGTAAGGCAGTATCAGATTTGGCACAGGGTAAATTCCTTGATTCAAGATTTGACCCTGATGCATTCGGAGTAAAACCGTTTGATGTAACTATATCAATGGTATTAAAACAAGCAAAAGAAAAATACGGATTCAGACTTCCGGGTAATGACGCGGAAAATTACGAAAATGAAGTTTTTGAAGCTGCAATGAAACCGGCTCTATCAAAACTTTTAGGAATGATGAAAATTCTTGTTGCGCTGCCGGGTATGCCGACTTTGTTTGACGGTGATGATGCCGGTGCAACAGGTTGGGATACCAAAACTAAAAATATGTTTGTGCAAGGCAGACAAAGAATTCATCACGAATGGCTTGATGCAAGTGATGATAGACATTATAAAGAATTTCTTGCTAAGTACAAGGGCTACTTTGATGAAGTTATGGGAGTCCGTCAAAATCCTAAGTGCAATGCTTTAAACAACGGTGCCGTTTACACGTTACCTTTAAACAAAACTCAATCCGGAGAACTGGTAACATCAATTTTAAGACAAAGTACTGACGGCAGAATGGCAATTTCTATATTTAATCCTACCGGCATGCATAATGATTTCAGACGCGAATACAGACAGAATAAATTATATTTAGACAGATTATATTTCACTGACCAAGGCGACGGAATGGTTGGGATTTCCGGTATTCGTCAAGGAACCAGATTTGTTAATGCAAAAGATGAAAATGATTTGTATTATACAAGAATTGATGAAAACGGAAATTACTACTTGACTCGTCACTACGATGGGAAAGATGTACCAATGCCTATAGATGATACAACCCTAATCTTATATCACGTGCCGGAAGGTGGTATTCCTTTGACATTTACAGGAAATTGTCTTGTTAAACCAAAAGTAAGTGATATTACACGAACATATTCAACAAATAATGTTGAATGCGGGAAAAAGCTTGCATTGATAAAATAAAAAATTATAATTCTTTTGCCAATTTATACAGGCAATTAAGACCTTTTACGTCCATTTTATTAATCAAATATGACAAATTAGATAATAATTCTTCCCTTGTTAGAGTTTTATCATCAAGAAATAATTCGGAATATTTTATATTCAAATTTTTACAAATTCTTTCTAATAAATCACCGGAAGGAAAACTTCTTGCAGTTTCAATAAATGAGATATGACGCGGAGCAACATCAACAAGCTCGGCTAATTGTTCTTGAGTAAAACCTCTTTTTTTCCTTATTTCTTTTAATCTTCGAGCCAAAACGTCTTTTACTGCCATATTTCACCTCTTTTAGATTTTATACACAATTTTCGGGGGTATACACGAAATGATAGGTAATATAATATTGACAAAATTAGAAATTTAATAAATAATATCTATATTAAAGGTAAATTTATAGGGAGTAATTATTATGTTAAAACACAAGATTAGAATAAAAGCCAATAATGCTTTTACTTTAGCAGAAACATTAATAACAATCGGGATAATAAGTGTCGTTTCGGCATTGACTATTCCGCATTTAGTCACCTCATACCAAAAATATCAAACTGCACACAAATTGAAGCAAACATACGCAATTTTTAATCAAGCACTAAAATTATCAATTGCCGAAAACGGTGACCCAGACGGCTGGAATTATACAAAAGCAGCATATTCTGCAGATATTGAAAACTATATTTTACCACATTTAAAATACAATCAAATATCACAATACCCAAGACCAAAGACTTTAGCGCAAACTGACTATTTATATTGGGTACCATATAGAACAAGTAAAATTTATCAATTACATAACGGAGCAATATTTGCAATGATGATGAGTGTTGATGGTATAATATTTGTTTTAACTGTTGACATAAATGGACTAAAGGGTCCGAATATATTAGGAACTGATATATTTGTGTTTTCAATGAATCCAAATGAGACAACAACACTTGGAACAAATTATTCAGATGATCACTTAGACAACAGAATGGGCATGGGTTGTGCACATTTAATACAACAAAATAATTGGGAAATACCAAAAGCGCAAGATTACAAGGTTAACGGTAAACATTGCTGGTACACAGATAAATAATATATTTACCTCTATACAGCAAATCTAAAGTGAACCAAATCACCGTCTTGAACCACGTAATCTTTTCCTTCAAGACGAGTTACGCCTTTTTCTTTGCAGGCATTATATGAACCGAGTTCGATAAAATCCTTGCAAGGAGTAATTTCTGCCCTGATAAAACCTTTTTCAAAATCAGTATGAATCACACCTGCAGCTTGCGGAGCTTTTGTTCCTGCAGTTATAGTCCAAGCTCGAACTTCTTTTTCACCGGCAGTGATAAAAGTTCTTAACTTTAAAAGATTATAGACAGACTTAATCATTCTATTAATTCCGCTATCTTCAATACCTAATTCTTTCAAATATTCTTCGGCTTCTTCCTTACCTAAATCTGCTAATTCTTCTTCTATCTTAGCAGTAATAACAACCATTTCCGCGCCATGAGATTTTGCGTATTCTTCAACTTTTTTAGTATAGTCATTACCGTTTTTCAAATCAAATTCAGAAACATTCGCACAATAGATTACAGGCTTAGTAGAGAGAAGATTTAACTGTTTAACAACAGGAATTTCGTCTCCTTCAAAATGTTCATTAATATCTATAAAAGTACAAGCCGATAGTAATTCAGTTAATTTGCTCAAAACCTTATCTTCAAGAACTGCCTGCTTATCCCCGCCTTTTACTGTTTTAGCAATTCTTGCCTGACGGCGTTCGACAGATGCCATATCTGCAAGTGCAAGCTCTGTATTTATTGTTTCAATGTCAGAAATAGGATCGACTTTACCCTCAACGTGAATTGTATTTTCATCGTCAAAACATCTTACAACCTGAATAATAGCATCTACTTCACGTATATTTTGCAAAAATTGGTTTCCCAATCCTTCACCCTTACTGGCACCCTTTACAAGTCCGGCAATATCAACAAATTCAATTGCAGTAGGAATTATTACATCAGTTTTGCAAAGTTTTGCAAGAATCGGTAATCTTTCATCTGGAACATCAACAACTCCGATATTCGGTTCAATTGTACAAAACGGGTAATTTGCGCTCTGCGCATTTCTTGCATTTGTTAATGCGTTAAATAATGTTGATTTACCTACATTCGGCAGTCCTACTATTCCTGTTCTAAGCATATTATATTTCCTTATATTCGGCTACTAACTGCTTATATTTTACCCCAAACAAAAAATAATTTACAAACTAGAGGTACTTAAATATATTAAGTCCCATATCAATAGCTTTCTTTGTTTCAATATCAGGGACAACTTGTCTTTTATCATCAAAATAAAAAGTACATTCACTAAAATTCAATAATTCAGATGGGGTCGCATACATAGATTTTATCACACAATTGTGTTTGTTAAGGGAACAAGAATTTTCTCCCTCATCAACTCTGATAAAAGTAAGGTTATATAAATCAACATTTTTACCGCCGCTTTTAACAGTAAAAATTACAGAATTATCTTCAGCTCTCGCATTTGGAAATTTATCGGCAAATTTTGAGGCAATTTCAGAACCGCTTGAACTTTTTCCATAATAAATCTTTTGAAAGCCATGTCGAATTTTACTATACGCAACTGAGCATTGAGCATTTTGAATAAATTTTAAAGGATTGTCTTTTGATTTTGCAATAAATTTTGCAGCTACAGTAAGCATAACAAATGGAATAAACAAGTTTATAGAAAGAGCGGCAACAGCCCACCTCATTTGAGTTCTCCGAAATTCTACAGGCTTTTTCCACCATTCAACCTGATAAGCCCACTCATTACCCTTTATTCCGCAATAAAATTGTAAAACAGTGTATAGTATCCAATTTATGCCGAACGGGAGCTGAAACCAAATCAAAGGAATTGCCAATAAAGTAATCCAAGCTTTGTAGCGAATTCCCCAAATAAATGTAAGTAAAAACGCGCCCCAGTTAAATTCTTTTAATTCTTTTGGAATATCTTTACCTTTATAACCGCTAATAAATTCTTTAAAATTCATCATTATACCCTTTAATATCAGTTATTTACAACATTTTCAAAGCCGGACCAATCAAAATTCTTTAAATTAACTCTTGCTCTAATTTTTTCCAAATCCTCCTTTTTGAGTAATTCAAATTCATTCCGAAAATCTTTTCTCAAACCTATTAGAGGTATTTCGAATTCATTTGCGAGCTTTTCAACTTTTATATCATAGTTAATTGCCATAGTTTTAACACCGGAGATTAATCCGACTATAATTGAGTGGAAACGCATACCTATCAAATATTCAGACTTGGAAATATTTGTAACAATTTCACTATCACTCAATCCTGAATATACAACTGTTTTTACATCAGGATTAAGCATTTTAACCGCTTTTTCAAAATTTTTACAAACCTCTAAATCGATAGAATCCTGAAAAGAGTATATTTCAAGCTTTTTATCCGAAAACTCGGTAACTATTTTTTGCGCAAGTCTATCAATAAAATCTTCATTCATAGTTCTAAAATCTCGCAATTGAATTGCAACAACCGGTTCTTTTTCATATTCAATAATTTCTGTTGAAAATACCGGATCACATAACAAATCAGATTTTATTCCCCAGCTCTTTAGCAATTCATAACTTTTAATATCACGTACACTTAAATAGATACAATGTTTTAAAAGATTTTTAGTCAAAAATCTTCCAAAAGGATTTGAAATAGGTCCAATCCCTTGAGCAAAAATAATAACTTTTTTCCCGAAAATCAATGCCAAAAATATAACAAACAAGTAATATAATAAACTTTTAAAGCTCGTTGTATCCTGTAAAAGACTCCCTCCACCAGAAATCAAACAGTCAGATTTAATTATTTCCGAGAAAACACTATTAAGTTTAAATGTATTTACTGAACTTATATTTTTAAATTTTGAGACAGTATATTTTGGATCTGAAGAAAATACAGTAATTTTGTGACCATATTGCTGCAATTTTTGAACAATAACAGATAAAATTGCTTCATCTCCAAAATTTTTGAAACCAAAATAACCGGATAATACAAACTTTTTTACCATAACTATTCTCCGGATTTATATATATTGTAAACTTCATCATAATAAGGGGTTGATTTTATAGCCCCAATTCCTTGAGCTTGGAGTCCTGCTCCAATTGATGCTATCTTAGCTGCTTCAACAATAGTGAATGAATTTGCAATAGCATGCAAAAATGCACCGTTAAATGCATCACCGGAAGAAGTAGTATCAACAACATTTTCTGTATAAAATGGTACAAAAGATGTGTTTCTCTGACTGCTTACATAATAGCCTTTATTTTCTGCTGATTTTATAACTACAGTCTGCAAACCCATATCTGCCAGATTTTTCATAATATTTTCTATAGAATCGATTTCAAAAATACATTTTGTATCATATTTTGAACTCATAAAAAGAATATCAGTAAACGGAATTATTTCCTCAAAATATTCTTTAGCATCTTCAACAGTTTCAATTAATGAGGAATAATTAGGGTCATATGCAGTTATTACACCATTTTCTTTAGCAATAGAAAATGCTTTTTTAACTGCTTCTCGCGAAGCTATGGAAAGAGATTGAGTAATACCGGAAGCATAAACTATCTTTGAACTTTTTATATAATCTTCATAAATATCATCTATAGAAAGCTTTGCAGGAGCAATCTTTTTTCGGTAATAAATAAATTCTTTTGTCTCTCCCGGGGCACGAGAAACCATATATAAACCGTTTTTTTCATCAACAACCTTTACATGCTTCAAATCTAATCCTTCATTATTCCAACTTGATAACATGTAATCTTTAAAAGCATCATTTCCCAAACAGGTAATAAATCCTACATTTGATTTTAACCTTTTTGCCGCAACAGCAACGACCAAAGAATCTCCGCCATAATACTTATGCAAACATTCCGCATCTTTTAATTTTTGATTAGTTGAAAATTCAATCAAACTTTCACCAATAGTAATAAGATCAAAGATTTTTTCTGTCATAATCAGTTCAATTGCTCCAATAATTTTTTAGTATTTTTAGTAATATCTTCATAAGAATCCGCTCCGATAAGATGCCGTCCGACACCAACTGCAACAGCTCCGGCATCTATATAAGCTTTTATCTCAGATAATTGAACATTTCCCTGAGGTATAACATTCAAAAAAGGCATCGGTCTTAATAAATTTTTTATATATTCCACCCCGCCCATAGCAGTAATAGGATATATTTTAACTGCCGGAATTCGAGATTTCCAGGCATTATACGCTTCATTTGCAGTTGAAGTCCCCGCTATAAAAGGTAATTGCTTATCTTTCGAAATCTTTAACAAATTGGTTTGAAAAATAGGTGATGAAATAATGCGAGCACCACTATCAATAGCAGCCTGAGCCTGTATTGAGGTAATAATTCCGCCTGCACAAATAATTGCATCAGAAGAAATTTTCTTAATCGCACCATAGATATTAGGATTCTCCACATTAACTTCCATAACATCTAATCCGCCATCTAACAATGCTTTTACCTTATTTATAACATCATCAGGATCCGAACTTCTTATTATCGGAAATACTTTATTACGTTTTAATTTTTCTATTAAATTCATATTTAAATCTATCCTTTTTTCAAAATTTATTATATCATAACAATATTAAGGGGAGTGTTTTATGAAAAAAAATAAAAATAAGTTATTCTTTTATATAAATTCCTGTATCGTCTATTGTATTCTGGCAATAAGTGTCTTTATTCTGTCAGCAATATACCTTGAACCAAATGTTAAAAGTTTCTTTATTTCAAATTTTTCTGCTAACACCGTTGGCACCCCAAATATTGTTGAAGTCGTAATTGATGATACCTCAATAAGTAAATACCCATGGCCATGGGCAAATAGTATGTATACAGAAATTCTCGATTACTTTCATACATATGCAAAACCCAAAAGCATAGGACTGGATATTTTTCTTCCTACACTAAATCCCATGAGCAAATCTGATACAGATTTTGCGAGACAAATAGGCAAGATGGATAATCTTGTTACAAGTTTTACCCCGGAATCTGGCGAAGTTGAAAATTCTGACAAAGAATTTATGAATATGTTTCAGAAAAAATACGCACTTCAAACGAACCCTGAAGCTTCAAGTTTATCTGCAAAATATCAAAAAGTTTCAAAACTCCAGCCATTTTACTATGACGTTATTAAAAATTCCGCATCTGTCCGAATTGAACGCGACACAATCGCAGGTAATGTATTTTCTGCAACAAATCTTATAAAAATAGGGGATTATTATTATCCTTCACTACCGTTAAAAATGTATTTATACGAAAACAATACCAATGAAGTTAAAATAACGGATACACATATTGAAATACCCAAAACAAAACTTAAAATTCCTCACAAACTTATATTAGACGGAATTGTGCAAACAGATATAAGATACTATGCAAACAGAATAGTTGAACAGGACGGTAGATATATCAATACTTATAATTCACATTTGATATGCCCTGCTTATAAAATTATTGAATCTTACAGACATTTAAAGGAAGGTAAATTACAAAAAGATGACATTCCGCCGGAAATATTTAAAGATGCTGTAATTTTCATTGGGATAAACATTTCCGGACCATCTGCCGATGTCTTTAAAACCCCAATGGAAAACAGACACCCCGGAGTTGATATTCAAGCTACGGTATACGATAATATTTCAAATAACCATTTCTTGCATAATACCGGATTTTTAATTCAGTTTTTGAACATATTAATACTTTCTCTGATTACATTTATTTTGGTTATAAAGTGGAAATTTTTAAAATCTTTATTTGCCATTATAATACTGGATATAATATTTTTTATACTTGCCTCAATAAGCGCGTATAACGGATATTTAATGAGTTTTATCAATCCTATATCCGTACAACTTATTACACTTATCTTTGGTTACTCTTTCAAATTCATATCTGAAAACCGAAATAAAGAAAAAATAAAACAGGCAATGGGTAAATATCTATCTCAAGATATCATGAAAAATGTTGTAAGTAATATTGATGATCTTAAACTCGGTGGGAAACGTGCTATTGTAACAGTTTTATTTTCCGACATAAGAGGATTTACAAGTCTAAGTGAAAAAATGTCTGCAGAAGAAGTTTCAATGATTTTAAATGAATACTTTTCTGAGATGGAGCCGATAATTACAAAATACAACGGTGTAATCAACAAATTTATCGGTGACGCAGTTATGGCAATATTTGGCGAACCGATTCAAGATATAAACCATGCTCAAAACGCAGTAAAATGTGCCTATGAAATGCTTAAAAAAGTTGAATATTTAAGAGAAAAATGGCTTTATGAAGGTAAACCAAAAATTGAAATAGGTATTGGAATAAACACAGGTGAAGTTTTCATAGGTAATATAGGTACGGAAACGAGAATGGAATATACTGTAATTGGTGATACCGTAAACCTTGCAAGCCGTATCGAAAGCTACAATAAAGTATATAGAACTAACCTTCTTGTAAGCAGTTCAACATATTCTCATATTGCAGATATCGCTGACGTAATTAAAATCAGCGAGGTTCAAATTCGCGGTAAAGCTAAAAAAATGAATATCTATGAAGTCCTAAGGATTGATAAAAATCAATCATAAAAAATTACTACATTCTTTCAGGCGCAGATACCGCAAGAATTTTTAGAGCATTTGCCAAAACTTGTTTAAATGCCCAAACTATCAGTAATCTTGATTTTGTCAACGCTGTATCATCTGTTATAACCCTTGTTGAGTTATAGAAAGAATGAAATTCTGAAGCCAATTCTTGAACATAACGACAAATAGTATAAACTTGTCTTGTTTGTGCAGAAGTTTTGATTAAAAACTTAAAATCTTCCAGTTTTATAATTAGCTTTCTTGCATCTTTTATTGACATTTCAATAATACCTTTGTCAGAATTTTTAATTAAATTTTCAAAATCACTTTCAGATAAAATAGCAGGAACAGTTTTACCGGTTTCTGTATTTATTTTGTCAATTGTTGCATTGCGTATTATTGAACAAGCTCTGGCATGAGCATATTGAACGTAGAATACAGGATTTTCATCTGAATTGGTTTTTGCAAGTTCAATATCGAAGTCTAACGTAGTATCAATATTTCTCATTGCCATATAAAAACGGGTTGCATCAACTCCGACTTCTTCAACTAAATCTTCTAAAGTAACCATATTTTTACGTTTACCCAT
This sequence comes from bacterium, assembly GCA_017467605.1. Classification (GTDB taxonomy): domain Bacteria; phylum Cyanobacteriota; class Vampirovibrionia; order Gastranaerophilales; family Gastranaerophilaceae; genus Zag111. Next base: position 17,034 of record JAFUSQ010000017.1, on the reverse strand, counting down.
ACGGACTTCATTTCCATTTATTACAAGGTTAACAAGCTGCCCGAGAAGTATTTCCAGCTTGTTCGGATCATACCCGAGAGCTTCTAATGAAGCCTTTACTCTTGCCACATATCCGTGGTGATCAGCACCCCAAATATCAATCATTCTGTCAAATCCGCGTTCCAATTTGTCGGCGTGGTAGGCGATATCAGCGGTTAGATATGTATTAGATCCATCAACCTTTTTTATAACTCTGTCTTGATCATCACCATATTCGGAAGATTTAAACCATGCTGCCCCGTCTTTTTCATAAATTTTACCGGAATCCACAAGTTTATTAACATAATGTGCTACTTTACCGGAATTATGCAAAGACAATTCTGAATAAAAATTATCAAATTCCACATGAAGTTTGTCCAAAAGCTCTCTTTGAACCCTTTCTTCATATTCTTTTGCAAAGTCACAATACACTTGCAAATCTATATTATCAACATCATCACTTGTTTTAATATCAGAATGTTTTTTCAAAAACTCTTTGGCAACAGGAATTAAATAATCACCCGGATAATAATTTTTTCTTTCTTCTTCATCTGTCGGGAAATCAATACTTTCACCCAATTCCTGTTTGACTCTTATAACTAATGAACGCCCAAGTTTTTGAATTTGTGAACCGGCATCATTAATATAAAATTCCTGATAAACTTCATGCCCATAAAATTTTAAAAGGTTAGCCAGCGCGCTGCCCATAGCAGCCCACCTTCCATGACCGATATGAAAAGGCCCCGTTGGATTGGCAGAAATATATTCTAAGATTATTTTTTCTTTTTGAATATTTTCAGGACGGCCGAAATCTGATTTTTTTGATAATATTTCAAAAATCAAATCAATTAAAAGCGTTTTGCCCGCTTTAAAATTTATAAATCCGCCAATTACCGAAAATTCATTATCTTCTTTGTCTACAAATTCAACAATAGAATTAGCAATCATCGGGGGGGCAATTTTTGCACTTCTGGCAAGCGAAGAAACGTTTATTGCATAATCTCCGAAATCAGGATTTTTAGGTTTTTCAACGGGTAATTTGCCCCTTTTGTACTCGGACATTTGCCCGAGTTTACCGTTTTTAACCGCTAATTCAATTGCATTTTCAACTTTATTTAAAAAATAATCTTTTAACATTTTTACCTCTTAATATCTTATTCTTTGTTTATTATAATACAAAAAATAATCTACATAAATTTATATTCAGGAATATTGAAAGGTTCATTATTTGCGCCTTTTTCGACAAACTTCAAATAATAATCCATAGCCAAATCTTTGCAAGAATTATATATTTCATCAGAAATATACTTTTTATGTAATTCTGTTCTGTCTCCTGAGTAATTACCTAAAACAGAGGCATATTTTGAAATCATATCTTTATTTTTACCGCCGCCGTATGCTTTTGTTTTTGCATCAGTTCCGGACGGTCTGATTTCAATATATTTATCATCAAATTCAAGATATGTTCCATCACCAACAAATTTAACAGAACGTAAATTATCAAAATTTAACCCTTCAGTCATAAACTTATCGTTCAAAATCTGTTGAATATCGCTCAAAGTTATATTTCCTTTTCTGTTGGCAATTGCCATAGAAAGATAAAACATATCATTTTTTGTTCTCAAAGCTTCACCTTCAATTTTTGCTATCTTTAATTTTTCGATATCAGGTTCAGATTCATTGTAATAAGCGATATCAACACGAGTGTCAAATCTGCCGATAATTTTATTTTCTGCAAAAACCTCAGAAAGCTGTTTCCATAAAGTAATATTGTTCTTTTGTAACTGCGCAGTTAAAGCAGATGCAACTATAATAGCTTCTGTAGCACTTTTTTCTCTCATAGCAATAGCAAATCTTCCATGCATGGATTCTATAAGTTCTTCCGTGCCCATAATCATTCCGCCTGATTCTTCACCGCCAAAAAGCAGTCTTGGATTTACTCCAAGATTAATTGAATTACCGAACACATCATCAATTACAATTTCATTTTCAGGATTATTCTTAATCTGCAATTCTACCTTTTTCATTATATTGGCAATCTCTTTAAATCCGACAGGAACATTTACAACTTTAACGCCGTTCTTTTCAGCCCATTCGTCCCAAGAGAGAGCAGAAGCAGTGGTTTTGATAATAAACCTCGGGTGATTATTCCATAATCCAATTTTTTTCAATTGTTTAGCCCAAAAATCCATCAATAGTAAAAATGCCTGATTTGCTGTAAATACAATCAAAATTCTGTCAGCAGTAAGTTTTACCCAATCTAAACCTAATGCTTCAATTTCAGATACCCTATCAGCCTTTTCAATTTCAGCAACAGTTAATCTGTCATGATCGGGATCCGTAATCAAAACAACAGTTCCAACAGGATAATTTTTTAATTTTTCATCATAATGTAATGTTTCAATCACAGGGAAAAATTTTGTACCATCATGTTTTTTAGCTATCACGGTAGCATCAACAGAATAATCATAAAAAGCTTTTTCCCCTTTTGGGGTATGATCATATTTGCCTATAGAATGGAAAAACGGATCTTCCTCTGTATTAAACCAAACGAATTTATCTTCAATATTTAATTTTTGTAAAACTCTGGAAAGAGTTCTATATGCCGAACCTCCAACGTTTTCAATAACTATTTTTGAATCCAATGACTTTATCAAATCCAAATTGACACCTTTAGCTACTCCGGATTTTAAATATTCAACGTATAAATCTACCCCGTCATCAATAGATTTCATAACAGATTCATCAATCAAAGGATTGTCTTGAGCTGAAATTTTGATTTCATAAAAACCTTTTTCTTCAACTTCATCAAATATTTGCTGAATTTTATTAACAAATTCCATAGATTCCTCAGGAAGATATTGACTACCTTGCGAATTTAAATCCTTGGTCGCATTTTTAACAGAAATACCGTGGCTTGAAGTTATATATTCTCCCCCAAGCAAATCCAATTTAAACGCAAGAAATGAAGCTAACCAAATAGGTATTGTCTGTCTGTCAACCGGCACTAATGTCGTAATACCGTTAGCAGCTTGAATTCTTGCAATAGCTTCAAGAAATAATTTTGAATTATAACGAACTTCACAACCTGCAATTTTTACAATCTTTTTACCTTTATATTTTTCTTTTGCGACAAGAGCTTTAGCTAATGTAGCAAGAACAATTCCGACAAGATTAATAGGAAATCTTGTATCCTGAGGGAACAATATATTCTGCGGACCTCTAATTCCGGCAGTTGAAACTTTTGCTTCCTTTGCATAATTTGCAAACCATTCTAATAAGTTTAAACCTTCAGGATTGGTTTCCGAATCGTATTTATATAAATGCTCCTCTTTTAATATAAAAGAAAATTCTCCTTTATCATTAAAATTCATTAAATTCATTTCCTTAATATAATCCGGAGTTTTATAATAAACACTCTTAAATAATTCATTTTCAAGTTCAATATCAGATTTTTTCAACTCAAACATATTACTCTCCTTATAATTCACTATTAAATAATACAATAAAAACAGATTAATAATTAGCCCATTAAAAATGTTTTATGTATAATAGGAATATGAATTAGGGAGAGCGTATATGACAAAGCAAAAAAAGCAATACTCACAACGAAATGCTTCTCAATTTAACAAGTGGCGTACATTATTTCAGTTTTTGGTATGTAAAATCGGATACATGATACGTTTGAAATTAGTTTACAGAATAGAAGTACATGGGACAGAAAATATCCCAAAAGATAATAAATACATAATATGCCCAAATCATTTATCAACGCTTGATCCGCCAATGATTGTAGGTATATGGCCAAGAAGTGTAGCTTTTATGGCAAAAAAAGAACTGTTTGATATACCTTTTATAAGATGGTGGATTGATTGGCTCGGAGCTTTTGCTGTTAACAGGGAAAGTCTCGGACCTTCAACAGTAAAAACAGTTCAAGAAATTAAAGCAAGTAAATGGGTTCTGGGGATATTCCCGCAAGGAACCAGAGGTATTCCCGGAGAAATAAAAGGAGTTACAAGCGGGTTTGCAGGGCTCGCAAGACTTACAAAATGTAACATTTTACCTGTCGGTATTACCGGAACTAACGAAGTAAAAAGATGGCCGTTTACAGGTAAAATTGTCGTAAATATCGGACATATTATACCATTCGATAAAGATACCGAAGCTGTAAAAGATAAATGGATTGAACAAATTCAACAATTAACAGGATTTAAATACATTCAAGACCCCGAACCGATAGCCGTCAACGGAGGAGTAAAAGAGAATGACTAAAAATACTGAAACAAGAAATTTTAACAGAAGATATGCAAAAGAATATCATATATGGAGAACTATTTTTTATATGTTTTTCCTATATACTGTTGTTTTTCAATTCTTTAATATTTTTTATAATTACAAAATAATAGGCAGAGAAAACCTTCCTAAAGATAAAAGAAAAGGCAGATATATTTATGCGGCAAATCATGTTTCGATATTTGATCCGACAATGGTAGTTATGGCAGCTTTAACGCCTATAGCATTTATGGCAAAAAAAGAATTGTTTGAACCAACGGAAAAGTTAAATTGGCTTGTAAAACGCTTAGGCGCATTCGCAGTAGACAGAGAAAAACCCGAAATTGCTACATTTAAAACAGTTAAAGAAATTCTGCAAACAAGCTGGTCTTTAGGTATTTTCCCGCAGGGTGGCACACGTCCTTACGGAAAACTTGAAGATATTAGAAAAGGTTTTGTTGCCATAGCCAGAACGGCTAAAGCAGATATTATTCCTATTGCAATCGCTAATTGGGACGGATACCCAAAATTAAAACCTTTTACTAGAAGAAATGTTGTTATTAAAATCGGTAAACCAATTTCTTATAAACTAAGTGATGATGAAGTGATATATGAATGGTGTAAACAAATTTCAGAAATGGCAGAATATGAAAATTGCGCGCCTATTCCAAATTCCGAACCAAAAGAAAATGTTTAGCATATAAAAACAATACAAAAAAAATAGAGCCCCTTTTCAGGGGCTTTATTTTATCTAAAGAAAGGAATTTTGATTATTATAAATCAAACAACTAGATTTGATTTAATTTTTCTAATGCAACTTTTGCAGTTTCTGCTACACCCGGATCAGAATCATTTTGAGCGATTGTAAACACTGTATTTAAGTCTTTTTTGTATGCCGGATTTTGAATATAGCTTAATGCTTCGATTGCAGATGCTCTAACCATTGGGTTAGGATTATCTTTCAAATTATCAACTACAGTTATAACTCCCGGTAATTCGGTTAAAGGAACTGTTTGGTTTGATAATTTAGCAACTTCATCTCCGTAAAGTTTTTGCATCATTGCAGATGTAAACAATGCATAGCTTTTATTTCTTTCTGCAAGTTCTTTTGGAGTAATTTTATTTGCTAATTCTTTTTCTGCATCAGTAACTTCTTTACCTGTTATAAGTTTTTCTCTTGCAGAAATTTGTTCTTGAGTCGGGCCTTCTAAAGCTGAAGTATCATTGTTAATTATACCTGTTAAAGCATCAAATATTTTTGTATCAACTAATTCTGTAGCTTTTTCAGGTGATTGCTTAATCATATTAGCAATTTCTTCCATAGCAGATGCCTGAACTTCAAAATCAGGGTTAGCCAACTTTGCAATAAACTGGTTTATATCAACTTGCGGAGCAACAGTTTCAGAAGGTACTATTTCCGGTTTTTCTTGAGCTTTTGGTGCTTCCGGAGTTGAAACTACAGGTTCCGGAACTGAAGGAGTTTCAGTTTTTGTTGTTTCGACAGGAGCTTGAACCGGAACATTTATATTTTGTTGTTGAACTGTTGTTTGAGCCGGAGCTTGTGCTGCCGGTGGTTCAACTATAACTGTCGGTTGTTGTGCCGGAGCAGGCTGCACTGCCGGTGCTTCACAAACAGGACAAGGAGGACAAACTGTCGGAGCTTGTGTTACTTGTGGAGCTTGCGGCAACGGCGGGTACTGCTGAGTAACCGGCGGATAATATACAGGTTGTTGTACCGGTGCTTGCGGATAATTATAAATTGGAGCTTGTGGGTAAGAATAATAAGGCATTGCAGGTTGTGCACAAGGTGCGCCTACACCTGCTGTACCCACTTGAGGGTTATGTATGTCTATCTTAACCGCATTATAATTCGGTTGTTGAGGAACAGGCATACTGGTAATTGGTTGTTGTACCATATAGGGGTTTATCATTGGTACACTAGGTATTTGATTCATAAATTCTTCCTTTCCTACATAAAATTGAGTCTATTACCATTCTACCGTTTAAATAATCGTAAAGATAAAATATTGCTAAAAATCGTTTATATTTTAATAAAACTTTACATAATTATCAAAAAAGCCCAATTTAAAAGGTTTTTTAATGTTAACTAACCGGTCGGGGATTTTTTTTGGAACGAAATATATTTTTATGATAAAATTTGTATTGTTAAAGATTTAATATAGTCAAAACACAGGATATACTTTGAGGATATAGATGAAGATAGATAAAAAGAATAAAAAATCAATAAGAAAAGCTTTTGGGGAAACGTTAACACAAATCGGGGAATTAAATGACAGAATTGTAGTCATGGACTCAGATTTGGCATGCTCAACACAAACAAAAATGTTTGGGGAGAAATTTCCGGACAGATTTTTTGACTGCGGCATAGCTGAACAAGACATGGTTGCAACTGCTGCAGGGCTTGCTTCAGAAGGGAAAATCCCGTTTATCTCAAGTTTTGCAATGTTCGCCACAGGAAGGACGTATGACCAAATACGTAATGCAGTATGTTATCCGGCATTTAACGTAAAAATTGTCGGAACACATGGAGGAGTAACTGTAGGAGAGGACGGAGCCACTCACCAAGCTCTGGAGGATATTGCTCTAATGCGTAACATACCGCATATGACAGTAATAGTTCCGGCCGATTGCAGAGAATGCGAAGAAGTTATTAAATATGCTTCATTGCATGACGGTCCGATGTATATAAGGATTTCCAGATGCAATGTTCCTGATGTGTTTGACGAGCATTATCATTTTAATATTCATAAAGCGGTTGTTGTTGAAGAAGGTCATGATGTTTCTCTGTTCACCAACGGTGAAACTCTTGCCGAAGCAATAATCGCAGCAGAAGAACTAAAAGCCGAAGGTATATCGGTTGAGGTAGTTAATATTCCGGTAGTTAAACCATTGGACTTTCAAACGGTCATTGAAAGCGTTAAAAAAACAAAATTTGCAATAACCGTAGAAAATCACTCAATTATAGGTGGGCTTGGAACAGCAATTTGTGAAACTCTTGCAAGCAGGTATCCTGCTAAAGTTTACAGAATCGGAATACACGACGAATTTGGGCAAAGCGGGAAATCTGATGAACTATTAGAATATTATGGACTAAATTCAACAACTTTAGCCAAAAGAATTCGTACAATGTACAAAAAAGAACAGGAAAATAATTAATGATAACATTTCAAAACGTAACCAAAAGATATAAAAATGACCATTATGCATTGAAAAATGTAAGTTTAGAAATACATTCCGGGGAATTTGTATTCATAGTTGGGGCGTCAGGTGCGGGAAAATCGACCTTAATGAAGCTTTTATATAGCGAAGAAAAACCAACAAGCGGTTTAATTTCTATTGGGGGTTTAAATATTGCAAATATCTCTAATAACAAAATTCCTAATCTTAGAAGATGTATGGGAATTGTATTTCAAGATTATAAATTATTACAAAACCAAACAGTATATGATAATGTCGCTTATGTTATAAGAACTTTGGGCATAAGCAGTAAAGAAATAAATGCCCGTGTAAACGGTGCTTTAAAAATAGTTGGGTTACACGACAAATTAAGAGCTAAGCCATCTGAATTATCAGGCGGAGAACAGCAAAGAGTCGGAATTGCAAGAGCAATTGTTAACGGACCTCCGTTGTTAATAGCAGATGAACCGACAGGAAACTTAGATCCTAAAAATTCTATGGAAATTATGCAAATTCTTGACCAGATTAATCAAAGAGGTATTACAGTCATTGTTTCTACACACGACAACGCAATGGTTGATTATTTTAGAAAGAGAGTAATAACTCTTGATAACGGAGAAATAATAAGAGACATACAAGCAGGTACATATGAATAATAGTTTAAAATCAAGCGTAAAAAGACATATTCCAAAAGATTGGTTATGTGAATTACGTATATTATACAGATTAGGTAAAGAAACACTAAGCGATATTATAAGAACAGGCTGGGTGAATGTTGTTATTATAACTACTATGGCTGCAATCCTTATGATTTTTGGTGCATGTTTTAGAACTGCGTTATCAATATCCACATTTTCAAAAGAATTAGGAAGCGCACTTGAAATATCCGTATATCTCAAAAACGGTGTTAATATGCAAGACGTAAAACAAGAAATCCAAAGATTTGAACACGTAGAAAACATAACACTGATACCTAAGGCTGAATCTTGGAGTAAATTAAAGACTGAAATGAGTCTGCCAAACATTGATAACCCACTCCCTGATACTTTACATGTAAAAGTTGACCGTCCGGAAAACTTACAACCTGTATTTGACAATATAAAACAAATCGCATCAGTTGAAGATATGAATTACGCTAAGGATTTAGCTGCAAAAATAGAACTTGTAAATCACGTTGTAAAAACAATTACATTGGTTGTTATTGCCATAATGGCACTTTTAACAATTACCATTATAAATAATACAATTCAATTAGTTATTCAATCTCGAAAAGAAGAAATTGAAATCATGAGACTAATGGGTGTAAGCAACTGGTACATAAGATTTCCATTCATAATGCAGGGTGCTTTTTACGGATTTACAGGTTCGTTACTTGCAATAGTACCGCTTAATTACGTACAAAACGGACTTGCAAATGTTCATAAGTTCTTTATGATACCTTCACCTGTTGGAGCGCAAGGCCTTGTGCTTTTGGTAATGTTTTCTATGAGTATCCTATTTGGAGCAGTGGGAAGTTTCTGGTGCATAAAAAAACATCTTCAGGTATAGAATTCAATGATAGACAGCAATAATATATTATTAATTACAGATAGCGAAGATGTAGCAAAAAATGTTACAGAAAAGCTTGTTTTGCTCAGAAATAATGACAGTATAACTGTATCAGAAGTAAAAAACTATAAAAAAACTCTTGAGAATTCATTATATTGTGTAGTACTTCTTCATGAAGATGAAGATAGCAATGTCACACTAAAAATAATTAATAACATAAAAGAAATTAAGCCTGATGCGGAAATTATTCTTTTGCTCAATGATTCTAATCCTCAATTAATACTAAATGCATACGATTGCGGAATATATGATTATTTTTTAACAGATGCAGAAGACTATGAAATGCTGATTAAAACAATTAATTGCTTCAGGCTCAGATTAGTTAAAGATATTTGTTCAAGAAATGAAAAATTTTTATATCAGCAAGGGGTTATAGATAGTAAAACAGGATTATACCAGTATAAACATTTAAAAGAAATTTTTATAGATATCTCCGATAATCTTAGAATTCAGAATGGAGCATTTGCAATAATAACATTAGATGAAAAAACAAAAACAAAAATTTCAACGAATCGTTTGTCACAAGCAATAAAAACGAGTGTTAGGGGTGATGATATTATTGCAGTGGCAAGAGGAGGAAAGTTTTATCTCGTATTGCCAAATATAGATTTGATAGGAACTAAAAATCTAATTCAAAAAATTCAAAATAAAATGGGAGAAGATTTTTTAATACGCGCAGGTCTATCAAAAATAGGAATCCAATCATTTGAAACCTTGGATAAGAATGCACAAGACGGATTAACCTCTGCAATACAAAATGAAGTTATGGCGGTTTGTCTGGAAGATAATATAGATGTCCAAAATAGCTGGCTTGAAGATGATGAGACAGAAAATAATAATCGTAAGAAAAATTTTAAGCTCTTTAAAATGGCATTCACAAACAAAATGAATAATATAATTACTCCGCTATTTTTCAGATATCAAAAAGAATTTGAAACGAAACTTACAAATACAACAGTTAGTCAGTATGCAAACAATATTGAATGCGTATTTTGCCTAAAAAATGAAAAACAGAAAAGCGAATTAACAATAAGATACAATGGTTATGCAAAATTTAATATTGAAATTACTCATAGCGGACTTGATAGTGCCGAAAACACAAAAATAGAAATACCTCTAAGCTCAATGACGGAGAAATTTCTCAGTGCACAATTAAAAAGGCTTAAAAATGAGTATAAACAAAGTGCATACTAAGCCTTACGGGTTTAATATAACCATTTCACAATTTTTACAATCAAATTTGAGCGGATATTTTTTATTTTCATCAACAAGATATAAGTTTTGACAAGATTTTCCGCATAGCCTGCTCGCATATTTTAAGCAATGTTTAGTACGCATAAGTTCAACTCCCGAAGGAATTTTTTTTGAGGCTTCCAAAGCTCTTTCTCTAATATTACAATTACAATTTTTATAGAATGAAAATGCCTCATTATTTAAAACATTAGCACGATAATCCATGTTCTGTTTATAAAAATCCTTGTAACCAATAGGTTTTTGAACTAATCGTTTAAAATTAGACAATCTTTCGTTCATTAACATTCTTAACAATTCTCTCCTAATTTCATTGATTTCAGAAATCGGAATAAACGGTATTTTATCATCAAATATAGAAGTATTTAAAACATAAAAATCACTATTACCGGTCTTAGACAGTTGAGAAACAAGGTTCTTTTTCATTTTATCAATATCTTTTGGTGTTTCACCGGTTGGAAATGCAAGCGATACAGAATTATTATCCTCATCTATTGCATAAATTCGACCATTATTTAACTCAAAATTTACCCCAATTTTTCTCATAGTTTTTGATGATTTTAATTGTTTATCAAATAATGCATCATAATTCCGATACAACTGAAGTCCGGCTTTAAGTCCGTCCATTTTATTAGGATAAATTTTATTTCCTATTACTCTATTCACCAAAAAGCCTTTTAATTCTCCATTATGAACAAAGCATAAACCATCTTGAGGTACTAAATCAGCATCAATAGTAAAATAGTCATTATAAACACTTTTAATTTTGGCTATCTTTTCACCTTTTGATTTTGGAGAGGTAAAATCAAAGCAATCAGTTCTGCCGTTTAAGAAATAATCGGTATATCCACGATTAAAAGTCTTATTAATATTAGGTTCAAAATCCAAAAATACTCTGCCGGAAGAAGTTCTTTCCGCATATTTATTTAAGAGTTCGCTATAAGATGCAACAACATTTTTTACATAATTTACATCTTTTAAGCGACCTTCTATTTTAAATGATTTAACACCGCAAGAAATAAGTTTTTCAATACTTTCAGAAGCATTAAAATCTTTTAGAGAAAGTAAATATCTATCTTTAAATAAAACTTTTCCGGTTTCATCAATTAGGGAATACTTTTTTCTGCAAGGCTGGGCACATTCACCTCGATTAGCAGAACGCCCGCCGTTAGCGTATGAAAGATAACATTGTCCGCTATAAGAAACACATAAAGCCCCATGTATAAAAGTCTCAATCTCACAAGAAGTGTTTTTACAAATATCTTCTATTTGCTTTATTGATAATTCACGCGCAAGGATAATTCTTGATACCCCTAAACTATCGAAAAATATAGCTTTTTCAAGGCTTCTATTATCACACTGAGTACTCATATGAATATGAATTGGCGGAATTTTACCATCAATTGCTGCCTTTAGCAGTCCCATATCCTGAATTATTATGGCATCAACACCAATATTATATAGGTTTTTCACCAAATCAATTGCATTTTTTAATTCATAATCATTAAGAATTGTATTAATAGTAACATGAACACGAACATAAAATTTATGGGCAAAATTTACAAGTTTTTCAATATCTTCAAGGGTATTTTTTGCATTATGTCTTGCTCCAAAATAACTCGCACCGATATAAATTGCGTCCGCACCACTATTAATTGCAGCTACAGCAGTTTCATAATTTTTTGCAGGAGCTAATAATTCTACCTTATTCATAGCCTGATTTTATAACAAAATAATGAATAAATCGTAATATATAAGATAATTTTTTACAATTAATGATAGAATTAAATAAAAGGTATAACAACATGAAAATTTCATTGATAAACCACGGTTGTGCAAAAAATCTTGTAGATGCAGAGTTAATGCTTGGTATACTGACTAAAAAAGGTTATCAGATAACACTTGATGAAACTGATGCGGAAGTAGTTATTGTAAATACTTGTTCTTTTATACATGATGCAGAAAAAGAATCCGTTCAAAGCATTCTGCAGATGATAGATGAAGGTAAAAAAGTTATTGTAACAGGTTGTTTACCTCAAAAACACAATGAAGAACTAAAGCAGGCAATACCTGAACTTGCAGGAATGATTGGTGCAACAAATATTAAGGATATTGTTGAAATAATTGAAAACATTGAAAAAGAAAAAAGTTATAAAAGTATAATAGAAAAACAACCGGAATACACATACCCGGAAGATATTGAACGCCAACAGATAACTATGGGAGCAAGTTCATACATAAAAATCGGGGAAGGTTGTAATTATCAATGCGGTTATTGTATTATCCCCAAATTACGAGGGAAATATAAGTCCAGACCAATTGAAAATATTGTAAAAGAAGCCAAAGCACTAGCTAATAAAGGGGTGAATGAAATAATTCTAATAGCCCAAGATACATCTTCATATGGAATAGATTTGTATGGTAAACAGGCACTTCCTGAATTGTTGAAAGAACTAAATAAAATAGAAAATTTATCCTGGATAAGGATAATGTACGCTTATCCAACACAAATGACCGACGAGTTAATTTCTGCAATTGCAAATCTTGAAAAGGTAGTAAAATACGTTGATATACCGTTGCAGCATTCACACCCTAGAGTATTAGAATCAATGAAACGTCCGGTTATGGATTATAAAAAATTGGTAGAAAAAATCAGAAAAAATATTCCGGGTGTATCAGTAAGAACCTCACTAATAGTAGGTTATCCCGGAGAAACAGAAGAAGAATTTGAGCATTTGTATAATTTTGTTAAGGAAGTTAAATTTGACAGAATGGGAGCTTTTGAATACTCAAGAGAAAAAGGAACATATTCAGATACACTCCCTAAGCAAATTTCAGCAAAAATAAAAAAACAAAGAAGAAATAAATTAATGGAATTACAACAAAAAATTTCATTAGAAAATAACGAAAAATATATTAATACGACACTAAAATGTATCGTAGAGGGATACACAGATGAAGGAGTTATTATACTAAGATCAGAGCACGATGCGCCGGAAATCGACGGTTTAGTATATGCGACTTCTAAAAGACAAGTTGTTCCCGGAGACATAGAAAATGTTATAATCAATAAAGTTGATGAATATGATCTTTTTGGTGAAATTAAAGAATGAGGATAATATGGAATACATAGAAAATAAAGAGTTGGAAGAGAAAGAAATTAGAGGCATATTTACTGATATGATTAAATATGCTCCGTCAAAATTATGCGGAATGTTCGGTAATGTTATAACAGTACCGATTTATACAAGCTTATTTTCACAAGCTGAATATGGTTTATACACAGTTTCTATAGCACTATTATCATTTTTATGCATAATATTTTCAGACTGGGTAGGTTTGGCAGGTTTAAGATTTTTTAGACACCACCAATTAGAAAATGATTTACCAAAGTATCTTACAACACTTGTTGCTATGTTAACTATAAACATGCTTTTGATGTTTGGATTGTCATTCATTTTCAGAGACAATATTTATTCATTCTTCCACATACCGTTTAAATACTTCTTTGCTGTACTATTTTTGATTATACCTGTTGCGATCAGGGCATTATTATCCCAACTGTTAAGAGCTCAATTAAAATCACTTTCATATACATTAGCAACAATATTAAATCAATTTGCGACTATATTCTTAGCAGTATTTTTTGCGAAATTCTTTGAGATGGGAGCTGCTTCAATCCTATTAGGTATGGGAGTTTCAATTTCATTAATTGACATCTTACTACTCTATCAGAGCGAAATTTTAAAAATTTTCAAATTTCAAAAAATAGAATGGAAATTCATATTTCCAATAATAAAATATGGTATTCCGATTGCCGCAACATCACTAAGTGCTTGGATAATATCACAAAGCAATAAAATCATAATGAACAGTATCAGCGGATTTTCTAAAGCTGCTTTAGTTGGGGTTGGATATAGCGCAACATTACCAATTTTGATGACACTTTTTGCTATGATAACTGTCGCAGCAATTCCACGCATATACAATCTTTATGAAGCAAAAGTTGATGTAAGGCCTGTTATAACAAAGTTTGTCGGGTATTATATGCTTATTGCCCTGCCGGTCATAACTGTTATGTCAATTTATAGTGATGCATATGTTCATATAATGGTGCAAAACAAACCGGAAGATTTTATCATGGGTGTAAGTTCAATAATTCCTTGGTTTGCATACGGGGTATTTTTCTTATCATTAACAGATTACACAACCTTGCAATACCATCTTGCTAACAAAACGCATATAGAATTTATAATAAAATTAATCTCAGGAATTGTAGGAGTTGCACTAAACATTGTATTAATACCAAAAATGGGTTTACTTGGAGTCGGGATTGCAACATTTGCTGCAAACTTCTTGTATTGCCTGCTTAGCATAATTATCTCAATTCCAACATTACAAATAAGTTTTCCTAAAAATATGGGAGTCCGAATATTAGCAGCATCTATCCCAAGCGGTTGCTTATATTATATATTTAAGATATACGGTCAGAACATTCCTGAAATTTGGCAAATGAGCTTAATTCTACTAATATTCTACATGATATACTTCTTTGCTTGCAGAAAATATATAAATATTTCTCAGTAATATATCTTAACAATATATACTTTACTAGCAAATTAAAAAATTTTCATACGTTATTAATTTTATACGGCATGATAGTCATGCCTTAAGAAAACGTAATATAATGACATTTTCTTGTGTGCTCTTGCTAGAATAATATTAATATTCTGGAAGCTAATTATCGATAATATAAATAACGTTATGAAAGGAATTAAAATGAGAAATCGCAGCAAAAGACCCAAAAGAATAATTGCGGCAGCATTAACCACATTATTCTTGTCACATCAAACGCTTATGCTGTCTGTTGTTGCTTCAGAAATTACCGGTGTTACCGGGAATAATGGAGTATATAACATTGACCCCAGCGCATTAATTAAAGATACAGATATAGGTTATAGAAAATATAAAAATTTCAATTTGGATAAAAATGATATTGCCAATTTGATATTCAAATACGGTGACACCGATATCTCAACATTTGTAAACCTTGTAGACAATCAAATTAACATTAATGGTCTTGTTAATTCAATGAGAAATGGTAATTTCTACAACGGAAAAGCTATTTTTATATCCCCAAATGGTATGATAGTCGGGGCTTCAGGCGTAATTAATGTTGGTTCATTGGGTGTTTATACCCCAAGCAATGAGGTTTATGAAAGATACAAAAATAATCCTACTGCAAATTTGAATGGAATTACAAGTTCAAATAATGGTAAACCTATTACAATAAATGGTAAAGTTTTAGTGGCAAATGATGTAACATTATCCGGCGGAAAAGTTACACTTGGTCAAAATGCAGGCATAATTGCAGGTATTAATGAATCTCAAATGGCACAAATAACTGCCAATGACCAAGCTAATGCTCTATTCACACAATTGGTTAACACCGATAATTTGAATATGGCTAATGCATTTTCAAGTGATAACGGAAATGTTTACATTACAACTAATCAAACCACAGAAAATGCCGGCGTAGATATCCAAGGAGATATCCGCAACTTTGGAAAAGGTAACATTGAAATACGAAACGTTGGTGCTGACGGAATTAATGTTTCCGGGAATATTGCAAATGCCAATGGACTTGTTAAATTAAACAACAACTGGGGCGATTTAAATATCTCAGGAAGCGTTAAAAATAACGGTACAACACAAATATTTAATGTCCCTGCTGAAGGGTCAGAAACTAAATTTACCGTTGACGGAGTTGAATACTCATATACAATAGATGCAAATTCAGGTTTGAATATTACCGGAAATATTGATACTAAAGGAACGACTACTATTACCAATACAGGTACAAAGGGTTTAAATATTTCAGGGAAAGTAAAACATGACGGAACATTAAGTATTCAAAACGGTGTTGCAGGCGACAGAGATGCTGCCAAAGCAAGAAATGCTCAAATGACCGGATTAAACATTACAGGTACAGTTGATAATATTGGCGGTACGACTGATATTACTAACTATGCAGCTAACGGATTAAATGTTAGCGGAACAGTAGCTTCAAATGGTGATTTAACAATGACTAATACCGGAGCTAAAGGGCTTAACATAGAATCTACCGGTCGTGTAAACGGGAATTCTAACATTACAACAAATAATAACGGTAAAGATGGTACAAATATTAAAGGCTTGGTTAATGCTAAGAAAAACGTAAATATTAATAACCAAGACAGTAACGTTACTATAGGCGATAATACAACAAATGAAAAATATGTAACTGCCGGTAACGATATCAATATTATTGTTACAGACGGAAGCATATTAAACTATGGCGTTGATAAAGTATTGCTGGCGGCAGACGGCGATTTAACAATGAGAGTAATCAACGGTACAATCGGATTACCGGTACAACAAGATGCCTGCCAAGGCTCAGGTTGTGTTGGGGTCGGTGATAAAGCTGACGGTTCTCGAGATTTTACTAAATCTATCAACGGTAATATCAAGGGTAAAGTTAACGCTACAACTACTAACACTAAAGCAGCTACTAAACCTGATGATTTAGTTATTAACTATGCTGCTATTGATTCTGATATGAATATTGATCAAATCAAAGCTGATGGCCGCGTAATCTTAACTGTTGATGATTCTGCTCACGCTTTTAACGGACAAGCGAACGGTAAA
>JAFUSQ010000016.1 GCA_017467605.1 bacterium | reverse complement strand
TTCTGTTTGTTTTGTTCCAAGTGCTATTGCTTGTAAATCTGCTCCTGTTTTAATTGTACTTACGTTCTTTGTTTCAAATGTTCCGTCTGGTTTTGGTATATTTATTACTTTTGCAGGCCAGCAGTTTTCTAAGTGATTATTATCACATTCTGATATTATTTTATAATGTCCTGATAATACCTTGATAAATTCATGTGTATTTTCATAAGGTATCATTTGACCGTCTGCATTCATCTTACTTGTTGAAGTAGTTAGTTTATACTTAGCGGTTCTAACCTGTTCTTTTCTTACTCTTTCTTGGACATTAGTTAAAAGTGTAGGCAGAGATATCGCTGCAACTACTCCGATTACACCGATTGTAATTAAGACTTCTGCCAATGTAAAAGCTGATTTTTTACTTTTGTCATGCTGAACTTTACAAAACGAACCAAAAATTTTGTCATTCTGGACTTGATCCAGAATCTTAAAATTTTTGTGTGAGCTTGTATCCGTCGGCGTAGCCGTTAGGTGTTTCAGCATCTTTTTTGAAATGGATTCCGAAACGAGTTCGGAATGACAAGACACGTCATTGCGAGGAGCAAAGCGACGCGGCAATCCAGACTGCCCCCTCTCCCTTACCCTCTCCCGTAGGGGGTGGGAATTACATTTACCCCTACTTTTACCCCTGCATTTTTTATTTTTTACTAAGTTCATTTTTGCCTCCATATAATTTTATTATATAAACATATATGTTTATTATTTAAATTATATGGTGTAATATAATCTTGTCAAACACGTTACAATGCTTTCATGTTTGATAAAGAATTTTTACTAAATAAATTAGCTGAAAATATACGGGTTGAAAGAGCCAGAAAACATCTTTCCCAAGAATTCTTAGCAGAAAAAGCTGATATCACACCTCAACATCTTTACAGAATAGAAAATGCCAAAGTTTGTCCGACAATTCTTGTTGTTGCAAATATTGCAAAAGCTCTAAATGTTTCTCTTGATACTTTGTTTCCAATAAATTCATAATATTTTGTAAAATTTTTGTAAATAATTAAAGTTTTGTATATGTATTGTCGAATATGATTTTGTGATAAATTTACTTTAAAAGGAGCTTTATGGTTGAAAATTTAGAAGATATGTCTTTTGATATTCCTGATGGGTTATTGGACGAAATTCAACAAAATATTGAAAATATAATAAAGGATTTTGATGTGCCTGAAGAAAATAAACGCGAAGTAATAAAACAAATTAATTATATTTACACACGTACAAAATATTTATCTATTACAGATGAACTTACCGGTCTTTCTAACAGAAGATATTTTGATAACTGTTTTGAAAAAGAATATTTAAGAGCTCAAAGATATAATAACAAATTAACTCTTGTAATGTTTGATATTGATTATTTCAAAAAAGTTAATGACACATACGGACATCAATGCGGAGATATGGTTTTGAAAGAAATCGCAAATTCTGCTCTGCAAACATTTAGAAAAACTGATACCGTATTTCGTTTTGGTGGAGAAGAATTTGTTGTAATTCTTACCGAAACTGATATTCATCAGGCAATTATTCCATTGGAAAGATTTCGGAAAACAGTCGAAACTCTTGATTTAACATATCAAAATCAAAAGATAAATGTAACCGTAAGTATTGGTGCATGCCAATATGATAAATCATTTGAATCAAAAGAAAATTTCCTAAACAATACAGACGAAGCATTATATGAAGCAAAAAAATCCGGAAGAAATCAAACTATTTTCTTTAACAAAATTGATTAATAGTTACCTGTAATTTTTAAAATATTTTGGAATTTTAACCAACCGGTTACAACATGTTGAACGTTATCAATTCTTATAATACTTGCGTTCGGAGTAACTCCTGCTTTTACCCAATTTGCCGAATTTGGCAATCCTCCGGCTTGTTCCCCGGTTTTAACCTGAACTTTACTTAAAAATAAATTGCCGATAGATAGAGATTTAAAAATAACTTTTTTCAAATTTTTATTATTTGTACAAAAATAAATTGATGCAAGGCCTTCCATAATTGCACCCAAACTGCAAGGCCTTACGTTATCTTTAAATGCCCCGTAGTAACTGTTATTTCTGTTAGTTATTTGATCACTTAATGCAGGTATTGCCATTTGCTCAACATATGCTCGCAATATATTTCTTTCATCATCAGTTACAAGATTCGATTTAAATAATTTTTCAATAACTAACGCTGACCAATGGTCAAATGGAATTGATAATTCTAACGGTTTACCTGTTTTTGCCAAATAAATTACAATTTTTTTTGCTGCATCAAGCCATTTTTCTTGAGAATCAATCTCATATAAATATAATAAACCTGCAGCTGCTTCTCCCGGATAATACAAAGCCTCCGCTTCTTTGTTTATTGATTTTGCGCCTAAATCATAATATGCATAAATATTTCCATCTTTTTTTTGCAAAGATATAATAAATTCCCCTAATCCTTGCAATATTTTTAGATCAATCAAATTTTCATTATACAAGTTTGATAAGGCACATAAAGCAACACCGGCAGCTCCTGATTTTGCAATAGGAATTTTTATCTGTTCTTCTTCCGGTATTGAAATTACTACATATTTTCCGTTTTTTCCAAGTTTTTTTATATATCTTTCTATAAAATATTTAGATGCTTTTATCCTTAATTCTTTAAATTTATCTGTTAATCCGTATTTTTCATACATATACATTGAATAAAGAACTCCGGCGTGACGTAATGAATTATAAACATTATTATCATAAGTTATTTCGGAATTTACATGTTTTCTGTACTGAAAACGTCCATCTTCCAAAATATTTCTTTCTATATATTCCATAGAAAGTAAAATTTCATTATAATATGGCAAATCAAGTGTATTTTCGTGAGTATTTTTCTTAGAATCTTTGTAAAGAAACGACACGAAAATCGCAATTAATGTCAAAAATATTGCCGGAACATATGTTGATGGTGATGATATATCAAACATAAAACGATTATATCAGAGTAAATAAAAATAATAATAAAGCATTTGTATGATTTTTTAATCTTTTCAAACAATCGCTCTTATAAAATTCCTTACAGCATTCAATCTGATATTATCATTTTTAAATCCGTTTATAATTCCAAAAATTTCCTCACAGATTTCTTCATTTGTATTGTTATTTTCAAAAAAGAATAATGTTTCAGGACGAATATCTAAAGCTAAAGCAATTTTTTGTAAATTATCTGCCGTCGGAAAAAATTTGCCGGTTTCTATAGAGCTTATGCTTGTTGCATCAATACCTACTATTTCTGCAAGCTTCTCTTGTGTCAATTTTCTTAATTTTCTATATTTCTGAACATTTTGACCAAATAATTTTTTTAATTCCATTTATACAACCTTTGAATAATTGTTATAAAAAAATTTTTATTATAAAACAGAGTTTTACACATAAAATATTGACAAAAATTAGTAAAACTTATAATATATATGTGTAGTACTAATTTTTTGGAGAAAAATATGAATAAAACACATATTATGAAAAATTTTAATTTGCTAACTTTTCATTGCAAAAACCTAACAAAATCATGTCATTCAGAGTCCGAACGTAGTGAGGACATAGTAATACCCTGCAAATCCTGCAAGGTGTTGCTATTGCGAAATTTTTCGAGCGTGGAACAAATCCAAGACAGTGAGTGCGCGGCAATCCAGAAAAATTCGTACAAAAACGACTGGATTGCTTCGTCGGACTTATGTCCTCCTCGCAATAACGGGAAGCTTAATAAACATAAAGAACTTTTTCATTATTCACAACTCACGCATTACCCCCTCTCCCCTACCCCCTCTCCCGCAGGGCGAGGGGAAAAGAAGGCAGCCTCCACCCTCGCAGAAGGTCCTCGCCGGACGGGGTATAATGCTACAATCTTTGGCAATACTCCACGACTTTCGCGCTCCGCGGGGTTTACACTCGCGGAAGTACTCATAACTATTGGCATAATCGGGGTTGTTGCAGCTTTAACTACCCCTTCACTGATAAACAACTATCATAAAAGGCAATATTACACTCAATTTATGAAAGCAAGAAGTATTTTAGAAAACGCTAAACTTGCATATGATGATGAAGATGGAAGTGTTCATGATTATGATGGAGTATATTCATATTTTTCACCACTTATAGAATCTATGGCAAAACACAACAAAGGTGAACTTATAAAGGATTTAAGCAAAATTACAAGTTATGAAATTAAAGCATTAAATGGTGAAATTGACTACTATGAAGAAGGTTTTTCACAAGATTGTACAAATAGTCCAGATATAATATTTGAAACAATGGATGGTATTGATTTTATTCATTGTAGCGCTTTTAATGGAGATAGTGTAATGATAGATATAAACGGTTATAGAAATAAGCCTAATACATATGGCAGAGATATTTTCTATATTAATGAAATTGATCCCGAGGAATCAACTAATCTTATATGGTTAGGCAGTAATGGTACATGGAAAGACGGTTGTTCTAACCCTAAAGAAGATGATGGCTTTACTTGTGCAGGAAGATTGTTAGAAAAAGGTAAAATGGATTATTAGTTATATTTTGTTCTTTGACATTGTTCTTTTAAATTATATAATCAAGTTATGGCTAATATATTAAAAGTTTTAAAGGGTACAAAAGATATTCTGCCGCAAGAGATTGATATGTGGCATTTTATAGAAAAAAAAGCTGATGAAGTTTTTTCTAAATACGGTTTTAAAGAAATTAGAACCCCAATAATAGAAGTTACAGAACTTTTTTCTCGCGGGGTTGGTGATACTACAGACATTGTTAACAAAGAAATGTACACTTTTGAAAAAAGTGAACGTTCTATTACTTTAAGACCTGAAAATACAGCAGGAGTTGTCCGTTCTTTTATAGAAAACGGTATGTCAAGACTTTCTACCCCTGTTAAACTCTGGTATAAAGGTCCTATGTTTCGTTATGAAAGACCTCAAGCCGGACGCCAAAGACAGTTTCATCAAGTTGGTATTGAAATGTTTGGAATAAAACAACCAACTGCTGATGCAGAGATTATTTTAACTGCCGTAAATTATTTGAATGCTCTGGGATTAAATGATTTGGAAGTTGAATTAAATTCTCTCGGTTGCCCTAAATGCCGTGAAGAATTCAAAAATAAATTGAAAGAAGTTTTAAAACCTTATTTGAATGACTTATGTGAAGATTGTCAAACAAGATATGAAAAAAATCCGTTAAGATTATTGGATTGCAAGGTTGAAAGCTGCCAAAAAATTTATTCAAAACCAGAAGTTCGTGAAATTATAATGGGTGATTTTTTATGTGATGAATGTCGTGAACATTATGATGAACTAAAATTATATCTTGACAAAATGAGTGTAAAATATAATGAAAACAAACTTTTGGTAAGAGGTTTAGACTATTATAACAGAACTGTTTTTGAAATTAAATCAAACAATTTAGGTTCTCAAAATGCTGTTGCAGGCGGCGGAAGATATGACAGTTTAGTAGAACAACTTGGCGGAGAACCTACTCCTGCAATTGGTTTTGCAATAGGAATGGAAAGACTTATTTCATTATTACCGTCAAAAGAGTCAAAAATTTTAGATGGCTACATTGTTTCTAATTTTCCTGTTGATGCTTTTGTTTTTGCTGAAGAATTAAGAAACCAAGGATTAAATATAGAATTTGATTTGACTAATAAAAAATTCACTAAACAATTGGAAAAGGCTTCAAAAGTTGCAAAATATGCACTAATATTAGGCGAAGATGAAATTTTCAAACATCAGGTGTCAATCAAAAATCTCGAAAACGGAAAACAAATTACCGTAGATAGAGCAGATTGTGTCAAAATGCTGGATTTGTAAAGGTTTTTTATGTCTCAAAATATTTTTGTATCAATAATTGTTCCTGTATATAATGTCGAAAAATATCTTTCAAGATGTTTGGACAGTTTAATTAATCAAACATTAAAAGAAATAGAAATAATTTGCGTAAATGACGGTTCTACCGATAATTCGTTATCTGTATTAAAAGAATATGCAGATAAAGATAAAAGAATTACAATAATCAGTCAAGAAAACGGTGGTCTTTCTTCCGCAAGAAATACAGGTATGAATGTTGTTAAAGGCGAATATATTGGTTTTGTAGATTCTGATGATTGGGTTGATTTAGATTTTTATGAAAAATTATATAATTCTGCAAAAAAATATGAATGCGATATTGCTGCTGCAGATTTTGTCAGACAACATAAAAATAATAAAAAGAAAAGATTAAATATTACTCAAGAAAAAGTATACGAAACAACTCCTGAAAAATATTTAATTTGTAAGACGTATAGAGAAGGTTGTGTTTGGAATAAATTATATAAAACTGAATTTTTAAAAAAGATTAATTTAAAATTTGTTGTCGGTATATTTTATGAAGATAAAGACTTTACAGCACGTTCTCTACATTTTTCTAATAAATTAGTTACTGTTCCCGATACATATTACAATTACTTTGTTAACGATAAATCTATTGTAAAAACAAGAAAAAATCCTAAAAAAGATGAACATTATATTCTTGTACGTCAACAGGTTTTAAAATTTATAATAGATAACAATATAAATGTACCTGACGGATTGTATAAGGCAGAAAAAAGTAAATTTAAATTATTTGGAAAAACTCTTTTTTCAATAAAAGAAAGTACAAAATCTAACTATATCTTTTTGTTTGGAAAAATTAATATTTTTAAATATAAGAAAAGAGAAACAAATGAAAGATAATATTTCAATATGTTTTTGTATAAATGATTTATATGCACAACATTTATGTGTTGTATTAACTTCTATTTTAGAAAATAATCCTTATTCAAATTTTTCTTTTTATGTAATTACAAATGATATTACCGAATACAATAAAAACAAAATTTTTTCTTTAAAGAACAAATATAATAATTTTGAAATTCAATATATTAGTGTTGATAAAAGTATTTTTAGCAATTTCAATATTACTATTGATTATATATCAATAGAAACATATTTTAGATATATTTTAGCAAATCTGCTTCCAAACTTAGATAAAATATTATATTTAGATGTGGATTTAGTTGTAAACGGTGAATTGAGTTCTCTTTGGAATACAGATATTGATAACTATTACTGTGCAGGAGTTGAAGATATAAACTTTGATACAAACAGTTATAAAAAAGAAATTTCTTTAAATGATAATGATATCTATATAAATGCAGGTGTTATATTATTCAATCTAAAAAAGATTAGAGAAAATAAAATTTCCGATAAATTTTTCGAAAATCAAGAACTTTACAACAATATTAAATACCAAGATCAAGATATTATAAATATTACTCTGCGCAATAATATTAAAAAACTTGATTACATATATAATTTTACAACAAAAACAAGTCGCAAGTTTCCAAAACTAAAAGAAAAAGCAATTATTATTCACTATGTAGGACCTAAAAAACCATGGAAAGACTTATCTTTAAATAAACTTAAAATTTTATATTATTATTACCGTTCACAAGGTCCATACAATAATTATTCCATGCTTATTACAAAACTGCTAAAATTATTTAAATGACAACTTGATTTTTTTATGAATATATAATATAATTCCTTACTGTAACCGATATTTAAGGGGTAAAAATATGGCAGAAAAAATTACTATTCGTTCAGACAGAGAAACTGATTACAAATTTATGTACAAAGGTGAAGAAGTTGTTCTTGGTGCAGGCAAAATTATTGGCATTGCAGACGGTTTGGAACACGTTGTTCTTCCTACTTGTGCTATGAAAATTATGAATAATCTTATTGTTATTAAAGATGATGTAAAATAAGTTTTTAACAAATTTTCTTTTGGAAAAAGACCGAAAAAAGAATTTCGGTCTTTTTTCTAATATTCCATTACCCAATTAGAATTTAATAACAAATCTATACAGGAAAGGGCATCATTCGATTTACACTTCGCAGCAGTACCGTCTGCATTTTTCGTACCCATAATTCTTCCTTTTTTGGTTATTCTGAAAGAATAAAAGTCTCTGCCTATTTTGTTTGGCTTATCATTTCCGTTTACATCAACATCAAAATATCCAAAAAGAGAATCTCCATCAGATAAATCTCCACTTTCTTTTTTATATGATATTATTGCTCCGTTTTTTAGGATAATAGTTAATCTTTCGTCAGGTGAAGCATTTGCACCATCTAAAAACTTATATGTAGAAATATAAACAGCATTGTCTCCTGTACCAACAGTTTTTCCAACTTTCCAACATTCTGATTGAGCAGTACCGTTCTTACATGTTTTTGCTATTTGAAAATTTTTATCTGATAATAGTTTTTCAACATCATCAAAATCAGTATCAGCTAAATTTCTGCTTTGTTTTATTGTTAATTGGTCATTTGCTAATTGCTGAATATTTCCTATAAAATTTTTAATTTGTGCAGATAACAGACGCTTATTTAAGTTTTCCATCAAACTTGGAATGCTCATTGCTGCAATTATACCAACAATACCAATAGCAATTAGTAACTCGGATAATGTAAAAGCAGGTAATTTTATTTTTTTATTAAACATATTAATATCCTTTCATAACCAAATAACTAAAATTATTATAATATATTTTTTAAACAATCACAATATTTTATGAAATTAAATATAACAAATTAATTTATATAAATTTATATATTAATAAATATTCTTCATGATAGTAGACAACAAATATTTGTAAAAAACTATGAAAAGATAAAGAATATAATAATTTGCGCATGTATAAAATTTGTAGAAAACTTTTATAATCATGTTTATAATTTGTAGAAAAAAATATTTTTGCTGATAATTATATTTTTATTGTAGAAAACTCACATAGTTTTCTACAATAAAAAAACAATGAAATGTATAAAAATATTTATAAAATCTTTGTTGTATAATTTTTGTGTGATGGGAGCAATATATGGAATTAAGTTTTTTTGATAAATTTTATTCAATATTAAAAAAACATATTGAATTATTTACAATACTTGGATTAGCTATAATTTTTTATTTTGTATTTTTTCACAATATTGGAACATATCCTTTGATGGACGTTGACGAAACAAGATATGTTGCAATGGCAAGAGATATGTTTAATACAAAAGATTTTATGACATTGTATTTAAATGGTGAATATTTCTTTGAAAAACCTCCCCTTTATTTTTGGCATGAATGTATTGCTTTCGGTTTGTTTGGTAAAATAAACGAATTTAGTGCAAGATTTCCGGTCTCTTTATTAGGATTTTTATTATCATTTATTATATATTTCTTTTTTAGAAAAAATATTGGCAGAAAATTTGGTGTTATTACGTCTTTAATTCTTGCAACATCACTAGAATTTATTATTCTTGCAAAATATGCTATTTTAGATATTGTTTTGACATTTTATATATGTATTGCATTGATATCTTATTTTGAAACATTTTTTTGCAGAGAAAATAATAAAAAATATTTTTGGTGGTTATTTTACTTATTTAGCGGATTTGCTGTTATGGCGAAAGGAATTCCGGGAATTGCAATTCCTTTTGGAATTGTATTTTTTGTTTCTATATTTGCAAAAAGATTTAAAGAAAATTTCAAATTAATTTATTTATTACCCGGAATAGGAATATTTTTGTTAGTAGTATTGCCTTGGCATATAATAATGCTTAAAAAATATGATCCGTTATTTTTCAATGAATACATAATAAAACACCATTTACACAGATTTATAAACAGTGAAAATAATGAAATTGGCAGAAAACAACCTTTTTATTATTACTTTTTGACTGTTTTATGGGGATTTTTTCCTTGGATATTGTCACTAATAGCAGTAATTATAGATAAAATAAAAAATCTTAAAAAATTTGTATTTGCAGATTATATAAAAAATATAAATTTTGAAAATTTAAATAATCGTGAAAAAATAATGATTTGTGCATTGATTAGTACTGTGTGGATATTGTTATTTTTCTCGTTATCTTCAACAAAATTGGTTACGTATATCTTACCTGTATATTTTCCGTTAGCAATAATTGGCGGAAATATTTGGTATGAATATATAAACAATAACAAATATGAAAAATCGATAAATATAATAACAATGATAATTAGTTATATATTTGTTTTTGCAGGAATTGCAGCAATATTTTCACCGTTATATTTACCTCAGCAATTATACAATGATATTTTAAATGTAAAATGGCTTGTAATAATAAGTCTTATTATATTTGGAGTTGGAAATATTTTATTTATAAAAAACAAAAAATACTTATTTGTATTTTTATTAAATGTTTTATTTATGACAGTAATTTCAGCTTTTGGAACCGGAGAATTTTTCAAAATAGACTATAAATTCGGACAACAGGACTTGATTGAATTTGCACAATATGCAAAAAAACATAACTACACAATTTCAGCATTTGAAATGGGCAGAAAGTATTCGCTGCTTTATTACAACGGAAAAAAAATAGATTATAACACAGATCAAGATTTAACAATAGAAGGTGTTTCAGAAGATTTAAATAAAAATAATAATGTAGTAATAATAAGAAATAAGCAAATGGATATTATTGAAGGAAAAGTAGATTTTAATATAATAAAAACCGGCAGACGTTATACTATGATAAAAAAATAAGTATTATTTATTTCTGACAAATTCTATATGATAATCCAGAACATCAAGAATATCAACAACTTCTTCAAATTTTATAGTTTTTCTGCGTAATTTATTTGTAATATTATTTCCGATAATATTTTTACCCTTTAATCTGCTTAATTCTTCACAAATTTTTTTAAGAGTAGTGCCATTTTTTGCAATAAGGCTCTTTAATTCAAATCTGATGTCCATTAAACAATTATATATATAGTTGACAACAAAAACCAAAAATGATAGTATCAAACTATAATACAATATTTATTGTATTATAGTTTGAATTATTATAGAAACGCTTGGAGGTATAAATGAAAAAAAATATTTTTAATTTGCAAACTTTTCATTGCAAAAATCTAACAAAATCATGTCATTCAGAGGTGCAAATTTCCGAGGTTCCACGCTCCGCGGGGTTTACGTTAGCAGAAGTCTTGATTACGTTAGGTGTAATCGGTGTGGTCGCAGCAATGACAATTCCGGGGTTGATGAATACCTATAAGAAAAAGCAATATTATACACAATTTATGAAAGCAAGAAGCGTTATTGAAAATACGCTTAGAATGTACGCAAACGATAACGATTGCGAAATAGCAGACGGAAGTTGCGATTTTAAAAAATCAGAAAATGTCGAAAAACTTGGTAGATATTTCAAAGGAGTTCAATATATTACGGAAGATAACTGTACAAAACTTCTCTCAGGTTATGACAAAATGCCGATAAAAAGGTATGATAAACAACCTGTTGATGAACCTCTGGATTCGGAGTATTTTTGTGAGGTAAATAGTATTGTTGATAGTGATATTAAAGGCTTTACAACAATTGACGGTATGATGCTTAATTTTGACCAAGATGACGGTTATGGATTAGGTATTACATTAGATGTAAATGGACCGAATTCAGGTCCAAATGTCTATGGTCGTGATATTTTTGTGTTTTATACAGATTCAGTGGTAGGAGAGTATTTCTGCAATTCAATCTGGGGAATGTCTAAAGCTTGCAAAGAAAAAAATAACCTTAATTGGGGTGCTGAGTGTTATAATGGAAACTTTAGTTCAGACTGCGGGGCTCGTTTAATCGAAGAAGGCAAGATGAATTATTAGATTACATAAAATATAATTCAGGATAATCTTTGAAAATTTTCATATAATTTCTAATGTTTAGTTCTCTATAAACCAGACTGTTTTTAGCAAAATCTTTATCCATTAGTTCGATACTTTCATAACCTAAACGTCTTGAATAAATATTGATTTGATATAATGCTGCTTTCATTTGACCATAACTCATTTGTGAAAAATCTCTTTGACATCTTTTGATTAATTCTTCACGACCAAATTTATGTAGTTCATTTGATAAATATTCCAATTTAGCAATAAGTATACCGTATTTTTCTGCTTCATTTGGTTTTGTAGCATTTAAAGCAGCTTGTCTTAAACGAATTCTGTCAATTAAATATTTTAAATCTTTTAAGTTGCAATCGTAGGAAATTTTATTGAATAATTTGCCCAAAACTTGTGGAGTCAAATCACTTAAATCAATATCTTGTGCAATATTTATGAATAGATTATCTCCATAAATTTTTACAATTTTCTTTGGTAATGTTTGAGGTGTTAATACACTTTGCAAATTGGCAATTTCATTTAAATTGTATGAAGTTTTATCATACAAAGGCACAAAATCATCTCCAAGTTTTAATAAATATCTCATTTTATTAAATGTAGTGTCAAGAATATGTTCTTTTGTAAGGGTTTTTAATTTTCGGTATTGAATTATAGCATCAGCCATACCGGCTAACTGACGTTTTTGAATGGATTGCAATTGACCCTTTTTTATACTTTCCATTTGCATAACAATTGAATTTCTCATAGAAATCAATTGATTTCCTCCGGATTGAAGAAGTTCTTCGTGACTGCCATCTTTGAATTGAGGAATATATGTATAATCGGTAAGTTTTAAACTTATACGATTTTTTTCACTATCAATAGTTCCGGAAACTCTTTGGGTAATTTCTGTAATTTTTCCTTTAAATGCATCATAATAAGAAGCTCCGCCTTTGTATAATTCTTTATCTTTACTATAAATAGCTTCAAAAGCCAAATCTTGAGCATTAAGAATTTTATTTGGTTCGTAAAGCATATTTATATGAATAACAGAATTAGCAGGAGAAATATGACGTTCATTTTTAAAAGTTTGAATATGGTTAGAAGACTCTCTAAATGCTTCATCAACAGAATTTTTTACAAAATCAACAAAACGATTTATTTTTGTATCCATTTGAATACATCTGTTTCTGACAAATTCATCTATTTGTTTAGTTTTAGAAGGTTTTTTAAGTCCTAAATATAGTAAAATTCCTCCACCGGCAATTAAACTAAAAGGAAAGAACAAACTTTTGTTTTTACAGTTTTCTTTTGGAGGTGCTTCCTTAGCCTGTTCAATTTTTGGTGTATTGAAAGTTGTATTTTGAACAGAGATGCTTGATTGTTGTGTTTTTTCAGTTATTAAGTTTACCATACAAGAGACTCATGTTAACAGTGAATGGTGATATTAATGCAGAAAATAAAAAATTTTGCTACTAAATTTAAAATTTGTTTAAGAATTTAATGAGATTATCTTGACTTTGTTTTAAAAGTCATTAAAAACATGCAAAATATCCTTCAAATGTATGATTTTTGGCAAAAACATTAAGGAAAAATCTTTCATATACGAAAATATTAATAAATAATATGCGAAAGGTAGTACTATGAGATTAAACGGCGGAGTCCAATATGACACAAGCGGAATAACAGCATCAATCAGGGCAATGCACCTTGATAGTGAACTTATTGGAATTAGCAACGAAAATATTGGCGGTTTTGACAAAGTCGGATATCAACGAAAAGAAGCCGTTGTGTCATCTTTTGCAGAATATTTGGGAGTTCATGCTCTATCTACAACAAGAGATGATAAAGTCGGCAGAATTGCAGTATCAGAAAACCCTTTAGATATTGCTTTAGCAAATAAAGGTTATTTTCAAACACAAAACGAAAACGGAATAAAACTTACTCGTGACGGACGTTTTCAAATAGGAAAAGACGGAACATTATTAACATTAGAAAATGCAAAAGTTCTATCAAATGCCGGAACTCCAATAGTTTTTCCATTTATTCCACAAGATTTAAAACAGGTTAAAGTTGATAAAAACGGTAAAATTACCATGTTTAACCCTGAAACAAACAAACTTACCATAATCGGACAAATAGGAATTGTTGATAATAATGGTATCGGAGTTCTTGATCCGAATGTAAAACAAGGTTACAACGAATATTCCAATGTAGCTTTGCAACAAGAATTTCTAACAATGATGCCCATAATAAAAAACTTTGATGCAAACAGACAAATGTTTATGCTTCAAAACTCTGTATTAGGTAAAACAATATCACAATTGAGTCAATAATTAAAAGAGGTTAAACCCTCACCCTAACCCTCTCCCAAGGAGAGAGGATAAAAAAATAAAGAGGTAGAAAGATGTATAATTTACAAGGAATAATTTCAAAAGGTACAAACAATGCATTAGTTCAATTTGAACGTTTTGGACAAATTGCTAATAATCTTGCGAATGTTCAAACAACAGGATATAAAAATGTAACTTTTGAACAAATTCTAAAAGAGGACGGTTATTTAACGGGTTCTGTAAAAACAAATTATACTCAAGGTTCAATAAGAATAACTTCTGATCCTTATGATGTAGCAATTGATGGTGCAGGATACATTCCTGTTGTTTCTCCGACAGGAGAAGTTCAATATACAAGAGACGGAGCTTTCAAGCAAGGAAAAGACGGTTATTTAACAACCCGCGATGGTTGGATTGTCGGTGAAGGAATTCAAATTCCGACAAATTGTTTTAAATTTGAAATAAAGAAAAACGGTGATGTTTTTGCATACTATGAAAGAGGAGATAAACCTAAAAAAGTCGGAACAATTCCTCTTGTAAGATTCGATAATCCTGCAGGCATGGAAATGGCTGACATGAACCGTTTAAAACCGACAGATGATGCAGGAGAAGCAAGACTTGTAAAAAATCATGACTGTTTTAGACAAAATAATCTTGAAATGTCAAATGTAAGCATTTATCGTTCAGCAACAGATTTGTTAAGGCTGAATGCGTCAATGCTTGCAAGTATGCAAATGCTAAAGCTTGCAGATACAATGTATAATAAAGCAATTAATATAAGAGAGGCTTAATAAATTATGTACACATCTTTAGATAGTATGGGTAAAGTAACATTGATGATGGATTTGATTTCTCAAAGACAAAGAGCTTTGGGTTCAAATGTTGCAAACGTTGATACTCCCGGTTATATAAGACAGGATATTGATTTCGGTCAATACTTAAGTACAATGAATTCTCCTCTTGAAACAAAATTATCAGAAAAATTAGGACCATCAGCTATTGCAATGGATCAAGGAGAAGAAAGAGTTAATCCTGCTAACGAACTTTTGAAAATGCAGGAAAATTCAATTCTTTATTCAATGGCAACAAGAAGAATGTCAAACATAGTTACAGAAATGAAAACAGTCATAAATGTCGGCAAATAATAAAGGCAGGTGATATAAATGGGCATAATGGAATCAATTGATATAGGTGCAAAAGCACTTCAGGTTCATGGAAAAAGAATAGATATTCATGCAAAGAATATTGCCAATCTTGATACTCCGAATTATGTTAGAAAAATACCTGTTTTAACAGCAGTTGATGATGTTTCATTTCATGGTTTGATGAATAATATGAAAGAAGACGTGTTTGGGGTGGGAACATTGCCATATTTGCAAGGCGGAGTTAATTTTTCAGGAGTTGTGGAAGACCCTACACTTGGACAAAAAATCTACAAACCCGGACACCCTGATGCAGATGAAAACGGATACATAAGAGCATCAAACGTAAACCCAATGGTAGATATAGCAGATGCATTAATTGCACAAAGAGCTTATGAAGCAAACCTTGCTCTTGTTAATATTTCTAAAACAATGGCACAAAGAGCTTTAGAAATTGGTAAATAGTTATCACCGAACAACTTTGTAAACTTTTCATAGCAAAAACCTAACAAAATTATGTCATTCAGAGGTGCAAATTTCCGAGATTCCACGCTTCGCTCTGAATGACACGGAAATTTGCACCGTGGAATCTCCTATTGTTCAGTCAATGAAAAGTTTACAATATTTCACCGGATAGGATAATTTGCTGCTAACCATGGTAATATATAAACAGTTAACACCTTCCGGTAGGAAAAAATTAAAATTAGTCATTCTGAACTTGGTTCAGAATCTAAAATTTTTTAATAATATATTTTATTTAAATGGTGAGTAAAAATATGCAAACTTGCATGAAAAAATATCAAAATGAATTTACAATAAAATTTGCTCAACTAATGCAAGAACGTCTGGCAATTTGGAAAGAAGTACAAAAACATGAGCAAAAAAGTTTATACAGCTGGGGTTCTATAACCACATATTTTATTGTTGGATTACTCGGATTTATTCCGGGAAAACGTGAATATAATTATGATTTAGAGTTTCATTGCTGGGCCTTTGTTGTATTGTTTATCATAGTTATAATAGGGAATATTCAAACAACGAATAAAACTTATCAAAAAGCAATAAAAATGACCCTTTTCCCTGAATTATTGACTGTTTTTGGCGGAAATATTCATTATGCAAAAAGTCCAACAAATTTTACCAATTCTATAACTAAAAAAATTCAAAATATACAAGAAATAGCCAAAACAATTGCAGATAAAGCTGATATGAGCTATTTTTCAACTAAAGCAAAATGTTATATTTCAGATTCCGTATTTCAAAATTGTGGATTGTATGACAAAACAATTACACAAAGAGAAGATGACGATATTTTTTCAGGAAAATATAACGATGTAAAATTTGTTATGAATGAAACTGATTTTGGTTGGAATGCGCGTGACAAATATAGAACATATCATTCTATGTTTAAAGGTTTAGCAATGCGTTTTACTTTGAATAAAGAAATAAAATCCAGAGTTTTAATTGTTTCAAAGTTTTCTTGGACTAAAATTCCAAAAAATTATGAAAAAGTAGAATTGGAATCAAGTGAATTTGCAAAAAAATTTAATGTTTATGTTGATAATAGTGAAGAAGGACAAGTTGAAGCAAGGTATCTTTTAAATACTGCCTTTATAAACAGATTTATGCAAATCCGGACAAGTTTTCGAGTTAATAAGATGTGTTGTTCTGTTTTTGGAAAAGATATGTTGATAATGCTTAGTACAAAACGAGATTTATTTGAAATGAACCATTTGTTTGGAAAAATTGATGATATAAATCAATATAAACATTTATTTGATGAATTTGCATCAGTATTATCGTTTATAGAAGTTTTGAATTTATCAAGCAAAACTAAATTGTAATATTTGTTTTATAATCTGAATATGAAAATTTCCAAGTTTAAAAAATATATAAGTTGGAACGCAATATCAATTATCGGATATTTTTGTATAGTAATCACTTTTGTATTTTTGGTAATGCTTGGGATTGCAATGTCCGGAATAAATATAAAAGCAGAAATTGATGAATATTATTATGATTACATAATAAAACACATAATAAGCCCATATATTAGTTTTTATAAGTTTCAATTATTTTTAGTTTTAATATTTTTAATCAGTTCAGTATATGAAAATCGATATTATATAGAAAAAAGTGAATATGGTTTGCGTTTATTTGGCAATCATGAAAAAGTTTATACATTCTTTTTTGTAACAGGTTTAGCATTAAATTTTCTGCCATTATATATAATTTACATGGTAACAATTTCTTGGATAATTAAATTCATTTAGAAAATTTATGGTACAATAAGTTTACAGAAAGAGTTGTACTCTATTCATTAAATAATTTCCTCTTCGGGGAGCGATAGCGAAAGGCGGAGAGGGCAGAATTTCTTAATGAACGGATGTGAATTTAGAAATTCGGGTGAGGATAACACCATAGGCTTTGACAATTAAATAATGCAAATATGTCGACGTGACGGAATCGGTATACGTGCACGTTTGAGGGGCGTGTGGGGAAACCCGTGCGGGTTCAAGTCCCGCCGTCGACATTATAAAAAAGATTGGGGCTTGTCCCCAAATCTTTTTTATAAGTAGTATGGCGAAGGCTTTAATCCGCCAACTGCGGGTTCAGCGCAAGCGAGCCAAGTGCGGAGCCTTGAGCCTTATTGATAGGCTGTCCGCAGGACATATAAGGCTCAAGCGGAGTCACGTCGATGGCGAGCGCAGCAAGACAGTCCCGCCGTCGACACCATTTAAAAATATTATGAATACAATATTAGAAGTAATAAATGACCCGTCATTTCAAGATGAAATTATGCCATGGCTATTAGTTATTGGCATTTGCCTTATTATCGTTATTATTGACATTTATGTGAGAGTTTATAAAAAACTTAGAGAGCAAGGTTCAAAACCTATAACTGCTACCTTTTATAGTTTTGTTGATATGATAATTCACATAATACGTCCACAAGAAAAAACAAAAGCAAGTGTACCGTATTTATTTGGTCAGTTATTGTTGTTGATATTATTATTTTTAGGGGGATTGGGAATTTTAGGCTTAGTGATGCTTGTATTAAAGTTAACTGTTGGAGCGTAATTAATTTCTAATCCTAAAATCATTCTAATGTTATAATACGCCTGCGTTTTTATTTTTTTATACTTATATAAAATTTATAAAGTAATCGTAGAAATTCTTCATCGGTGTTCATTTTATTTATTAATTCTTGTTTTATTTCTTGTGTGGATTTTAGTGGTTGGAACATGTATAATTCATAGATTTCAACGTTCAATGCTTGTGCTATTTTTTGCAAAGTTTCTATTGCCGGAGAGAATTTACCTGTTTCAAAATAACTGATATTAGGGGTTCCTATGCCGATTTTTTCTGCAAGTTCTTCTTGTGTTAGTTTTCTTGCTTTGCGCAGTTCCCTAATTCTTTTACCAAGTAATTCTTTAACATTATCCATTTTCATTCCTTTTTATCAATTATGATAAGAATTTCCCGGAAATAAAATAGGATATAACTATATAAAAAGGGTTGACTTATACTGTTACATAGTATAAAATTATAGTATAACAATATATAATACAAAATTTATAGTATGAAATATGATAATTTGGAGGTAAAAATGGATTTAATAAAAAATATTCTGTCCATACTTGATGTTTCAGTGTCTAAAAACAGATTAGGAAACTACGACTCGCTTCGCTCCGTCCGTACGCAAATCCGCTTTGTTCCTCCTCGCAATGACGGGAGGATTAATAACCGTAAAGAACTTATTCACTTCAAAAATGCTGCCTTCACCCTCGCAGAAACTCTCATAACAATCGGCATAATCGGTGTAGTTGCAGCGATGACTATTCCAAACTTGATCCAAGAAAACCAAAAACGTGCAACTGTTACTAAATTACAGAAAGGAATTTCTGTAATAAATCAGGCTTATAAATTATCATTTGACGAACAAGGTGATCCTGAGAGTGCTTTTGATATCGGCTCAGAGGAATATTTTAAACAGTATTGGCAGCCATATTTAAAGGTTGTTACTTATTGTGATTTTTATACAACTTGTGGTTATAAATCTAATGTGCCGTTTCATTTGGCAAATAATACTAATGGCAGTATGCGTGTTATTGCTGATGACTTGAGAACAACTTTTTATACAGCTGATGGATTATTATATATGATTCTTACCGGACGAAGCAGTGAAGGTAATATAATTTCAGATAACCGTATTTATCTGGATATAAATGGTGGTGAAGCTCCAAATAAATACGGGCGTGATGTGTTTATGCTGGAACGAATGGAAGATGGTGGAGGAGTAAGAGCATATGGATATGGTTTTACGGATTCAGAAATAAATGAAAGTTGTAATAAAACAGGAGACGGTTATTATTGTGCAGAAAAAATCAGGCGCGCAGGGTGGAAAATTAAAAAAGATTATCCATGGTAGAAATATTTTAGTAATGTAACAAATGTTTTAATTAAAATTCCCTATAAATTTCATTTTTGTTATCTTTATTCTATAATCAAAACACAAGAATATTAAAGGAGCAGGGATATGAAATTTATTGTCAGAAAAGAGGATTTATATAACGGAATTAAGATTGTTGAACGTGCAACTTCTCAAAAAGCTGTTCAGCCTGTACTATATAACATTTTAATTGAAACAATTGATAATAAGATTCGTTTAACGGCTACAGATTTGGTTTTGACAGTTATAACAACTGTAGATGCTCAAATTGAACAGGCAGGAAAAATTACACTTCCGGCCAAAAAGTTAAATGAAATTGTTTCAAAATTAGGAAATGAGCTTGTTACCTTTGAAATGGAAGAAGGCGGAACAAGTGTTAATATTTCTTGTCAAAAATCAAAATTTGATATTATCGGAATTTCTGCAAATGAGTTTCCTCCTGAAGTTTATAATTATGAAATTGATGAAACAAAATGCTTTGATATTGAATTAAAACCGTTTTTGAAGGCAATAAGACAAGCCGGATTTGCTGCTGCAAGTTATGAAGTTTCTAATCTTTTATCAGGTATTGTTTGTGATTTTTCAAACGGAATTTTGGAAATAGCTTCAACTGACGGTAACAGACTTGCTCGTGTTAGAGAAAAAATCAATTCTGATATTACAGAACAAACTCAATTAATTATTCCGTCAAGAACTTTAAATGAATTTATGAAAATGGGTTCATTTATCGAAGACGAAACAATAAAAGTTTGTAAGGATAAATCAACAATTGTATTAAAAACGGAAAAAACTCTTACAATTTCAAGATTGTTAGAAGGTCAATTCCCTAAATATAACCAGTTAATTCCTACCGAAAGTCCAAAACAAGCTATAGTTAATGTTTCTCAACTAATTGCAGCACTTGAAAGAGTTTCTGTAATGGTTAATGATAAAACAAGTATTGTAAAAATGCTTTTTGCGGATAATGAATTAACATTATCAGCAGATACACCTGATTCCGGTAAATCAGAAGATAAAATTGATATACAATACACCGCAGAAGAACTTTTGATAGCATTTAACTACAAATTTGTACTTGATGCGTTAAGAATTATTGAAAGTGATGAAATTATAATAGGGTTGAATGCAAGTTTATCTGCAACTGTTTTGAAACCAAACAGTGAAGATGATTTTATCTGTTTAATTATGCCTGTTCAAATCAGATAGGAGATAAAACGTGGAAAAAATTAATACGGAATATCTTCAAAGATGTATAGATACCTTAGAGAAATCTTATAGTCTAATTAAAAAAGTAAAAGAAGATTCTATAGATTATGAAATGTATCGAAATTCACTTGTTAAAGGTTTTGAAATGACTTTGGAACAGGCAGGAAAGCTTTTGAAAAAATGCTTAATCCCATATTTTCCTTCAAAAAAATCTGTAGACGAATTGTTTTTTAAAGACATTTTTCGCCATGCGGGAAAACATGGCTTAATAGATGAAGAAACAGTAAATCGCTGGTGTCAGTATCGCAATAATAGAAATAATACTGCACATGACTATGGTCAAAAATTTGCACAAGAAACATTATGTTTGATAGAGGATTTTCTAACAGATGCAAAAAATTTAAAAATGGTAATAGATAATGCATAATTTTTTTATCAAAGAAAAATATTTAAATGAATTACTATCAATATTTGATAAATATTGTCCAAAAGCAGAGATTATGGCTTATGGCAGTCGTGTTGGCGGGGATTGTCATGAAGGAAGCGATTTGGATTTGGCAATAAAAAATCTAGATGGAATATATTTATTTGAATTAAAAGAAATTTTACGCAACAGTGATATACCGTTTTTAATTGATATCGTTGAATTTGAAAAAGTTCCTGAAAGTTTTCAAAAAGAAATTTTAAGAAAGAATATCACAATTTATCCCAAAATGTAACAAAATGTAAATTATTAAATTAAAACTCCCAAAACTCAATTATAATGCTCTATATGATATGATATGATATGATGTAGTGTGCCTATATCAATTAATTTTTGCTTTTGACGTTTAATAAATTGTAGGAAAAAATTAAACATCAGAAAGGGGAAATTTATGATTAACAGAACACCAAATGTAGGAGCACAACAGGACTGGAAATTT
Source organism: bacterium (assembly GCA_017467605.1). Lineage (GTDB taxonomy): Bacteria > Cyanobacteriota > Vampirovibrionia > Gastranaerophilales > Gastranaerophilaceae > Zag111. The sequence goes on along the minus strand of JAFUSQ010000016.1, from coordinate 1,749 downwards.
GTAAAAGCTCCAAAAGGAATAAGACCTTTTTTGGAAGCAAATAAAACACTTTCAAAAAAACCGTTAAATCTTGATCCTGAAGTATTTAAAAAAGGTTTAAAAGTAATAGAAAAACCAACTTTAATGACACGTTTGAAACGAATTCCATATGTTTTGCAAAATATTGCGAAGAATTTGTTTAAGTTAATACGATAAAGTATTAATATTATAAAGAAAGCAAATTTACAAAAAGAGCATAAATTTTTATGCTCTTTTAATTTGTTTTGATGTTATAATTAAAATATCAGTAGGAAAAAGAGGGATTTATTATGCAGACAATTGAAAAAGCTAATATAGATTGGGCAAATTTGGGTTTTGGATATTACCAAACAGATGTAAGGTTTGTTGCTAATTTTAAAGACGGAAAATGGGACGAAGGCGAATTAACAACTGATGCTAATATTGTTATGAATGAATGTGCGGGGGTTTTGCAATACGCTCAAACTTGTTTTGAAGGAATGAAAGCATATACAACACAAGACTGTAAAGTTGTAATATTTCGACCTGATATGAATGCAAAAAGAATGTATGAAACTGCTCAAAGACTTGAAATGCCTCCTTTTCCACAAGAAAGATTTATAGAAGCAGTTAAAAAAGTTGTAAAAGCAAACCTTAAATATGTTCCTCCGTTTGGAACAGGAGCTTCATTATATATAAGACCTTATATGTTTGGTATTGCACCTGTTATGGGTGTAAAACCTTCAGCAGAATATCAATTCAGAATTTTTGTATCTCCTGTAGGGCCTTATTTTAAAGGTGGAGCAAAACCAATAACATTGACTGTTAGTGATTTTGACAGAGCTGCACCAAACGGCACAGGTCATGTTAAAGCAGGTTTAAATTATGCAATGAGCTTGCATGCAATTGTTGAAGCTCACAAAAACGGCTATGCAGAAAATCTTTATCCTGATGCCAAGACTCGTACAAAAGTTGAAGAAACAGGCGGAGCTAACTTCTTTTTTGTGACTAAAGACAATAAAGTTGTAACTCCAAAATCAGACAGTATTTTGCCGTCAATCACAAGACGTTCTCTAATGCAGGTTGCAAAAGATTATCTTGGGCTTGAAACAGAAGAAAGAGAAGTCTATTTAACAGAATTGGCTGACTTTAGAGAATGCGGATTATGCGGAACTGCTGCAGTTATTTCACCTGTTGGAAAAATCGTTGATCATGGCAAAGAAATTTGCTTCCCGTCAGGAATGGAAAAAATGGGCGAAATTTCTCAAAAATTATATGATACTCTAACAGGAATTCAGTCCGGAAAAATCAAAGCCCCTGACGGTTGGATTGTTGAAGTTGTATAGTTGGTGAGTGTTACTCTTTGCCTTCCGGAAAAGAATATTGTTCAAAGGCCGTTAAGACCGCTAAGTTGGTAAGTCCGTTACATTTATTAATCTAAGCTTTAGCACCGTATTGGACTTAGCGGTCTTATTACTTACTTTCCATTTCCCTACGGGATAATTCCCCTTTGGCACTTCGTGCCACTTCCCCAATCGGAGCAGAATAAGGTTTCGTCATTGCGAGGGAGGAATGACCGAAGCAATCCAGTCTGTTTTCCCCTAACGGGTTGAGACCCCTCCTTGAATTTCTAACACTCGTAAACTCGTGTTGAAATTCTTCCCTCCCCGGTTGGCACTACTGTCCCGTAAAAAAATAGTATAAAAAAGCAAGACGCAGCAAATAATTGCTGTTTGTCCTAAAATAAAGTTG
>JAFUSQ010000065.1 GCA_017467605.1 bacterium | reverse complement strand
TATTTTAAATATTTTTTTATAATATTTCAAATTAAAATAAAAATATATACAAAAGTTGATAATTATTTTGCAGTATTCAAAACATATCTTGCCGCATTTGTACCGGGTTCTACTACGGAATCATGAAATACTACAGGAAATCTGTCTGTTATATCTCTGTTTTTAACAACACAATCTTGATAGTTTGCATCAAAAACATCTTTTGTATCACCATTAGAACATTGAACTTCCTTATTTGGTAATGTTGTTCCGTTTACATCAATATATCCGACACAACTTCCATTTAACTTTGATATATCTTCTCCCGGATTCAAATGACAATTAGGGTCAGCTCCCACCATACCGGGGCAAAACCCAAATATAGTACCATCATTTATTTGATAGAAAAAACCATCACCTGCACAAAATATAGAGCTGCCGGGCATAGTGATCAACCCTAATGATGAAAGTCCTTTTACCGTGCCACTGAATAAAGCAAACATTGAAGTTTCCGTTTCTGGATTGCCTAAACCGTCATCATGCCAAACTCCGGTTGTAGCAGAAGCTTCAGCAAAGTCAAAACCATATTGTGCTTTTGACATAAGTGATGCCTGACTTAATGTTGAAATACTTTTTTTAAATTGATTTCTATATCGAGAACCATTAATATTCGCAATTAAAGTCGGAATAGTCATTGCTGCAACAACTCCGATAACTCCAAGTGTTATCAAAACTTCAGCCAATGTAAAACCTTTTCTTGCAATTTTATCTGACATGTTATTCTCCTTTCTTATATTATCAAAAGTTAAAATTATTTTTCAAATTTATATATATATTTTCTTATTTGAAAAGCATGTTATACGATTTACTAAATTTTGTCAAGATATAATAAAATACTTTTATGATTTTAAATGCAAGAGAACAGGTTAAAGCATTGCTTGCAATGAAAGCAATGACGTTGAAAAAACTGGCAGAACTTATTTCGGAAAAAACTGGGAAAAAATGTTCTCTTTCTGCGTTATCTAACAAATTAAGACGCGGAACAATAACTTATAATGAAGTTATGAGAATTGCAGAATATTTGGGCTTTAAAATCTCATACGACTTTGACAAGTAATTTTAAAAATTATTAAAATATAACGCAAAAAATTTTTTGACAAGTTTTCAAAAAATTATGGAATTAAAAATTTCAAATAATAATTATCCCCCGAAATTTACGGAATTGTTACTAAAATATTATTCGTACCCTCACCCCACCCCTCTCCCAATGGGAGACACTAGCCGAACCGGCAAGCTTGTGAGCCGAGTGAGACTGCGTGCAGGGAGTGATAACGAGTTGCAGGGAGCCGTTGTTAACGAGCCTTGCGAGATATACAACGGCGGGAGAGGGTATAAAATTAGCAATAAAAAAGTAACAATACCGCAATTTACCGGATACAGATCCGTATTGAGCAAAAAACTTGATAAGACAATCCAAAGCAGAAAATGTTCAAAAACTGCACGGGAAGAAATTATAAATGATTTAACAAAATTTATTAGAAAAAAGGCCAGAACAAAAAGAATACTTGGAGAAGGCTTTTTCAATTCCGTTTATAAAATAGATGATAAATATGCCTTAAAAAGATCATCTGAAGCCATATTTACGAGAATTTCAGATTTTAAAATAAACAGAAATTTAAAATTTAAAAATTTGAAACATTATTTTGGCGAATTTATTGCAAATATTTATGACGCAGGAGGGGATGAACTAAAAATTCTTCGCAATGTATATTCAAAAGGGAGAGCAACACCTGTAGGAATTCCGCGCACATACGCAAAAACACATACTTATCCGGAAGGATTAAAATACTACTATGAAAACTGTCTGCCAATTTTAGCGAATTTACCTCAAAGAAGTTTTGACGGCATAGCAAAAGATTGCGCCCAATTAAACAAAATGTGTACAAGAAGAACATCATACACGTTTTATTATTGTAATCCGAACAACTTTGTTCTAACCGGAAAAACTTTAAGAATTTTAGATGACATAGATGTAGAACATTCAAATAAGAGAAATAGTGTTGCTAATTTACTCAAAGTATTTATAAATCAAATAGATTTGGATTACTTCGCAGTTTATAATCCCGAACAACTTCCTTTAAGAAAACTTTTGGCAAAAAAAATAATCCTTGCAGGAGTAAGACATGAACTTCCAATGTATAGCTGCATGAATGACTTAGATGAATGGAACTATCTTTTACAACATCTGCTTGAGATAAGAATATCAGATGAATTGATTAAAAATACTGCTGATATTTTTGACACAATAATAAAAGAAAACAAAAATCCTCAAAAACGCGTTCAAATTGCAAAAATATTTCTCGAAAATAATTTGGGACTATAATTTCGAACAAATATTAACACATACTACACAATAATCTATGCAAATAACATTGGTTAATAGTAAATAAGGTATAAGAAGATTTTTAATTAAAGCACAAAATTAAAAATCTTTTCTTATAGTGACATGCTCATCTCCAAGAGTATAACATGATACACGCCCTGTATAACCCATAAAATTATTTGAATAATCCAACATATATTCTACTTCAAAATATAATCTGGTATCCAGTCTTGGTAAGCAGTTCCCGCCGCCACAGTAATTTTTATTAGGGGGTGTAGAAAATGTATGAGAACATGTATATGACAATTCAGATATACTTATACTCATATTTTTGGGAAAATTACTTGAACTCATTACATAACTATTTTCAACTTTTATTGAACCATTATCAGATTGTGTTGAACCCCAGGCTATATTACTTGAATATGAAACCGTAAATCCTTTTGGCACTTTTTCACCTGTTAAATTTAATGGGCTGGGTACATTCGGATTTGGTCTGCCGGAATAATCGTATCCCATACCGCCAAATACAAATTTGGCAATTTTTTTGCTTGAACATGCATTATCAGTTTTGTACTCATCTAGTGAACAACAATACGTTTTATTGCTTGCAACACCATTTGTAGCACAACATACAGAAGAATTTTTGAATTCAGAATATTTGCAGCAAGCACTGCTGCCAGCAAATTCTTCTTGAACACAACAATAATTTTTATTTGTTTCATTTATTCCGTTATTACAGCATAGTGGATTGTTACTAAGTTCATCATATTTACAACAGTAACCTTTATTCTCATTAGTAACCCCCTGATACTCACAACAAGCTAAACTTTCAGGGTTTCTTTGACAATTTAATGTATTGTTTATTTCATAACTTGCTTCTGTTGTCTCAACTTTCTGAGTTGTTGTATTCAATGCAGTCCTTGTTTTTAAGTTGAGTTCAAATGTCCTCAAGTCTTGTCCTAAAACATTCGGTCTTTTTTTACCGTTGATATCTATTAAAACTTGTGGAGAATTCGCAGATATTTGCGGGGTTAAACAAATACTTGAACCGTTCTTTAAACTTCCGCAGGCTCCTTTAAATTCAGGATTATAAACTTTCTTGTCTTTGTCTTTGTATTCATAATAAACATTTGCAAAACAATCCCTGTTACTATCTCCGCAATATTTAGAAAGTTTCAGATATTTTTTTATAAATTGTCCTGAATTATCTAAATAAATTTCGGGTTCTTCTGAAACATACATCATTGTACTGAAATATGAACCTTTATTTTCAGTAACAATTAAATTATCTAAAGCATTATTTAATGTCTTTGTCATTCTTTCAAACCCTAAATCAAAAGATT
>JAFUSQ010000015.1 GCA_017467605.1 bacterium | reverse complement strand
TTACCCCTGTCATGCTGAACTTGTTTCAGCATCTTTTTTGAAACAGATTCCGAAACAAGTTCGGAATGACAATTACTTTTGCCCTTAAGGGAAGCACCCCACCTAACCTGCGACTCGCTATCGCTCCCTGCACGCAGTCTCGCAAAACTCGTTCCTCGTTTGCTCGAACTTGTGTCCCCCTCTGGGGAGGAACAATTTTTACCCCAGAAGAATCTATTATTATTTGTTAGGCTGAAAGCCAAACCCGCATTTTTCTTATTGTACTCTTGCCATATTGCCTTAGTGCCTTCAACTTTAGGTACTTCGCGCCGCTCACCCAATCGGGACAGATTAATTTTCAATCCTTCGGGCAAATAAGTTTTTTTCATTATGTATATCTCCTGTAATTATGATGTTCAATATCATATTTACAACATTAATTATCATTAATTACATATTTATACAATATAAAATAATGTTTTATTAAGCGATATTAATTTTTATAATATTTTAATAGGGTTAATGATTATGGACGATGGTGTTGTTAGAAAGCTTTTTGGTAAAAAGATAAAAATGCTTAGAGAAAAAGCAAATTTATCGCAAGAAGAATTGAGTGTTAAACTTGATATTACTCAAAGACAGATTTCTATGATTGAACGGGGCTTATCGTTTCCCAAATTTAAAACTTTAAATAAATTATCCGATATTTTTAATTGTAAAATACAGGATTTGTTTGATAATGATTACTTGCAAGATGATTTAATATTGAAAAATCTTTTAAAATTGATTATCGATAACAGTGATTATCAAAAAACAAGAACTCTTTATTTAATCGCAAAAAATTTATAATAAATTTAGTATATAAAATTGGGAAAAAACTTCATTTTTCTTTGCAAATTCTGTATACTTATATACTAACTTTACATAATTTAATTTATTTACAACAAACTGCTCTGATTGTATTATTATGTATAGTGAAGATATTATAAATTCAGACTTTCTCGGAGGCTAAGTTGGTAGAAAGATTTTATATAAAAGGCGGAACACCCCTAAAAGGAGAAGTGTCAATTGGCGGCGCAAAAAACTCTGTACTTAAGCTTATGGCTGCGGCGATTCTTGCTAAAGGGGAATCAAAAATCTATAATGTTCCGGATTTGACAGATGTTGAAATTATGCTTAATGTTATTGCGCAATTAGGTGCAAAAACAAGTTATAATAGGGAAGAAAAATCTCTAACTATTGATGCGACTGATATTACAAATGTTACGGCAAGTTACGAGCTTGTAAGCAAGATGAGAGCCTCCTTTATAATTTTAGGAGCATTGGTTTCCCGCTGCAGAGAAGCAAAAGTTGCATTGCCGGGTGGTTGTGCAATTGGTGAAAGACGTGTTGATTTTCATATTAAAGGTTTAGAGGCTCTGGGTGCTAAAATTAAAATAGAAAACGGTTACGTACATGCAAAAACTAACAGACTTATTGGTTCAGATGTATATTTAGATATTCCGTCAGTTGGTGCAACAGAAAATATTATGCTCGCTTCTGTTCTTGCAGAAGGTTCAACACGTATTCAAAATGCAGCTCAAGAGCCTGAAATTGTTGATTTAGCAAATTTCTTAAATACTATGGGTGCAGATATAACAGGTGCAGGTACGTCTGAAGTTATTATTAATGGTGTCAAACAATCTGACCTTCACCCGATTGAATATACTACAATCCCTGACAGAATTGAAGCAGGAACCTTTATGACTGCAATTGTTGCAACTAAAGGTAAAGGCATTATTAAAAATATTTATCCTGCTCACTTAACATTCTTTACTGATAAACTTTTAAAAATGGGTGCGAATATTAAATTGTTAGACCCTACATCAATGGAAGTTTCTTGTAAAAACCGTTTGAATTCCATAAATTTTGTAACTCAGCCATATCCGGGATTTCCTACAGATTTGCAATCTATGGCAATGACTCTTTTGACAACGGCAAATGGTGTCGGAATTATAACTGAAAGCTTGTATGAAAACAGATTTATGCAAGTTCCTGATTTAAACAGAATGGGTGCTGATATTCACCAAGATAGAAATCACGCGATAATAAAAGGGGTTAAAAAATTATCAGGAGCTACTCTTACGGCAAGTGATTTGAGAGCCGGAGCATCTTTAGTTGTTGCAGCATTAATGGCTGAAGGGAATTCTGTTGTTGAAAAATTACATCATATAGATAGAGGATACGAAAATTTCGAAAATAAGATAAGATTGTTAGGAGGGAAAATAGAACGAAGAAACGAAGATTCCCAAACAAACCTAACGGAGGGTACACATAATGAGTCCTACTTATAAACGTTGGTACGATCATGACCCATTATTATTAGAAGTAATTGAACTTTTAAGAAATTATCAAACAGAATTAAGAGCTCAAGCAGAAATTTTCTTACATAAAATTGAAGAAAAAGTTTCAAAAGAAACAATTGATAAATTTTATGCAATGGTTAAACCGGTAAATGCAAATAATCGCTGGTATGATAAAGACCCTGTAATATCACGAACAGTTGAAATTTTACGTATTGTTCCACCGGAAGCTCAAAGAATTTGTGCTCAAAATTTTATAAAGACATTAAAAGAAATGGGTATTGAATATAAAAGTCAAAATGTTCAAATATAAAATATAAAAGGTTAGTTGTTAGTAGAAAAGAACTTCGATATTTCGAGGTTCTTTTAATTTTGTTTATATAATTTTAAATTTTTCTTTAAAGATTTGATTATATCCAAATATATTTTGAGTTCATTATTATCGGCATTTCTGATTATACTTATAATATCGTCTTTTATTGGATTTATCTCTGCTTTTTTATCTTGAATAAAATCATTTAAATTCATATCTAATGCTGCAATGATATTTATAAAACTTGTTAATGTCGGAAAATTCAGGCCTGATTCTATTCTTGAAATTTGTTTTTCATGTAAACCAACTTGTTCAGCAAGCATAAATTGTGTCATACGCATTCGTTTACGTTGTTCTTTTATTTTTTTACCGATAAAAACTTTATCTTCAATCTGAAACATACCACTCCTATTACTTTTCAAGTATAAACATAGGTCTTACGTGTCTTATTTTAAACAATATAGATGTACTATATTAATGTTGACAAAAGTAACAAACATGTTCTATTATTAATGTGTTTAGAATTTGTAGAAAGGAAAGATTTGAATGGCAAAATATAATGGCAATGAGCTAAATCGCAAAACCAACCCTCCTCGCAATGACGTATCTTGTCATTCCGAACTTGTTTCGGAATCTATTAAAAAACAGACCCTGAAACTACGAGTCGCTTCGCTCCCATGCATACAGTCTCACAAGGCTCACTCCGTTGTGCCTGTTCAAGCTTGTAAAGTTCAGGGTGACAAAGAACAATCATGTCATTACGAGCATTGCTTTGCAATGCGTAGTAATTCCCAACAAGTTTTTAATGAGATTGCGACGTCGGACTTACGTTCTCCTTGCAATGACAGAGGGAATAATAACCTTAAAGACCTTATTCACTTAATCACTTATTCACCTATTCACTTCAAAAAAGCCGCCTTCACTCCTCACCGGAACACCCGACGAGCAGAAGGTACTCTGCCGAGCAAAAACAATCCGGTGAATTGTTTTTGCGAGAGGGAAGTGAGCGATACCTATTTAATGCGAGTCGGGCAAGAGAGTGGGTATTCTGCTACAAACTTTGGCAAGACTCCACGACTACTGCACTCCGCGGGGTTTACATTGGCAGAAGTCCTAATCACAATCGGCGTAATCGGGGTTGTCGCAGCGTTGACTATTCCATCTTTGATGAGTGCATATAGAAAACATCTTGTCGAAACCCGTTTAAAACATTCTTATGCTTTGTTAAATCAGGTTGTAAAAATGTCACAGGCTGATAATGATGAAATTTCCGGCTGGGATATGAATTCTGATTCTTCTGAATTTCTTGATAAATATATTTTACCTTATATGAAATCTGAAATTAGAGGTGGAAAAGTTATAGGTTCGACAATAGCGGATAGTATGTCTATATATTTGCTAAATGGAGTAAAATGGATTTTTTCGCATTATTATATTAGCAGTCTGGGGCAATATTACTATATGATTACTATTGATATAAACGGAGATGAGCTTCCTAATAAAGAGGGTTTGGATAGATTTAAATTTTATATAATTCCTGAAAAATACTCTATTGTTAATACCGGTAATGGAAATTCTCTCAAAAATGTTCCCGAACAAGGTATTTATTATGACGGTTATGGTTTTGACGAAAATGAGCTAAGAAATAATTTGCACAGGGGTTGTGACAAAGGTACATTACAAAAAAATGCCTTTTGTATCGCTCTGATTGTCAGAAATAATTGGAAAATTCCGCACGATTATCCTTTGAAATTCTAAATTTCACCAAGACTGTTGATTTTATACAGACAACCGATTTCTTCTTGCGCAAGTACCGTAATATCGTTTATATAGAGTGATAAAAGTGTGAAAAATATTTGGCGATATTCCATTGGAACAACAAGTTTTGGAGCATAAATATTTAATTTTTTAGCTTTTCTCATTAATTTTGCTGCAAGTTTTTCCGCTAAAACTCCGTCAATTGTGATTATACTGTCATCACCTTCTTCGCAGCCAAGTACTAAGTCAGAATAACTTTTTTCAGATAATTCGAATGCGCTTATTGTTTCGCCGTCATTGTCTGCGTAATTTTTACATATTTGTCTTGATAGTGAAAGTCGTATTTTATTTAATACATCTGATTTTGAACCTTCTTCTGCGAAATCATTAATTTTCTCAAAAATGTATGTAATATTTTTTATAGAAACTTTTTCTTTTATTAAACTTGTTAAAAGATATTTTACATCTGCATAAGTTAGCAAATCAGGAATTATATTTTCAATTAAAAATTCGTTTTCTTTTTCTACAACTTCAAGATATTTATCAACGTCATCATAATCCATTAAGTCATCTACGTATTTAATAGAAACGTATTCAAGAGCTTTTGCTATGTATTCTGAAGGTGTAATTCCTTTTTGCCAGAAGTCTTTTGCTTTTTCTTTTTCAATCCATATAGTTTTCCTGCCTGATATTAAATCTGTTGCATTGATTGAATTTTTAATTTTATGTTCTGTATGAATTTCATCAGAATAGAACATTAAATAATTAGGACAAACCTCTGCTCTAAAAACTTCAACTCCGCGAATTCTTATACTGAATTCGCATGGATTTAAATTTTCATCATCTTTGAAAACAACCTTAGGAATTACGTAACCGTTTTCTTCAGTTAATTTTAATCTTGATTTAACGGTTTCTGCAATAAGTTCTTCATCGGTTTTGCCTCTGTCTGAGTCAACAAATCCTAATAATTCTTCGCTCAAATAAATAGTTAATTTTTCTTCATGAAGTTTTGAATACATCAAATCAGGAGATGTTGCTTTATTGAGTTGAGCTTTTAAATCTTCGAGTTCTTTCAGACCTGCTGATATTTTATCGTTTAATTTTTTTCTTGAAACAGATGCAGGGGCTTCTCCTTCAATTTCTGTTTTAATTTTGTTTATTTTTTCTTTCAGTCTGCGAATTTTTGATTGAATTTCAAGACATTGTTCGTATTCTGTAAGTTTTGGAGAAAGCATTTTTTCCATTTGGCTTTTAAAATCAGAAATATTTATAATATCGCTTTCGGAGTTTTCAGGAGATTTTGCTTCACGCATAAAAATACAATTAAGCTGTGAGCCGGTTTCTTCATCTCCAACATCATGCATACTGTATAAATCCCAGCCGTTCATTGACATTTCGTTTAGAAGATTTTGCAAATCTTGTGCATCATCAGCAGAACAAGTTTTAATGGTGTATTCCATGCGATTTTTTCTAAACATTTTTTCTCCTATTCATTTATTAATATTTTTATTGCTTCGATTGCAGTTTTAATTGCTTTTTCTGTATCATGAACGACAGGATTTTCAAGACCTTGTTTTTCTCTTTCTTGATTAGCTACAGTTAAGAAAATTGATCCGACTTTCACTTTTAGGTAGCTTGCGACAACAAACAATGCTGCAGATTCCATTTCTGATGCTAAACAACCTAAACGTTTCCAAGCTTCCCATTTATTTAAAAGATCATAGCTTACAGGTTTTGTTTCAGGTTCGTGTTGACCGTAGAATGCATCTTTACATTGAACAATTCCTGTATGGCAAGTATGTCCAAGATTTTTTGAAGCTTGAACTAAGGCATTTGTTATTGTTAAATCTGCAACTGCAGGAAATTCAATTGGAGCATATTCTTTACTTGTTCCTTCAGCGCGAATTGCTCCTGTTGCAATAACTAAATCTCCGCCTTTAATATCTGTCTGCATGCCGCCGCAAGTTCCTACACGAATGAAATATTTTGCGCCGACTTTAACAAGTTCTTCCATTGCAATAGATGCAGACGGCCCGCCAATTCCTGTTGAAGTTACACTGACTTTTACTCCGTCAAGATAACCTGTATAAGTTATATATTCTCTTTGATCGGCTATAAGTTTTGGATTATCAAAATACTGTGCAATTTTTGCACATCTTTTTGGGTCCCCGGGTAAAATAACATATTCTCCGACATCTCCCGGTTTTAAACCTACATGATATTGTTTTCCGTCATTTGTGTAATTTTTCATAAAAGCCTCTTTGAAAATAAATAAGTGAAAAAGTTCTTTTAATATATTGAACTTAATCACCTATTTTTTTTCACTTATTCACTTACTTTAATTTTTGAATAACCATATCAGTAATATCAACACCGCCGACAAAAATCACTTGATCTGATAAAACGGCATCTAAATGTTGAGCAACCATTACTGCTTTTGCAGCGTTTTGTACTTGAGTTAAAATTTGATTTTCTTTTGAATTTCTTAATTTATATAATGCTTCTTGTTTTGCATTAAACTCAGTCATTGTTTGAGCTTCAAAATTTTGTTTTTTTAATGGTGTATCCAAAGATTTAAATTGTCTTTCTTTATCAACCATATATTGCTGCAATTCAAGTCCTTTTGCATCAATTTCTTTAATTGCTTGCTGAGCAGCCGGATAATTTTCTAAAACTTTTTGATAATCTATATATCCTACTTCAGCAAAAGCCTGATTTCCAAACGAAATCATCAATCCTGCCATCAATGCTAATGTTGTAAATTTTAAGTTTTTCATAAAAAACCTCCTATATATTAGTATAATAAATCTCCTACACCGAATGTAAAGTATCCGTTTTTAGAGCCGCTGTTACCCGGATTTGTAAGAGGAATACCATAGTCGATTGACAACGGTCCCATACCCGGAATAAATACTTTTAAACCAATACCGGCAGATACGGCATACATCGGTCTGTCATAAATTTTGTTAGATACTGTTCCGTCAAATACTTTACCTGCATCAGCCCAAACAGTAAATCTGATATTATTTAAGAATGCAATTCTTGTTCTATCCATAAACGGAATTGGAGTCGCAAATTCTGCAGATCCCATTATGAATGCTTTACCTGTACCAACGCCGCTCATCTTGAAACCTCTGATTGTATAAGGTCCCCCTAAACGATATGCCATAACTTCAGGGATATCACCATGAATTGCGCCGCCGCCTTTAGCAGTGAATGATAAAGAAGATTTCTTTGCAACAGGAATGTATTGTTTTATCATACCTGTAAGTTTTCCGTTAGTTTTGTCAAATCCGTTTATGCCGATATTTTCGTCAAATCTTAAACTTGCCATTGTACCATGTCTGGTAACAGTTGCGGAATCTCTTGTATCATAAATCAAAGCAGGACTTAGAGATAAGAACAATCCGCCTTCAAGTTGATTTGCACGTTCGGAAATTGGTACATTATATTTAGCATATAGTTTTGAAATTCCGTTAAAATCACCTTCTCTAACGTCAATATTTTCAACACCTAATCCAAATGATGCAGTTGCATGTCTGTTTGATTTTAATCTGTGAGCAACAGTTACTTCTCCGCCAAATCTTCTTTCAAGTGCTAAAGGAATTTGATATGAGCCAAAATCTCTAAAGAACAATCTTGTATTTAATGACGTATCAGCATTAAAGAAATATGGTTTGAAATAACTTAATTCAGCTTGTATATTCATGTGATTTTTAACAGAGGAATCGTTTAAAATTACACCGGTACCGACCAAACCTGTTAAAGATAATCTTTCACATCTTCCGCGGAAGTTATTTTCTGCAATACCCAATGAACCAAATAACCCTGTTACGGTATCAAGACCGCCTCCGACAGAAATGCTTGCGGTTCTTTGTTCTTGAATTTTTATTGTAATATCGTACGCATCAGGAATATCTTCACTGGGTTCAATTTCTCTTGTTACATCTTTAAATGCTTGGGTTGCATATAATCTTACCAAATCTTCTTTAATGAGGTTTTCATTATATATCATTCCGGGTTCTGTCAAAATATTGCGGGCAATGATGTAGTCTTTAGTTTTTTCATTACCTTCAATCATTATTTTGTCAATAATACCCTCTTTAATGCTGATATTAATTGTTCCGTCAGGATCGTCTTGAACAGAATCAATACGAGCAAGAATGTAACCTTTTGATGTGTACAATTCTTGAATTTCAGCTATAGCTTTATTTAATTGAGCAATATTTTGCGGCTTCCCTTTCATGTCATTAAGAGTTGCTAAAATATCTTCAATCGGAACAACAGTATTTCCTTCAACTGTAAAATCTTTTACGGGAATATTTTCTTCTACAACAATTTTAACAGTAACAGAACCATCATCATTTTTAGAAGGTATAGCCTTCATTTTTTCTGTAAAATATCCTGTTTCGTATATTGTTTTCAAATCATCTTGAAGCAATTCCCGAGAATATTCTCCGCCTTCTTTCATTTGGAGTTTTTCCATTATTTCGTGCTGGCTGACTGAATTTAAACCATAAAATTCAATACCTCTAATCATTCGATGGTCAGAATCCGTTGCCATTGGAGGAACGTAAGCCGGTGTTGTATCAGGTGAAGATAAGTCTGTAGGGTAATCTTTTTTAGAATAATCCGGAGTTTGTGAATTTGAATTTGTTTCGCTATATTTGTCAAATACTGTATTGGCATAATTGGTGTTTTGCTGCAAAGCCTCATCAGTAAATCCCATTCCTCCCCAAACGTCATCAACGGCAAAACTGCCAATTTGGGTTGTCAGTGCCAATAATAATGCTAACATTAAACGTCCGGTAATTGAATGAAATTTCAAGAATTTATCCCTTACAAACTCTCACTATTCTCCTGACAAAATTGTAGCATAAACTATTTAAAAAGTACAAAAATTTTACAACTATTTACCAATTGTAATTTTATATACCAAATTCTTATTTATTCCGTATAATTCCGACAAAATTATAGAAATATCTTTTGCGCTAAAACCCCTATCTTGCAAGATTTTTACCTTATTTTCAATATCTGAAATATTATTTTCTTCTTCATCTCTTAAAATAAGACAAACAAATTCTCCTTTTGAAATATTATTTTTCAGATGATTTAACACTTTTTCTATATGGTCAACAAGAACTTCTTCAAAAACTTTAGTTAATTCTCGACCGATAGCAATTCTTGCATTAGGTCTGATGTTTTTTATAATTTCAAGTGTTTGAATAATTCTGTTTGGAGATTCGTAAAATACGAAATCTCTGAATTGATATTCTTTAACAATTTCTTCAATTTTTGGTTCAGTCTTTGGTAAAAATCCTATAAAAGAAAAACTTTCGTCTTGTCTTGAAACTTGAGAAAGCAATGTAATAACTGCATTTGCGCCAGGCAAAGCTGTTATTGAAAATCCGTTTTTCCTAAGCTCTTTCACAATTACCGAACCCGGATCACAAATTAATGGTGTTCCGGCATCAGAAACCAAAGCCATTTTTTGACCGCTTTGTAAAATCTCCAAAATATCATTGATACGTTCTTTTTCGTTGTATTTATGGTAAGAAACGCATTTTGTTCTAATATCAAAATGATTTAAAATTTTTTGAGTTACCCTGCTATCTTCGCAAGCAATAATATCAACTGATTTCAAAATCTCAATTGCTCTTAGTGTTATATCACCCAGATTACCAATCGGAGTTGGCACAATATAAAAGTCGAATTCTTTCATAGATAGATTTTAGCACAAAAAAGTAACTCATTTTAACATATCCTTGATTGTATATCCGCCTTTTTCTCTTAGGAAACAAGTAGATTGTGTAATAGTTACGGGTCTTTCAAACTTGCCCTGTTCTTTATCAAGGGTCATATAAAAAAGGTCATAACCAAATCTGTTAGGTCCTTTTGTTCCGTTTATATCAATAGCGAAGTAATTCTGAAAAGGATTAACCCAAATGTAATATATTGCGCCGTTAAGTATTACATATCCGGTGTGCTCATTAACAACCAGTGAACAACTTGGATTTCCGACTCCGCCTTCACTTATTACTTGGTCTCTTGATTTGTATTTGGGTCTGCATTTGTAATCTCCTTTATCGCAAATAAAACCGACTTTTCTTCTTTTAAAATATTCTTCCCAAAATTCAGAACATTCATTGGTATTGCCAGCATAACACAGATATTCTTTTTCTTGTTCTTCATTCATTAACCTTATACTATTTACAAGTTGTGAATATTCCTTTTTGAACTGTGATTTTAAAGAAAAGAATTCGATTTTTGTTCTTAATGGCGGAATAGTCATTGCTGCAACAACCCCGATTATGCCGATTGTTATTAGGACCTCTGCTAAAGAGAAGGCTGTACTTTTGAAGTGAATAAGTTCTTTACGGGTTATTATGTCATGCTGAACTTGTTTCAGCATCTGTTTTTTAGACCCTGAAACGAGTTCAGGGTGACAAAAACTACAATACCCCGTCCGGCGAGGACCTTCTGCAAGAGTAAAAGCTGCTTTTTTATGGCATTGTAAACTTTTCATTGATTGAACAATAGGAAATTCCACTGTGCAAATTTCCGTGTCATTCGCAATGGCAAAATATTTCTTGTCATTCAGAAGGTCAAATCTTCCGAGATTCCACGCTTCGCTCTGAATGACATGGAAGATTTGACCTGTGGAATCTAAGAAATATTTTGCCCCGTAAAATCTCAGAAATTTGCACCACTTTCCTAATCGATTATTTGTACATATAAATTTCATTCTTAATCCTCCATCAATTTTTTATATCTTTATGATGCATTATATCTAATTTAGATGATATAATGTATCTATTATTTTGTCAATGAGTAAAGTTACATCATTTACTAATGATATTAAAACGTTAGTGTAAAAATGAGGTAATTATGACAGAGTTAAAAGTTTTACTTGGCAGAAGAATTAAAGAATTACGAAAAAACCAAAATATAAAACAAGAAGAACTTGCAGAAAAGATAAATATTGCAACACGTAATTTGAGCAACCTTGAAACCGGTCGTTGTTTTCCTTCTCCTGAAAATCTTGAAAAAATTGCTATTGCACTTAATTGCAAAGTAAAAGATTTGTTTGATTTCGAACATCAAAAAGATAATTCTGAACTTTTTAAAGAAATTATTAATCGTATTAAGCCTGTTAATCGAGAACGTTTACAGGATTTTTATAAGATTACGTGTGCATTGACTGATTAGTATTTTAAAATAAAAAAGGCACTGAAAGATTTTCAGCACCCCAAAAGATTGATTATGATGGATGATTCGATTTATTTTCCCCTAAAAATTTTTTCCCCAAAAGTCTTATATTGATTTTCGCCTTGACCGACGATTATTTTTCCCGTTTTCTTTTTCTTTAAAATTCCCTTACATATATATAAACAATTTTTGTTATAAAAAATTGCCATAATTTTTATATACTGCTTAATATTTATTCACAATTGCTTGTGAACCTTGTGAATTGACACTTTGAACAAGTGCATTAAAAATAAACGGGTGAATTTCTCCGTTTTGGACTTCTTTATATAAAATCGCAAGAGCTTTCTGAGGGGTAAATGCTTCTTTATATACCCGTTTTTCAGTTAATGCAGAGTATTTATCCGCTAAACTCAATATCTGTAAATTTAAATCAGGTACACCATTATAATTTCCATGATGGTATCTTACAAGTTTCAAAACTTCTTCATTTACTCCGGAATTTTTTAATAATTGATATCCGAGTTCTGAGTGCAAATCCATTATTTTATGTTCTTCAGGGGTCAGAGTACCATTTTTATTTAAAATTTCCGGCGGAATCAAAACCTTACCAAAATCATGCAATAATGCTCCTTCTTTTAAATCTTTTATATTTATTTGCTGTTTCAAGGCGGGCAGGAGATATTTTACAATATTTGATGCAATCTCTTGAGTATCCGCACAATGATTAGATTTTAAATCTTGAAGTTCACTCATATTTAACCTTAGCGGGATTTTATTCTCATTCAAAATCTTTTTAATTTCAGGATTTTGCGAAATCATTTTTTTGATTTCATTTTCATTAAACAGTGCTATTGGTGAATTAATCGTAAAACTGTCATTTTGACCGTACTGACCAAAATTCACTCTGGTTGCATAATTATTTACCTGTATATTTGAACCCGGCCTGACGACAGGATTAAATATTTCCATTCCCACTAAAAGACCACACTAATTTTTCACACACTACACTTACTCATATATAAAGTATTTTTTTCATACAAAATTGATGGTTTACTTGTGAAATGTTAACAAATTTAATAAAAAAATATTTGTGATAAACTGAATTTGCTATGAAAAAAATCGAAAAAGTTTTAATTTGCGGAATCGGAGCAGTCGGCTCAATTTATGCCAATCACATAAACAATTATGATAAGAAGAATTTACAAATTCTTGTTGATAAAAAAAGACTTGAAAATTATATAAAAAATCCAAAAATTTTCAATGGTAAAACTTTGGACTTTAATTATATCTTACCTGAAAATAATGATTTTAAAGCTGATTTGATTATTATTGCAACAAAATTTGACGGTTTACAAGATGCAATAAAAAATATTGAGAATTTTGTAAAAGATGACACAATAATTATGTCTTTATTAAATGGTGTAACAAGCGAAGAAATTCTTGCCCAAAAATACGGTTGGAAACATATATTGCTATCATATTTTATCGGTCACAGTGCAATGCGGGAGGATAATAAAATTACTTATGACGGGATTGGCAAAATTGTTTTCGGAATTAAAGACAAAAATTTGACCGATATTAATGATTTGAAAAAAGTTAAAGAATTTTTTGACAAGGTTGGAATAGATTACGACACACCTGATGATATGTATCGTTCATATTGGCTTAAATATATGCTAAATGTATCTTCAAATCAGCCTTCTGCTATTTTAAAAATGACATTCGGACAAATGCAGAAAAATGAAAAATTCATAGAATTTTTCAAAAAAATTATGAAAGAAGTTCAATTGATTGCAAAAGCCGAAGGGGTGCAAAATACAGAAACAATGATAGAGGAAGCTATTATTGCATTTAATAAAATGATGCCGGAAGGAAAAACTTCAATGCTTCAAGATATAGAAGCCGGACGCACAACAGAAGTCGAAATGTTTGCAGGAACAATGATTGAACTCGGGAACAAACACCATATTCCAACACCTTATAATACTGTTTTGAAAGATTTAATCGAAATCATTCAAAATTAACCTGCTAAAGCTTTTAGTGTAGTGTATAAAATATGCAGTTTTTTGTTATCTTTTGAAATTTTATTTAAATCATTTCTAATTTCATTTAAAAGTTCTTCATTTGATTTTATCCCATCAGTTACAAACAATTCATAAATATCAACTTCCAAAATTTTTGCAATTTTAGAAAGATTTTCTGCAGTGGGGTAATTTCTGCCCGTTTCAATTTTACTTAAGGAAATAGTATCTATACCAATGATTTCAGCAAGTTTATCTTGAGTAAAATTCTTTTGTTTTCTGTAATCTTGTATCCTTTTACCTAAAATTCTCTTGATATCCATTTGAACCTCTTAGTAATAATTTTCAAATAGTTTAATTTATGATTTAATAAATTTAAAATATTAATTATTGATTAATTAGCTTAAAAAGTATATAATATTAATGTTAACTACTATCTGGAGGCAAAAATGAATTTAATTAAAAGTAACAGGGGTAAATGTAATTCCTTGCCCTGCGGGAGAGGGGAAAAGAAGGCAGCCTTCACCCTCGCCGAAGGTCCTCGCCGGACGGGGTATTGTAGTTTTTGTCACCCTGAACTCGTTTCAGGGTCTAAAAAACAGATGCTGAAACAAGTTCAGCATGACATAATAACCTGTAAAGAACTTATTTACTTCAAAAGTACAGCCTTCACTTTAGCAGAGACCCTAATAACAATCGGCATAGTCGGAGTTGTCGCCGCGATTACTATCCCGAATTTGATTTCAAATATACAAAAACGTGTTTTGGTTGGACAACTTAAAAAATCATATGCAACCTTGAGTGAAGGTTTTAAACGTATGCTTGCAGATGATAATACTGATTCTTTATCGAATACTGAAACTTTTTTATACATGAATAATAGAGATACTCTTTATAATAATTTAAGAAAATATTTTAAAATAGCATCTATTGATAAGACAAGTTCCGGATGTAAAATGGAGCTTCTTGATGGAACTCTAATATATAACATGCAAATATACAGAGAACCACCAGCGGCAAGGAAACATTCTGATAAATATACATATGCCGGAGAATTCTTTATAGATGTTAATGGTTCATCTAAACCTAATATTATGGGTCGAGATCGGTTTGTCTTTTATTTAACTGATGATGCTAAAATTTATCCGTTTGGTTCAAAAATTACATCTTTAATTCTTTATGGAGATGAAAGAACCGGTTATTGGAGAACATCACCGCATTACTACTTGATGTGCGGAGTAGGCCGTCCCGGCAAAACTGGTAGTTCCGGTAATCAAGGTTGTGCTGCGAGAATATTTGAAAAAGGTAAAATGGATTATTAAATATAAAAAATAAATCTACTTCACATCAAGAGCTTGGAGCTGGCTTAGTTTTGTGTTGATTTCATTCATCAAGTTAATATTTTCGGTTTGACGGGCATATTTTTGGGCTTTTGTCAAAAGGTTATAAGCCTTGTTCAAACTGTTAAATTCAACCATGATGTCTGCTGCTGCAAGATAGTTTTGTGCAGTTTTTAAATGAGCATCGGCATCTGTATAATTTTTCACCGCTTTTGAAAAAGATTTAAGAGCTTTTTCGGGTTCTTCAAATTTAACGTAAGCTTTACCGGTATTTGAAGCAACAAAACCTTTCAAATTATGGTTTTTGGTTTCTTGGGCTAAATCACTTGCAACTTCGTAATATTCAAAAGCTTCTTTATCGTACATATCGGTATAAATATTACCAAGTTTGGTGAGTGATGCGGATTGTGCAGGTAAATTTTCGGCTTCTCCGGCATGTGAAACTGTGCTGAAATAATGATCAATTGCAGGGGTAATTTGGTTTACATCATCATAAATTTGAGCCATTGAATAATGAGCTTTTGTTTTTACGTTTTCGTCTTTAGAAAGTTTTAGAGATTGATTATAACTTTTCAAAGCTTGAGCAATATAATCGTGGTCGTCATAAATTTTTCCGACTTCGTAATAGATTTTGCCTGATGTTTCGGTGTCATCTATTTCGAGTGCACGATTTAGAGCTTGTTCAAATGATTTTATAGCCTTTTCGGGGTCATTTGCGTAGGCGTATTTTTTGGCTTGAATAAATAAAGATTTAAGTTGTTTATCTTGCGGAATTTTTGTTTGTTTTGTTTGTCCTGCAACAGAAATCGGAATAACTTTCGGGTTATCCTGAACTGTTTGCGGAATTTCTTGTGCGGTTTCCTGTAATTCTTCTTGACGTTTAGTTTGACTTGTTGAACCGTCAGGGAATTTTACCAAAAATCTTTCGTTAATGCTTTCTTCGTTATATTTCAGGTCAATTTCCTGCAAAAATAATGCATCAACCCAATTTTCCACAACTTTGGAATCTTTATTTAATGTTTCTGAAATATAATTATCCAAAACATTAGCAGCACTGTTCAGAGTTGATTTAATAAGTTTTTTGTCGGTTTTTCCCGCTTTAACCTGTTTTTCTACAACACTTAAATACCCGTCAACAATTTCGTTTAAATCGTCGGGTGTGCCGATTGCAAGTGCAGTGTTTTTAAAATCTTTTAAAATTTGAGCGATATTTATTTTGTTATTAAGATTTTTTAGTTGATTATTTTGAGTAACTGTTTGAGCTGCATCTGTGTTTGTTTGTGCTGGAGTATTGTTAATATTTACTCCGGCATAGGCACTGTTTGACGGCACACTGAATTTTTGTTCATAAGCAGGTGTATATGTTGGGGTTTTCTGTTCAACGTATTGCAATCCTTTACTTTTTGAATTTTGACCTGATTCTTGTTCGCGTTGAGCATTTGCAGCAGATGATTTTTCCTCATCTTCACGTTTTTTGACGAGGTTTCTGCCGTCTTTATTGACATAAGGTCTTTGATATATGTTATTAAGACTAAGTCCCATTTGTCTGATTTACCTGCCCAAATCTGTTTATTACCATTCTACTTGTAGCATATTTTAAGTTTTATTAGGTCAACCTTTTGTATGATTTATGCCATGTTTTATTTAAGTTTTTTTGAGGCAAAGTCAAGTTGCAAATTTCGATTAAAACTTTAACAAATGTAAAAAATTTGACAAAATATCATGACAAGAATTGTTGATTAATTTATCATCAAGTTACTCGGAGGCAGAATGTTAAACGAAATGGTAGAAAACAGATCTAATTTTGACTTAACTTCAAAAAGTGCATTCTCTAGTGAAAACGATACATTTACGTCACGTTCAATTGCGGCATTACTTGCAAAAAATAATGTTCCCGCATCTCATAAAAGAATTGCAGACAACTATCTTATTATAAAAAAAGTGTTTAAATTTCAGGCATGTATGAGCAGAATTTCTAATGTAGAAAAATCATTGCTTGAAAAATATGATTTTAATACTCTTGAATTTACAACAATGAAACAAATGTATTCTGAGTTGGAGCTATTGCAAAAATGGTCATCATCTGATGATGAAAATTTAAAAGATATATCAGATAATATATTGCTAATCAGAGTAAAAGAGTTGAAATTTTTAGAAGCAAGCAGATATGCTTCAATTTCAAACGAAATTTATAACGGTTATAAAGCACTGGAACAATATTTGAAAGAAATCAGTAAATTTCAGACAGTTCAAAATTTGAGAATTTTAAATATTTAATATTCAATTTCTTTATAAAAATCGTTAATATCAA
Organism: bacterium; assembly: GCA_017467605.1. GTDB lineage: Bacteria > Cyanobacteriota > Vampirovibrionia > Gastranaerophilales > Gastranaerophilaceae > Zag111. Next base: position 2,948 of record JAFUSQ010000015.1, on the reverse strand, counting down.
CTCTAAGAATTTTGGATAATTTAAAAATAACAAGTGCGCTGGGTATAATTACTCCGCGTTCCAGTTTGCCGACGTAATTGATACTCATATCAAGCAGTTCGGCGAGTTTGTCTTGCGTGTAATGCCTCCTTAACCTTTCTGCACGAATATTACTGCCTAAAATATACCCAAAATCTTTATCCATATAAAAAATTTTAGTATATTGACAAAATCTTAAACAGAGATTATTATAACTATAATATTTATTATAGTAAATATTAACAAGATTATTATCAATATGAAAGGAATTATTTATGGAAAAGAAAACAAGTTTTAACAAATTTATGAGATTCTTCGGGCTTCGTCCTCTGAATGACATTAATAAAGATTCCCTCGCCCTACGGGAGAGGGTGTCCGAAGGACAGGAGAGGGGGCAAAAAGTTGCCTTCACTTTGGCAGAAGTCTTGATTACCATCGGCGTTATCGGAGTAGTTGCAGCAATGACTATCCCAACATTGATTGCAAATACAAACGGACAAAAATTTAGAAGTCAGTTTAAGAAAACTATTTCTACCCTATCTCAAGCAGGGCGCATGTCACAAGCTCAATATGGATTTGATTATGCCGGAATTAGTGCATGGGGTAATGGAAATGCTAATCCTGAAACTGAAAAAACAATAGAAGCTCTCCTAAATGGAACAGTTAAAGGAACATTTTTGGGAATGTGTACTCCAAAAACTTCAGGTTATGCTTTTGAAGGATTATATGGTACTGATGTACAACTTACAACATTTGGCGAAGAAGATATGTATTTTTATCAATTATCTGATGGTTCATTAGTTGGGTATTCTATGGGATTTGATACTAATTGCAGTTTGACTCCGGGAGAAAATTTATCAAATGTTTCCCAATGTAGAGGATTTATTGATGTTAATGGTGGAACCAAACCAAATAAGGAAGTAACGTGTTCTAATGGAACAGATACAATGTTTGTCTGGGACGAAAATTATGAAGATTGTGTTGTAAAAAATGATGCTAATCATATGACAGATATTTTCCCTATAGTATTTCATGATAGTATCGTTGAACCTGCAACAAATGCCGCAAAATATGTTTTAAATACTGCAAAGTAATTACGTTTTGGGCAAGTATGCCCAACCTACTTTTTATTGAAAAAATCTGAAAATATCATGTCATTGCGAGTGACCAACGGGAGCGTGGCAATCTGGAAAAATTCGTACAAAAAGGCTAGATTGCTTCGGTCGTTCCTCCCTCGCAATGACGAGTCCGCGGGTATTACCCCCTCACCCATTCCCTCAGAATGACACTTACGTATTGAAACCCAACTACATTACTGTTTTAAAAAGTTCCAATTCAATTTCGTTGGAACTTTTTTTCAATTTACAAATTTTTTCTTTCAATATATTGATTACTGAACTAATATGTTCAAAATTTTCGTCTGAATTAGCATGAAAATCAATAGAATCACAAATTGTCCTGCACAAATCATAGCAGTCATTCACTGCTAATGATAATTCTATTGAATGTGTATGTAATTTTTTAATTTCTTCTTTCATAAGATAAACTAATATTCTATTAAACTAATAAACTGGTTTGTTTCTTTATTGTATTATATTGAATGCACTGTGTCAATAAACTATTATAATAGTTAATATGACCAGTAAAGACATAAATAAAAAAATTGGTACAAAGATAAAATTAGAAAGAATAAAAAGAAAACTTTCTCAAGAAAAACTAGCAGAATTAGCTGATTTAAACAAAAATTCTATAGGATTTATTGAGCGCGGAGAAAGTTCCCCTACTGCCGAAACTTTGGCAAAAATTGCCGATGCTTTTAATATAACTTTTAGTGAATTGGCTGATGTTTCTAAAGTGGAGTTGTAGTGTGGAAATATTCGTTTATTTTTCACCCTCACTTGAAAAAAAATATCAAATAGTTTATAATATAGAAAAGGGCAGGCAAGCTGCGAACTTGCCTTTTAAAAGCCCAGTTAGTGAATTTTTAGCACTATGATTATCAATAAGATAAGCCATAGTGCTATTTCGCTTATAGCGATTTTCACTTTATCACCACCTGCATATCGAATTTATCCATGTTTAAATAATAACAGAAGGATTATGACTCACCACCTCCAAGTCTATTTGACTGGCGAAAAGATTGTCTAATCCTTCTGTTCTTTCAACTTGACTTAAGAAATACTAATCCTTTTTGAGATTTGATGCAGGATTGTCAGTTGAAAGTTTGTATTCATTTAACAAGAGGATTTTAACATGGAAAACACAAATTGGGTAGGTGTCGACACACACAAAGACACTTTAGCTTGTTACACAGGCAACAAGTTCAAGGAATTTAAAACCACGCCAACCGGTTTTAAAAAAGCTCTTGAATGGGCAGGAAATTCAAAGTGGGCAATAGAAGGAGCTTATTGTTTCGGTAAACCGTTTGCAAGTTTTTTAATGAAAAATAATTGCAAAGTATATGAAATAAATCCATATATTACCAAAAGTTGGCGAAGTGCATTATCTGCTAACGGGAATAAGAATGATTATGGCGATGCAAAAGTAATTTCAATATTTTCAAGAAATTTAGATTTACCGGAAATATCTCTCAAAACAATAAAATTAAAAGAAAAAATAACCGCAAGAGATTTACTAATTAAAGAACGTACCAAATTAATAAATTCAATAAAAATGCTTTATTATACTCGAGGAGATAAATTACCTTACAGTTGTTTAAGAACAAAGAAAGCAATAAAATACTTAAAAAATAGCGAAGATACAATTATTCGAAATTATGGAAAAATAATAGAAGAATTAAGTAATTCCATAACGGAAATTGAAAAAGAAATAGATGAATTACTGCCTAAAAAAGTTTTAAAATTAACAGAAATATGCGGAATAGAGAAACTTACTGCGGCAATAATTTATACAGAAACAAAGGGTAGATT
>JAFUSQ010000014.1 GCA_017467605.1 bacterium | reverse complement strand
TGTTTCAAATGTTCCGTCTGGTTTTGGTATATTTATTACTTTTGCAGGCCAGCAGTTTTCTAAGTGATTATTGTCACATTCTGATATTATTTTATAATGTCCTGATAATACCTTGATAAATTCGTGAGTATTTTCATAAGGAATCATTTGACCATCAGCATTCATCTTACTTGTTGAAGTAGTTAGTTTATACTTAGCGGTTCTTACCTGTTCTTTTCTTACTCTTTCTTGGACATTAGTTAAAAGTGTAGGCAGAGATATTGCTGCAACAACTCCGATTACACCGATTGTTATTAGAACCTCGGCTAAAGTAAAACCTTTTTTCATCATAACTTCCTTTCTTTTATTAATAAATGTTACAAATTATTCATTGCAATATATTAATATTATATATTCCAATGAATAAAAAGTCAATTGCAATAGATAAAAAATATAATTACACTATGTATATAGTTAATTTATATAATGTCAAATGGACACGCAGGTATACTTATGAGGATATTGCAAAGGCTACAAACTTGAGTTTTGGAACGGTTAATAAACTCTTTAGCGGCAAGTATTACGATTACAAATTAAGCACTCTTGAAGCTATTAGCAAATTTTTCAATTGCAGTATTCATGACATCTTAATTGAGGTTGATGATTTAATTTGATTACGCTTCTTAATATTTTCCACAATTATTTTTCTTTTGTAATATAATAGTTTCGTATAAGATTAGGGAAAATAGAGGATATATTTATGGCTTTAAGATATGATTGCGGAGAAGTTATTACGGCAATGGTCACTCCTATGGAGAAAGACGGGAAAATTGACTATGATAAGGTTGAAACTCTTGCCAAACATTTAATAAATTCAGGCAGTGATGCTTTGCTTGTTGCAGGTACAACCGGTGAATCTCCATGTTTGACAAATGAAGAAGAAATCGAACTTGTCAATTCCGTTAAAAGAGCGGTTGCTAACAAAGCCAAAATTATTCTTGGGGCAGGTTCAAATTCAACGGCTTCTGCTATTGAATATTCAAAATTTGCGCAAAAAGAAGGTGTAGATGCTATTTTATCGGTTGTTCCGTATTATAACAAGCCAAATCAAAGAGGTATGATTGAACATTTTTCTGCTATAGCTCAGTCAACTGATTTGCCTATTATTTTGTATAATATTCCCGGCAGGACTGGCGTTGAAATGCTTCCTTCAACTGTTGCATTCTTGGCAAGCAAGTATAAAAATATTGTCGGATTAAAACAAAGTTGTGCGGATATGGACAAAATTACCGAACTAAAATTGGCATGCCCTGAAGATTTTGTTATTTATTCAGGTGATGACAGTTTGACTTTACCAATGCTATCAATTGGAGTTCATGGTGTAATTTCTGTAGCTTCTCACTTATTTGGCTCAGAAATTAAATCTATGATTAGAAATTTCAAATCAGGAGAATTGATTGCTGCGCAGAATATGCATAAAAAATTGTATCCTGTATTTAAAAAATTATTCTTTGCACCAAATCCGATTCCGGTAAAGGCCGCTTTGGCATACAAAAATCTTATTGAAGAATATGTCAGAAAGCCTTTGACGGTACTATCAGAAGATGAAAAAATGGATTTATACAGAGTTATAGACAGTGTAAAAGCAGAATTAGGCGAGTAAGGCCGGTTCTAAAATTTATCTGTTTAGGATAAAATTTAGTTAAAAAGATTCTGAATAAAGTTCAGAATGACAAAATAAAGAGCAGGTCGGGATTAATATCCCGACAAACAGTAAAAATAAAAAGTTAACAGTCAGTATATATGAGGATAGAAAATTGAAAAACAAGATTATTATGTTTTGGGTAATTGTAGCAATAGTAATTGCTTGTATCTTTACTATCTGCAAAAAACCTACAAAACTCGGACTTGATCTTGTCGGCGGTTCAAGAATTATGCTTGAAGCAAAGAAAACTGATACCGTTCCGACAATTACTCCTGAAGTTATGAGCCGTTTGCAAGTTGCAATCGAAAATCGTGTTAACAAATTAGGAGTATCAGAAACAAGTGTTGCTCAGGTTGGCGACAAAAGACTTTTGGTAGAAATTCCTAACGTAACGGATTTGAAAGAAGCAGAAGCTTTTTTGGGTAAAACCGCACAGTTAGAATTTAAACAACCTGAATTTGATGCGGATAAAAAGCCTAAAAGAGATGAAACAGGTGCTATAATTTGGCAGCCTACAGGTTTGACTGGTGAAGACTTAAAATCTGCCGTAATCGGCTCAGATCAAACAGGTCAATGGACTGTTTCATTGGAATTCAGCCCAAAAGGCGGAACAAAATTCGCTGAATTAACTCAAAAATTGGTTGGCGAACAAATGGCAATTTTCTTTGATGGTGAAGAAATTTCTGCACCTGTCATAAGAGAAGCCATTTATGGCGGTAGAGCTGAAATATCAGGTGGTTCTTCAGGTTTTAAATATGAAGAAGCCGAAAAAATGGTTAATTTATTAAATGCAGGGGCATTACCTGTTCCTTCTGATATTATTGAAGAAAATACCGTTGGACCTACTTTGGGTGCTGATAGTATTGAAAAATCAAAATTTGCAGGCTTACTTGGGGTTGGTTTTGTAATGTTATTTATGATTTTTGCATACAGATTGCCTGGTTTGGTTGCTGATATTGCATTAATTATATATGCTTTAATTTTGTTCTCATTATTCAAAATTATCCCTGTAACATTAACTCTTGCGGGTATTGCAGGTTTCATTTTATCTGTTGGTATGGCGGTTGATGCTAACGTTTTGATTTTTGAAAGAACAAAAGAAGAATTAAGAGCGGGCAGAAACTTATTCACTGCGATTAATTCAGGCTTTGACAGAGCTTGGACAAGTATTTTCGATTCAAATATGACAACAATTTTGACATGTTTAATTCTTTATTTCTTGGGCACAAGTGTTGTTAAAGGTTTTGCTCTAACATTGGCATTAGGGGTACTTGTTTCAATGTTTACGGCGGTTACTGTTACTAAAAACTTCATGCACTTAATCTTTGGTACGGGAGAATTGAAATATCCTGCACTGTTCGGTTTATCTAAAGATGAAATCGGTAAAGGTTTTGAAGTTACGGAAACTAAACGTGAAAAAGCGCGTTTTGGTATTTTAGACTAGGAAAGTTGAGGTAAATACAGATGTTTAATTTTAAAAACGGAGTGCATGTCGTAAAATACAGAGTATTATGGCTATGTTTGTCAGCAATACTACTGTTGCCGGGCATCATTTCAATGATATATTCAATGGTTACATATCCGACACATTCACCTGTAAAAGTCGGTATTGATTACACAGGCGGTACAATTTTGCAATACGGTGTGCCTGATGATGTTAAAAATTCACAAGTCGGTGAAATTCGCGAAAACTTGAATAAAGCAGGAGTTACGAATGCTTACATTCAAATTTTGAATGTTAACCCGACAGAAGCTAACAATAATATAAAATCAATAATTTCCGTCAGAACAAAATTTATTGATGAAGGTTCAGAAGATGCTGCAATAATTTCTGATGTAATAAAAAAAGATTACAGTGATTCAGAATTAATTCAGGTTTCATCTGTAGGGCCTACATTGAGTTCTGAACTTTTCAAAAAATCATTTGTTGCACTATTGGTTGCAATACTTGGTATAATTATGTATATTTCATTCAGATTTGAATTTAAATATGCGATGGGTGCGATTTTAGGCTTGTGCCATGACGTACTATTTGTAACAGGTGTATTTTCACTTTTGGGTCTGTTCTATAACGTAGAAGTTGACGGGTTATTTATTACAGCAATTTTGACAGTAATCGGTTATTCTGTTAACGATACCATTGTTACATACGATCGTATAAGAGAAAATTTGAGATATTACGGTAAGAAAATGACCTTTGGTGAAATTGTTGATACTTCAGTAAGTCAAACATTAACAAGAAGTATCAATACTTCATTAACAACATTCCTAACTCTAGCAGCATTATATTTCTTTGGCGGAGTTACAACAAAAGACTTCGTTTTGGCAATGATGCTTGGGGTTATGATTGGTACATATTCAAGTATATTTTTCTGTTCAATGCTTGTTGAACTTTGGGAATCTAACAAGGCTAAAAAAGCAGTTCAAGCTGCTTCATAAAGTTTTAAATTAAAAAAAGGGGCGGGATTTAACAAAATCCCGCCCCTTTTTTACTAAAGTTTTTTGCTTAATTACCAATACATAATACTTTTCTGGGTATCGTCATGTGGTTTTGGCAACCGGTCTCACCTTTACTAAAATATCCATATCCACCAATCATTTTCCCACAAGCATCTAGAGCAATAGCAGGTAAACTTTCTTGATCACATTCAGCCATCACAACTATTCTGCATTCCCCCTGAGAAGCCCAATAATATTGATAATTTGATAATCCAAGTGTGCCTAAGTTATGTGTATCAAAAATATATTTGTAGTCACTTTCAGTAGCTGCACGTGTACCAAGTTCATTACATTTGTTTGTCATATTTTCCCAATTATCATTTTCACTATTTATAAAAATACAGCCTATATTATCAATATATTTACCCCCTTTCCTTGAGCAGCAGGCACTATGCCAAGTAAACTCTGTTTTAGCACAACAATACGAAGCATTTTCATCAGATATTCCAAGTTTGCAGCATTCAGTGTTATTATTTAGTTCACTGTACTTACAACAGTAACTTTTATTTTCATCAGTAATTCCCTGATACTCGCAGCAAGCAAGACTTTGGGGATTTTGTTGACAGTTTATGGTGTTGTTTAATTCATAACTTGCTTCTGTCGTTAAAACATCTTGAGTTGTTTTATTAAGTGCAGTCCTCATCTTTAGATTTAGAGCTAATAATCTCAAGTCTTTTCCTAAAACATTCGGTCCTTTTTTACCATTGATATCAATCAAAACTTGTGGAGAATTCGCAGATATTTGAGGTGTTAAACAAATACTTGAACCGTTTTTTAAACTTGCACATGCTCCTTTAAATTCAGGATTATAAACTTTCTTGTCTTTGTCTTTATATTCATAATAAACATTTGCAAAACAATCTCTATTATTATCCCCGCAATATTTAGAAAGTTTTAGATATTTTTTCAAAAATTTTCCGGAATTTTCTTCGTATGTTTCGGGAGTTTCTGAAACATACATCATAGTTTTAAAATAGTCTTTGTTTTCAGTTATTGCTAAAGTATCTAAGGCATTATTTAAACTTTTAATTTCTCTTTCAAACCCGCGTTCAAAGGCTTTTTCTTGATATTTAGAAACAAATACAGGCAATACAAGAGCTGATATTACCCCGACTATTACGCAAGCTAACAAAAGTTCAGTTAATGTAAACCCTGCATTAGTATTATAGATAGGCTGGGCTTCGTCATTGCTGTATATGTAACTCATTGCTTGACATGCACTACAATGATACATTTTTTTATCATCAAGAGTGAATTTTAAGTTAGTTAAATTATGTAAATTTTTATTTTTTTTTAATAAGCATAACTTAGAATTGAAATCTGATTTATTATTTTTTTTAATGTTCATATATTCTCCTATATTATAAGTCATGCGTATAATATCATGTAATGTTTATACGTCAAGTGTTATTTATTATCAATTTATAAAAAGCTATTTTTAGATAGGAGCAGGTATGAATTCTGGTAATAAATTATTCGGTAAACGTATAAAAGAATTAAGAGAATCTAAAAAATATACGCAGGAACAATTAGCCGAAAAAATCGGCTTAGAATATCAAACTATAAGCAGGATAGAAACGGGGTATTATTTTACCGGTTATGAAAATTTGGAAAAACTTGCAAATGCGCTAGAGGTAAATATGTCTGATCTTTTTGATTATGGGCATTTTAATGACAATTTAGAAAATCAAATAATTGATATTGTTAAATCTATGGACACAAAAAGTTTGGAATTTGCATTAAAATTCCTCAAAGCTCTTTCACAATATAAAAAATAATTTATTCTGATATTAAAATATTACTTTTTAAGAAATTATTGTATTCAATATAGTCGATATATTTGTTTTTATCCAAATCGTATTTATCAAATTCATCTGATAATTCTTGAATTCTTTTCATAATTGCATCAGGTGCTTCTTTATCTAATTCAGGTAATTCAGATTCCAAGAGTTTTACAAGACTTATAATCCATTCATTTTTTGAGATAAAATAGTTCTTATCGACATCTAATTTCAAAAAATCTTTTGCAATTTCTTCATCTGTGAGATTTCTAAAACCATCAGGTATGTTTTTGTTTTTGTCTAAAATAATGTACATCTTTTTCTCCTATATTGCTTGTATAATACTTTTTATATTTTCATCTGTAACGTATTTAAGTGCTAAATTTTTATCCTCAGCGGTTAAACTTTCAAGTTGTTTTAATATTTCCAGTGATTTAAGAATTAGTGTTTGGTTATTTGAAATTAATAATTCTCGAACTTTATTTTCATTTTCCGTAAATTCAAGTGCGGTATAAACAAACAGGCTATTTGGATTTAATTCTTCATCAATAAGATTGTATAATTGAGCATAATCAATATTTGACAAAAGTTTTTTAATATCAAAAATTTCTTGTTTAGTATCTTTAGTTTCATCAAATAAATATTCGTCATTTTCAGTTAAAGTATCGAATTTATCAATTGCGTTAATCAATACTGCTGCTATTTTTGAATTTTTTTGTGTATTGATAAGCATTTCAAAAAACTCGTAAAGGCGATAATCGAAAACCTGCGAAAGTCCTAAAATTTCTCCAAGTCCGTTAATTATTAAATTCACAATAAACAAACAATCAGTCGGATTATTTTTATATAACTCGAAAATATCGATTAAATAAAGAATTTCACCTGCAATATTTTCAGCCATTGATGATTTTTTCATTGTCTGGATAATTTTTTGAACAGAATCTTTATTTCCGTATGAGATTAAAAATTTAACCCCGTCCAGAATTGTAAAATCATCATTGCTATCAAGCATAGATATAGCTTTATCATAGCTTTGTTTATCGTTTAAAATAGCAAGAGTTGATGCGCAATTTGAACTTAAATTCGGATTTTGTGAAAACGCATTTTTATTTAAAATTTCAATAGCAAGGGGGTCTTTGATGTATGAAAAAAATTTTGCACAGTATGTTTTTTCATCATCAGTCCCATTTTCAAAAATTTCAAGCATATTATCCGTCAAATCTTCATTAGCAAACTTTGCAAGGGTTGATATGATGAATTTTTCATACGAAGGGGAATAATATTTTAAAAATTCCAATAAATTTTTATAATTTTTTTCATTACAATGTTTAGAAAGTCTGTTTGCAACATTTTGTTTAACAAAGTCAAACAAAAAATCATCTTGTTCAACAAGCTGCGCAAACAATTCAACGTCCGGTTTATTTATAAGACTATAAGACACCTCATCAAAATCTTTTGGATTTTTAGAGGTAAGTTTTTTTAATTCGTTATTCATTTAAAATACCAAAATTAGAAATATTAATCTAAATAGAAAACTGTAATAACTTTGTGACCTTCTTCTGCGTATTGAACAGCATTATGTAAAGTTTTACTTGTGTGAGAAAGAAAACATATTAATTGATTACATTCATCAATGATTTCTCGGTTACAAACTCGAGATGCATCAGCCAAAGTCATCATTGCTCTATCTGAATGTTCAATAATATTTGGAACTCCAATCAATTGATCTTGTACATCTGATGGTTGCTGTCCGATTGTTTGCGGTAAAATTACGCATAATTTTTCAGGATTTGCCTTCATTGCACCACGAATTGCTGCGGCGTTAGTCCCTGAAGAACCACCTGATGTGATGATTGTATTACCTTGCATAACAAGAGCTGTTGCAAGTGTTTCTATCATTTGTTGATGAGTGATGGGAAGATTACGGCTCCCGATAATTGCAATTTTTTTTGCAGATTGTTTAATTGTTGCCAATTCCATAGCCAATTCATCAACAGTATTTGGTGTTTCTGATTTAACTGTGTCCATTTCATCATCAATAGGAACTACAATTGATTTTTGAATATCATTGTTTTCATCTGCACTCATTAAAATTTCAATATCACTTTCTACCATTTTTCCCTTTTACCTTTTTAATTGCATTAATAACGTTTTTCAACTATGCTTAATTATAGCATAATTTTTTTGATTTGGGAAGAGGTCATGGAAAATCTATTAGAAAATCTTAATAAGGAGCAGGCTGAGGCCGTTCAAACAACAAAAGGGCCGTTATTAATATTAGCAGGTGCAGGTTCAGGAAAGACAAAAGTTTTAACAACAAGAATAGCCTATATGATAAAAAACGGAATTCGTCCAAGAAATATTTTAGCCGTAACATTTACCAACAAAGCTGCAAAAGAGATGAAAGAACGTATTGGTAAAATTCTTGGTGAAGATACTGTCAAGTACATGTGGGTTGGGACATTTCATGGAATTTGCGGAAGAATTTTACGGGAGAATATTGACAAATATAATACTGCAACAGGTAAGAACCTTGATAAAAATTTTACGATTTATGATGATAGTGATACAAATCAGATAATTACAAGGGCAATAAAGAAGTTAAATCTTGATGAAAAAGTTTACCCGACTAAGATGGTTAAATCCGTAATATCAAATGCCAAAAACAAAATGCAAGATGCAACAACTTTTTCAACTTATGCAAGAGATTTTAAATCACAAAAGATTGCATCTGTTTATGAGGAATATGAAAAAGTTTTAAATAACAATAATGCAATTGATTTTGATGATATGTTAATGCTTACCGTAAAATTACTTGAACAAAGCCAAGAAGTAAGACAACAATATTACGAAAGATTTCAACATATCATGGTTGACGAATATCAAGATACAAATTTGGCTCAGTACAATCTGGTTAACATGCTTTATACAAATTTATCAAAAGATGTTCCGCCTGAACGCTCATTGTGTGTTGTTGGAGATGTCGATCAGTCAATTTACTCCTGGCGTGGAGCTGATTTCACAATAATTATGAATTTCCGGCATGATTACCCTAAGACAAAACTTATAAAACTTGAACAAAATTATCGTTCTACCGCGCATATTCTGAATGCTGCAAACGCCATTATTGAAAATAATGATGAACGTGTTGAAAAGGTTTTGTATTCAAACAAAGGTGAAGGGGAAAAATTAAGTTATTATATTGCTGATGATGAAGCTGATGAAGCAAATTATATTGTACGCAACATCAAACGTAATGCCTGCGGAAATTACAACCAATTTGCAATTTTATACAGAACAAATAACCAGTCAAGAGCATTGGAAGAAGCTTGTATGGCCTCAGGCATCCCTTACAGAATTTACGGCGGAACAAAATTTTATGACAGAGCAGAAGTTAAAACCGTACTTTGTTATTTAAAATTGATAAACAATACTGATGATTCTCAAAGTTTACGCAGAGTTATAAATATTCCAAAACGCGGAATTGGGGATACAACTGTCAAAAATTTGGCAGATTTTGCAAACTCAAAAGACATAAGCCTTTATGAAGCAATAAAAATTTGTGAAGATTCTCCGATAGCTCCTAAAACACGTTCAAAATTAAAAGATTTTGCAAATTTGATTTACAAATTTCAACAAGCAAAAAATTCTTATACTCTGAAAGAATTTGTAACTTTAGTTATTGAAAAATCCGGTTATCTTGCCGAATTGCAGGCAAAAGCCGCAACAGATCCGGAATATCAAGATGATATTGACAACTTGCAAGAGCTTGTAAACGTAGCAGAAGAATTTATTCCGGAAGAAGAAGATAATATTTTAGGGGAATTTTTACAGCAAGTAGCATTAGTTTCGGATTTGGATTCAATGGAAAATGAAGCAAATAACGTTACAATGATGACTTTGCATTCAGCCAAAGGTTTGGAATTTCCTACAGTATTTATTGCAGGCATGGACGAAGGAATTTTTCCAAGTCAGCGCACACTTCAAGTTCCTTCAGAAGTCGAAGAAGAACGCAGACTTATGTATGTTGGGGTTACAAGGGCGGAAGAAAAATTATATCTTATAAGTGCAAAACGCCGTCAAACTTGGGGAGAATACCGCTATTACAACCCTTCAAGATTTATTGAAGAAATCCCTCAAAATTTGATTGAATCTTACGAATCAGAAGGTTACTCAAGCAATAGTTCAACGTTTAGAAGTGCAGTAACTAAAGCCAAAGAAAGCTATGCAAAGACTGATTCTGACGGATATGTAAAACCTTCAACAGGATTTGGTGCAAACTTTGTTGATCCGAGAAAAAGAGGATTGACACAATATTCAAATCAAACAAAAAGCAATTCGTCAACTTATTCTACATATAAAAAACCCGCTTCAAACAGGACTCCTCAGCGGACTATCTTAGTAAAATCTGCCGTAAATAAAAAACGAGAAGAAGAAAAAATTGCGGCATTTTTCAAAGATAATGCGATAAAAAGAATGGCAGAAGAACGCAGGCAAAGACTCGAAGCTGAACGGAAAGAAGCTGAAATTCGTGAGCAGGAAAGAAATAGCTCAAAATTTGTTGATGATATTTTTGAAGTTGGACAAAGAGTTTTTCACGAAAAAATGGGAATAGGACATATTACAGAAGTTATGAATATCGGCGACAGCGTAATGTACACCATTGATTTTGGCAAACTTGGCAAAAAAGCAATGGACGCATCATATGCTAAACTTAAAAAATTCTAAGGAATTTATATAAATTTATTCATATCTCAAGGCATCTATAGGATTTAATAAAGAGGCTTTGTAAGCCGGATAATATCCAAAACCTATTCCAATTCCTGCAGAAAATCCCAAAGATAAAAGTATTGCCGAGGCTGTTATTGCAATATTCATTCCGGCAAGTGAGTGCATAAGGTTTGCCCCGATTATACCTGTTAAAACTCCTATAAGTCCTCCAACCATTGATAATAAGAAAGATTCTATCAAAAACTGAATACGAATATCTGATGCTTTAGCACCAATTGCCATACGAATTCCTATTTCTTTTGTTCTTTCTGTTACCGAAACAAGCATAATATTCATAATCCCTATACCGCCAACAATTAACGAAACTCCGGCAATTGCCCCAAGTAAAAGTGACATGGTTTTTGTTGTAGATTTTATTGTTTCTTGCATTTCTGCTAAATTTCGTATTTCAAAATCATTATCCTGATTTTTTCCGATATTATGACGCTGTTTTAAAATTTCTGTTATATCTTCTTGTGCAGCTGATATTACTTCATCATTTTGAGCTTTTACGGCAATCATGTTAACTGTTCCCGGAAAATCTGTTCCAAAAACTTTTCTTTGGGCGGTTGTAATTGGGATAAATATCAAATCATCTTGATCTTGCCCCATTCCGCTTGAACCCTTAGCCTTTAACAAACCGATAACTTTGAACGGAACATTTCCTATTCTTATAGTTTTTCCTATCGGATCAACATCTCCAAATAATTCTGTAGATACAGTCTGTCCGATTATTGCAACTTTTGTACTATTTTTATTATCTTCTATTAAAAATCCTCTGCCTGATTCGATTTCGTAATTTCTAATCATAAAATAAGGCATAGTTGTTCCGCCTATTGTTGTTGACCAGTTTTGATTTCCGTAAGTAACCTGTTTACCTTCAGACGAATATGGTGCAACTGCAAGGACTCCGCGAGCTTTAGCCTCAATTGCCTGAGCATCTTTCAGTGTAAGGGTAGGTCTTGAACCTGCTCCCATTCTTACTCCGCCTGATTTTGCCGAAGCGGAGCGAACCATTAAAAGATTACTTCCCATTGATTCCATATCTTTGGCAATTTTTTTACTTGCTCCGGTTCCGACCGCAAGCATAATAATTACCGCGCTAACCCCGATAATTATTCCTAAACTTGTCAAAATTGAGCGCATTTTATTTATCTTTAATGAAATTGTTGCCATTTTTAATATTGATTTAAAGTCAAGCATATATTCTCCTTTTTATAAGCCTGTTCTATCATTCAATTTGAGTACATCAATGATTTTTTTAATTTCTTCTATATCACTATAAAATTTTTCAATATATTTCTTATTTTTAAGTGATGTATACAAGCTGCATACTTCAAATAAATCTTTTCTTGTTGGTATTGCAAACATTAATTTATTTTTTTGGAAAAATGAACATTTAATATTTTTCGTTTTGAATATTTTTTGTAATTTTAGAAATCTTTCCATAAAAGCAGTTGTTATTAAATATCGTGCTTCAATAGGGTCTTTTGTATGAATAATATAATCTTTATTAAAAACAATATCTTCCATTTTTGTTTTAACCATATTTTGCTTACGCTGCTGGATTATATGCAAAATTAAAAAAGGCAAACCTAATATTAGAAAAACATAAGCAAGTGGAACCACAATTAACCCAAGAGCAAAACCTAATTCGTCAATTGATTTTATTCCTCCTGACGAACTAAATACTAAAATTACAATAGAAGTAATAATCAATGTTAAAGGTATAAAAATTCTCTTTATGTTTAAACCATGTATATTTTGTTTGATACTGTCATCGTGTTTATGCACAATAATGGTATCTTTGAGTATTTTTTTATTAAAATCAAATAATATAATTAAGCCGTTAAATATTTTTATATCAAATCCTTTTGAACTTTTAGCAGTAAGTGTCACCTCAGAAATAGCATAATCTACCCCATCATATTCGCCACAAAAACCATCATCAACATTGACATCTTCAAAATATCCGAATAAGTTACTTTTTGTTATTTCATTTTTGGAAACAGAATTTGAATTTATACTTAAAAATTTTTTTATAGCATTTGAACACTTTGATTTTATAAAACTTTTAAATAATTTATTAGTATGCGTAATATCATAAAAAATATAATAAATCACACCCAATATCATTGCCAAGAAAAAAACGCTGGCATCTGAATCCATAACGCACAACATAAAGCTCTTTATTAAAAAAAATAAAACCGCAAAAATAAATATTTCTCGCAGAAGTAACACGTATAACCTTTTAATTCGTACATCTTCATAGCGCAATATTTTTACATGTATTTTTTCAATAATATCGTCTTGTATCATATTATGTCTCTTTTGTTCGTTGTTTTTGCCACTCAAGCTTTGGCAAATCCAGTACAATATTTCCGTCTTTGAATTTTACTACACGTTTTGTATATTCGGCTATATCAGGTTCGTGAGTAACAAGTACAATTGTTTTGCCCATTTCTTCATTAAGACGAACAAAAAATTCCATAACCTCAATACTTGTTTTTGTATCGAGGTTTCCTGTCGGTTCGTCTGCTAAAATCAGAGGAGCATCATTTACAATTGCTCTTGCAATTGCAACACGCTGCTGCTGCCCGCCTGACATTTGGTTTGGCATATGATCTTCTCTGTTCTTAAGACCGACAATATTTAACGCCCATTTTGCTCGTTCAATTCTTTCTTCTTCCGGTACACCTTTATAAATCATTGGTAAACAAACATTATCAAGCGCAGATGTTCTTGAAATAAGATTAAAACCTTGGAAAATAAATCCTATTTTTTCGCATCTGACCATTGCAAGTTTGTCCGGTGATAAATTCAACATATCCTCGTTATCCAGAAAATAACTTCCTGATGTTGGTTTATCAAGTGTTCCGAGCATATTCATAAAAGTAGATTTGCCTGAACCTGATGTTCCCATAATCGCAACAAATTCACCCTTTTTAACATTCAAAGATACATCATTTAATGCATTAAACGAATCTTCTCCTGTTTGATAAGTTTTTATTGCGTGTTTTACTTCAATTAAGTCCATATTCTACAATCCTATTTTCTCATTTAGTTTAAAGTGGTCAATCATGTTGTATATCGAAATTATCTGATTATAAAAACCCTGAATATCTTTACCAAACGGCTTATACAAATTTCCCAGTTCAAACAAATCTTTTTCGGTGTAAATTGCAAAAATGATTTTATCATCAAAAAATGAACATTTTATATTTCGAGTTCCAAAAGCTGTTTTTATATTTTGCAATCTTTCCATAAATGATGTTGTAACTAAATATCTTGCTTCAACTTGATTTTTGGAAAAAATTTTGAACTTCTTTTCAAAATTTACGTCTTCTAAATGCACTCTTTCCCAGTTTTGGTTAGTTTTTAAAAAATTAGCCAAATTTCCTGTAATACTTATTATAAGACAAATTGCTGCAGGGAATGTCAGAATGTAAAATGTCCAAAAAGGGTGTGACAGCCAATAATTTAAATCTATTAAAATGATAGGAACTATCAAAAATAATGGTGCAAGTGCAAAAAGCATAAAATCACAAATATTAAATGCTCCAAGTACGGAATAGTCATTTTTGGATATTACAATAGTTTCGGCATTAATTTGTTTATTAAAGTTGAAGGATATAATTACACCTTTAAAAATGGTGAATTCATTCTTATTTTTACCATAATTCCTTGTTGCAATTAGTGAAGTTTCAGCAACCGTATATCCTGTATCCTTGTATATTCCTCTAAAACAATCATCATATTCAATTTTTTCAAAATCTCCAAATAACCTGCTAAGTTCAAGCATACTCTTGGTAAATCCTTTTTTAGAAAAAGATATATCAAATGAATCTTTAATTTGTGTTTTGCACGATTTTTTTATTTCTTCCTTATATTCTTTATTAAACCAAAAAGGTATACCGATAAAAGAAATAATAGCAAGCAGATAAATAAGTCCAAAAATAACTGCACAAAGATTAATAATTGTGTAAAAATTAGGATTAATATTTTGTTGGAATTCAAGCAAAAATTTTAATAAATAGAACCCAAAGTATAGAAAAAATATTAATATAATTTCAAATCCGAGCATATTAATAATTTTTGATTTTCGTTCTGCTTCAAAACGTTGAAAATCAATTGTTTGTTCTAAAGATTTACAAAATTCTGATTTTGAAATTATTGCGGACATTTTTACCCTTTCATTTACCCTTAGAACATGCCCGGAGGCCCGCCTCTGCGTTTATTTGTACCTGATTGAGGTTTACCTCCGCCGGTTGAACTTATTATAACTTTATCTCCGAGTTTTAGTTTTTTTGAAATAATTTCGACATTTGTATCATCACTTGCACCTTCTTCAATTTCAATGCGTACAGGTTTTTTGTCTTGTAAAATCCAAATTCCGCGTTTGGGGTATTTGGGTCCGTTGATTTCCGGGGTATATTTCAGAGCAATTGATGGTATACACATTACGTCTTGGCTTTTTTTAGTAATTATCGAAACGTTAGCAGTCATACCGGGTTTTAATTTTAAATCTTCGTTGCTAACACTCACAATGACAGTGTAGGTAACGACATTTGATGTTGTTGTGGAGTCAAGTCTTACTTGAGTTACTTTTCCGTAGAAGGTGCTATCGGGATATCCGTCAAGGGTATATTCAACTTCTTGTCCTTCTTTGACTCTGCCGATATCTGCTTCTGAGACATTTACTTCAATTTGCATTTTTGTTAAATCCTGTGCAATTTTAAAAAGTTCAGGAGCTTGGAAACTTGCGGCAACCGGTTGTCCTACGTCAATATCTCGAGAAATAATTGTTCCGTCAACAGGTGCAATGATTTTGGTATAACTAAGGTTTGTCATTGCTGTATTATATGTAGCTCTTGCTTGTCTTATTGAAGCTTTTTGTGCGCCTATTGACGCTTTTTTTGAAAGATAATCGCTTTCAGCCTGATCAAGTTCGCTTCTTGCTACAAAATTTTTCTGATAAAGATTTTTGTATCTGTTATAAGTTTTTTCTGCCATTATCATTTCTGCATTAAGTTTTGCAAGGTTTGCTTCTGCATTATTTATTTGTGCTAAATTCTGGTCGACAGATGCTTGAAAGTTTGCAGGGTCAATTTGTGCAAGCAATTGTCCTTTTTTTACTTCAGAATTATAGTCTACATAAATTTCTTTCATAAGACCTGATACTGTTGAACCGACACTGACGGTATTAACCGGATTGATTGTACCTGATGCTTCTACAATATCGGTAATGGTACATTTTGTTATTTCTTTTGTCTCATAAACAACTTTATGAGATTGAATTTGTTTATATACAATCGGTGTAATTGCTAAAATTGCAATTACAGGTATTATATAACGTTTTTTCAAAAATCTTTTTGAACCGTTATTTAAATTATCATCTGTCATTTATTTTTTCCTCCCTTCATCAAGAGTTATTGTAACGGATTGAGGCAGTGCAATAACGCTTTCTAACTTTGCTCTTGCAACATTGTATTTGTAAATTGCTTCAATATATGAACGTTGTGCAGTATTGTAATTAACTTTTGCATCTTGCAATTGTATATAATCACCTAAACCTACGTAATATCTTCCTTCTGCGAGTTCGTAATTTTCATAAGTCTGGCGAACTTTAACCTCTAACAGAGGTATTTGTTTTTCAAGTTCAACCATATTTATATATGCGTTTTGAACTTCAAAAAATATATCTTGATTTAATTGATTAAGAGAATTTTCTGCAATGTCAACCTGATATTTTGCGGCGTCAACTTTAGCTTTTTGATTCATTACGTTGACTCCTGTTGATAGGTTTACCCCGACATTAAACGAATTTGTACTGTTGGTATCTCTGAAACCATAACCTGCAGTTGCACTAATTTCAGGATAATAATTTCTTTTTACATAAAGTAAATTTTCTTTAACGGCATCTAAAGTTGAGTTAAAAGCTTTCAAATCAGCTCTGTTTTTGTAAGCAATATCAATGCATTCTTCAAATGTGTACGGAAATTCGTCTATCTTGTAATCTGTTAAAATTTCTAACTTTTCAACAGAGGTCATAAGTTTTGCATCTTTTACAACATTTACCGGGATTTGATTTATTGCAGTGTCGTTCGGCTTTCTTATTTGAGCCAAATCAACAGGTGCAACATTATCTTTCAGATTGAATCCTTCTGTGCTTGATATTGAATATGTTGGGGCATCTTTTAAATACATAGCATTATTCAGGTTAACCAGAGAATTCTTGTAGGCATTTTCTGATTTTACGAGATTAATTTTTGAATCACTCCATGTAACTTCAGCATTAACAAGGTCGATTTTTGATTTAATACCTTCTTCAAAATATGCTTTTGTTCTAAGGTAGTTTCTTTCGTTTATTTCCACATAAGCCTGATTTATTATTGTAGTTGCACGGGCTGCAAGAACTTCGTAATATTTTTGTTTTACATCGAAAATAGTTTCTCTGACTGTGTTATCAAACTCATATTGGTCAGCTATAAGATAAAATTTTTGCATTTTTATTCTTGCATTTGTTTTACCAAAATTCCAAATTAATTGATTTAATGTTGCTTCAACAGAATAAGCGTTTGTATTACTGGTAGTTTGTTTAGTTTTTGTTGCACGAAAATCATATCCCGTACCGACTCCAATTGTTGGGAAAAATTCTGAACGTGCAATATTTACGTTTGCTTTTGAAATCCCGTAATTATATCTCGCATTTTTAATATTTGGGTTGTTGTTTAAAGCAATCGTAATACAATCTTTTAAAGATAAAATCGAACCTTTTTCAACTTTAACATCTTCTAATGCAAAGGCTGCAGTTGAACAAAATACTAATGTTATAAAAACAGATATTATTTTATAAAAACAATGCACAATTAAATCCTCGTATATATTTATAACGATTAAAACATATTTTTGTTCATTTGATATCATCTATTGGGGGTATAAAATTTAATCAAAAATTTAAATTTGACCTTCACTAATTCGTTCAATATTAACAGAATATCCTAAAAGTTTGCATATATTTTGAAATTCTTCTAATTTTAAGGCATTTCTTCGGATTTTACAAGAAAATGTGCTTTGCGGAATTATTTGACCGGTTTGATTTTCAAGCCCTTTAAGCAAAATCTTTTGAGTAATATGCCCCTTAGCCATTACCAGACGCATAATTTCATCATTATTCCATTCAGTAATATCCATACTAAAAGTATAAAATATTGACAATCTTAATCAAATAATGTATTTTAATATTGAATTATTCAATATTGTATTGATATATTCAATAATACTTTAAAAAGGAGAAATATATGCAAAAAATTAACAAGAAAGCCTTTACCCTTGCCGAGGTTCTTATAACAATTGGTATAATCGGAGTAGTTGCGGCAATGACTATTCCTGTATTGATGAATAAATACAGAGAAGCGGTTTTTGTTAACAGATTAAAAGATACTTATTCAATTTTCTCTCAAGCTTACAAATTGGCAGTGGCAGAACATGGAGATCCTGACGGGTGGGATATAGGAACTTCTGCTACAAAAGAAGGTGCTATTAAAGTTTATGAATATTTCAAACCCTTTTTAAAACAAGCAGAAGAATGCGGTGGTGAATTCGGGTGTTTTGCAAATTCTTATCAAACTTTTACGGGAGTTGAATATGGTTATCCTCCGAGAGAGCATACATTGTATACCAGGGGGTTATTATTAAACGGAGTTGCTTTTGCATTTTCTTCTTCCGGTAGTGGCTGTCCGTATGATGAAATTCGTGCAATGGAAAAATGTGCTGTTTTATATGTTGATTTAAATGCTTATGACCCTCCAAATCAGGCAGGAGTTGATTATTTTGGGTTTTTAATTACTCCTAACGGTGTAAAACCTATGGGCTACATAGGAGATAACGGAGGCGGGAACGGATATACCTGCATATATGGAGCAACAAACAATGGTAATGGTACCGGCTGCAGTGCATATGTTCTGGCAAAGGGTAACATGGATTATTTAAGACATGATATTTCTAACATCTGGAAATAGTTTCCGCTTTAGACAGAAATTCCGGTAAGCTTACAACTTTTGTTTTACTTTTGTTTAGAAGTAATCCGTAATTCAATCCTGCGATACAGGAGGGACAAGTTGTTATGACATAATCCGTATTAGTTTTGTTTATATTTTGAGCTTTTTGTTTTGCAAGTTTTGTTGATAATTTGAGATTTTTTATAATAAAACTTCCTGCAAGACCGCAGCAATCGGTGTAATTTTCCATTTCAACATATTCAACATTTTCGCAATTATTCATAATAGTTTTGAAAAATTTATCATTTTTTAAATGACAAGGTTTGTGAAAAGTTACTTTTAATGGTTTTTTAAATTTGAATTTTAAATTTTGAAGTGCTATGATTTCTCCCCAATTAACGGCTTTTTCAGACAAATTTAATTTAGTATTTATGTATTTGGGATAATCAAGAATTGTACTTTGACAGCTTGCGCAGTCTGTAACAAAGTAGGAATAATTATCATTTAATTTTTCGAGGTTAGATTTTGCACATTGTTCAAACCTTTCCATATTGCCTTCCGATAAAAACGGAAGCCCGCAGCACTCAAAATCAGGTTCTACAATATTGATTGTATTTTTAAATATTTTATTTAAATATATATCGGTTCTTGGACAAATTTGGTTTACACACCCTTTAAAATACATTACTTGGATAGCATTTTGTGCGGGTATTTTTTTAGGTCTGAACGGTTTTGAAATAAATTTCCCAAAATTTATAATTGCTCCGAAAATAATTTTGCTTTGCAGAAAATTTATAATTTTTCCGTATAATTTATCTTTTAAAAAGTCGGCTTTTGCACTTGATAAAATTTGACAAACATCAATACCGCTGGGACAAAATTCGTTGCACTTTCCGCATTTTAAGCACATATCTATGTATTTGTTAATATTTTTTGAAAGTTTTAAATCCCCTTTTGTAACTCCATGAAGCATAATAAATTTACCTTTGCTTGCGGCGCAATCATTAGGATTAATCTTAAATATGGGGCAAACGCTCTCACAAAGCCCGCATTTTGAGCATTTGTTCAAGTCATTTTCAAAATCTTTTAAATGCTTCATAACAAAATATTATCATAAGAATATTAGGGGTAAAAATAGTAATTACCTCTAAGCTTTAATATTTATAGATTTTTTATTTTCAGACGGTTGAGTTTCTTCTTTATGAGAGATTAGCGGTTTATCCCAGTATTGAGCAACTTTTTTACCGATTTTATGACCTAAAGTTGAGCAGGTAATTGAACCTGTAACAAATACTATACCTTTAATTAACGGAATCCATTTTTTGTTTATAGGGAGTTGGTCTAAGTATTTATTCAAGTTTTTCTTCATCCAACCTTCACCTGCGAACATACCTGCAAGACAACCGGTTTCTGCGATAAGTGTTTTTTTACGGTCTTCGGGTTTTGCGAGTGCGACTTTTACTCCGCTTGATAGGACGATTAAGCCGTTAACATTTTCACTTGCAACTTTTACAACTTTGCCCAATCTTCTTGCTACGTTATCGTTTCCCATTATATTTAATACATTTTTAATCTGTTTAGAGGCAGGGTTATTGTATTCAGAAACGGCTTTAATTACACTTGCGCCTTGAGCAACAGTAATCGGTACTCTGCAGTAATCGCCTTCAGAGGCTTTTTTACCGCTTCTTACGGTGAATAATAATGATCCGACATCACTATAACCCATGGAAACAATAACCTTTCACACTTACCTACACTTATATAAAGTATTTTTTTTGTGTGAAATTGCAGATGTTAAAAATTTCTTTACATTTGTTAATTTTACAATTTATTTAGAGCAGACAGATTGTGCGATTTTGGCAGGTGTAATTTTTAGACAGTCTAAGTTTTGGCAGGTGGTTTGGCGGCGAGCCCAAAGACATGGTTTTAATTTGCAATTATCATTTGCCATAACAGGAATAATATTTTCATTTTTGGGGATTAGAGTTTCTGCGTCTGTCGGACCAAAAATTACATAAGTTTTAGTTTTGAGGGCAACTGCAATATGTAATGGGGCGGAATCAGAACATAAAAATTTTTCGGCTGATGATATTAATCCTGCCAAATCTTTTAAATTTTTCGTGGTTCCGTAAAGGTTTTCAAAATTTTGAGTGCGAACTGTTTTTAATATTGTTTCAATACAATCTTCATCGTCAGGTCCTCCGACGAGCATAACTTTTTTCCCTTCTGAAACTAAAATGTCGATTGTTTTTGCCCAAGTTTCTGCGGAAATTGTTTTTATACAACCTTTTTGAATGCTTAATTTACTGACTCCGGGGTGGATTAAAACAGAATTTGCAATTTTTTCTTTTGGTTCAACATTTATTTCAGGAAGCTCGGTGTTGCAGCTTGTAATTTCTCTGATTAAATCGTGATACATTTTGCAAGCATATTTTTTTTTATTAAGTTTAACTGCATGTGTGAGTAAAATTCGACTCAATTTACCCGTATCGTATCCGCAGCGAGTTTTTATACCCGTTAGAAACAATAAAATACTTATTAATTTGTTTCCTCCGGACGATATAACAATATCAAACTTTCCCCTTCTTGCTTCAAGTAGTAACTTGAACATTTCAAAGTATTTATTTTGACCTTTTGGGTCAATCAAAATTAAATCATCAATTTTATCAGTTAAATCTTTAATCCCTTTACTTCGCGGTTCCAGTGCCAATGTTATTTTAGAATCGGGGAATTCTTTTTTTAAAGAAATTAATGTCGGAAGAAAAAATATTTCATCTCCGATTCCGCCGAAATTTATTGCAAGTATTTTTTTCCCGTCTCCCATATTTTTATTATACAGGAAAAATATTTTAATTTTTAAAATTGTTTAATGCGTATTCAATACATTGCACAATCAATTCATTCCTGCTTATATCTGTTTGCCTTGAAAGTTCATCAACCTTTTTTAGTATATCGACATCAAGCCTTATACTTATAACGGTTTTTTCCTGCTTTATAGGTTTAAATTCTTTCATAAAATATCCTTAATTATTGTATTTAAATCATTGATATTTATATATATTTAATTTTAGAATACATATTGTATTTGATTTTTAAATAATTAATGCTATACTCTTGAAAAAAGAAAGGCGGATAATTATGAAAAATGGTTTTACTTTAGCTGAAATTTTAATAACAATTGGCATAATAGGGGTGGTTAGCGCAATGACTATTCCGATACTAATGGATAAGGTTAGAGAAAAAGTTCTGGTTCACAAATTGCAAGATGCCTATGCAATATTTTCGCAAGCTTATAAACTGGCAATAGCAGAAAACGGTTCGGCTGACGGGTGGGATATTACCAGGGCGCAAAAAGTTTATGATATTATGAAACCTCATCTGAAAATTGCTAAAAGCTGCGGAACTGGTAGTGGTTGTTATGCACAACATTATAAAGCACTATTTAATGATAATTTTTATGTTGATCCTAATACACATAGTGCTTATGTTAAAGGCATGTTGTTAAACGGAATTTCTTTTGATTATTGGGTTAACGGCGAAAATGGTTGTCCTAATGACTTTTGTTTTGCTATTCATGTAGATGTAAACGGTACTGATAAACCAAATCAAGCAGGAGTTGATTATTTTTCATTTGCTGCTGGTGTCGATGGTTTAAGGCCTTCTGATGGTATAAACTTTACCAGTGAATACAATGAAACATGTAAGTATAAAGATACACGCAAGGGTAACGGAGTATTATGTACCAAATGGGTTTTGGAAAAGAAAAATATGGATTATTTAAGGAAAGATGTTTCTTGGGATTAAGTAAAACAATGCGGCGGGCGCAACGCGCCCGCCGCATTAGAGTATTTTTTTAATAATTATCGTTTCTGATTTCCTCCCAAATTATTTTGATTAATGCAATTTCCAAACTGACAATTCGCATCATATGGTTGTGTACTTTCCTGTTGTGACATGTCACGATTTATTTGACCTGGATATTTTGATTGACCTTGCTGGCCTCTGTTATTTAACCTGCTATTTGGTTGTTGTCTTTTATTCAAATTATTGGGAAGTATTTTATCTTCTAAGTTTTTATTTATTCCGCCCGAATTTATTCCTGTCGCTCCCATAATTGTTGTACAAACGTCTAATTTATCAATATTACATGCACTTTGAGCTTGTAAACTTCCAACAAATAGTAATGCAAAACTCATTATTATAATTTTTTTCATTTTAAAATCTCCCATACTGTCCATATGAACAATATAAAAGACCAAAAACCATATTACATCAGTATTTTAGGTAACGGTTATAATAATTTGTCGTAGGTATTTTATCTTATATTTTTACCAACTTTTTCCATAACTTTTTTAAAAGGCACAATCGGCTCCATTTTATATCCGCAATTTTCCGATAAGGTTCCTCCCATTGAAAAAAGTTCTTCTTGGGGGTATCTCCTGCAAATTCCGGGTCGCCAAAAATGAATTTTGCATCTTTTTGTTTCAGGATCGAGATGTGAACACTCAAATATCAATCCAAGTTCATCTTTCCCTATAATTTTTAATCCGGAGTAAAATTTGTGTAAATATTGCAGTCTGTTAAATTCTTTTTCATCTTGCAAAACGTGTTTGAAATGTTTTACATAAATATGTGTGCAGCACTGTCCGCAACCATTGCACTTCCCTGTTCTGTAGTAATGTTTCCTAAGTATTTTTGACAGAAAAATTTTTCTCAAACCTTCAAACATAACATCATGATAGTACAATTTTTTTGGTTAAATATTAAGAATTGTAAACATTTTATTTAAAAAAGGCAAATGTTAATCTTGAGGATAATTTAAGCAAATGTAAGAAAAATTTACCCCAAGATAAATAATCTAACTGACATAATACTATAACATAACCAAAAAATAACCAACCTTGACCTCTAACAGAGGTCTTTTTTTTGTGAATTTGTATGATAGTTGAGTCGAACACTTATTAACGGAAACGGAATAAATTCCCTCTCCGGGCAGCGTAGCGAAAGGCGGAGAGGGTAGAATTTCAAGATGAGTCGTAAGACGAATGTTAGAAATTCGGGTGAGGACTGTTGTTAGTGTTAGTGTTTGGATTCCTGCGAGTGTTTCCTTGTCCGGAACGCTTTGTTAACTTTTCATTGCAAAAAACTAAAAATACCATGGTCATTCAGAGGTGCAAATTTCCGAGATTCCACGCTTCGCTCTGAATGACACGGAAATTTGCACCGTGGAATCTCCTATTGTTCAATCAATGAAAAGTTAACATTTCCTGCGGGGTGAGAGGGTATAAATTTAGTAATAAAAAAGTAACAATTTATTATAAAAGGACAATATTATTTCACGCACAAGAAAAATTGATACATTTTTTGGGTTAAAGCTTCATTTTCTCTCATTGTATCTGACATTTCCGTAATCAAATCTGCGGGGTTTCCGTAATATTCAAATAAATATAATTCATGAGGTTTTACATTAAGTGCATTTGCTATTTTCCCAAGAGTTTCGTGATTTGGGTAATTTTTCCCGTTTTCTATATTACTGAGACTTGGAATTTCTATATCTGCAAGTTCTGCGAGTTTTTCCTGAGTAAGATGTTGTCTTTTTCTTAGTTCTTTTATCCTTTTCCCCAATAGCTCTTTAATATTTCCCATAAAAATCTCCTTAGATGTAATGTTAACGGCATCTATAGGGAAATTTAATATTCTAATAGCTAAATTAATCTTGACAAATTATTATATATAATAAATAATATTATTATATAGATTAATATGTCGCTAATTTATTAGCTAAAAATTTAATATGGAGGTAAAATGAAACAGATAAAAAATTTAAATAGAGGATTTACATTGGCAGAAGTATTAATTACTTTAGGAATTATTGGTGTTGTTGCGGCAATAACTATTCCGACATTGATTGCAAACATCAATGGGCAACGCTACAGAAGCCAATTTAAGAAAACATTATCGACTTTAAATCAAGCAGGGCGTATGGCACAAGCACAGTACGATTTTGATTTTGGTGCAGTAGAGGTTCAATGTACAAATGGCGCAAGTGATAATCCCGAAACGGATAAAACAATATGTGCTATTCTAAATGGAACTCTCTCCGGAATTACATATTATAGTAATGTTTCTAATATAAAAGACAAGAATGGTGAATATCCATATGATTATCATAATTATATATCAGGAGTAGTAGAGGGTAGCCTTTTTAGTGGTTTTAGCTATTATGGAAAGGCTTATCAATTATCTGACGGTTCTATTTTTGTATTTGATGATTCTCCGGCAAATTCTGACGCAGTTAATCATGGTGCACCATATCCAAAATGCGGAATTGATAGTCGTTGGAAATGTAAAGGTTTTATTGATGTAAACGGAACATCTTTACCAAATAAAGTTGTAACTTGTTCAAATGTCGATATGGGTGGCGACCCGTACAAAAAAGATGATAGTTGTGTTGTTAAAAATGATGCTCAACATATGACAGATATTTATCCTGTATATTTTTACGGAAATACCGTTGAGCCTGCTTCAAGTGCTGCTAAATATGTTCTGAATTCGGCAAAATAAAATTTAAGGGCGGAATTTTGTATCAAAATTCCGCCCTTTTAATTAAACAAACTATATTTTCAAAATTAATCAAAAACGTAGCTGATAATTGCAGCTTCTCTAGCTTTTTTAATTGCTTTAGCAA
The DNA here is from genome assembly GCA_017467605.1 of bacterium. GTDB lineage: Bacteria > Cyanobacteriota > Vampirovibrionia > Gastranaerophilales > Gastranaerophilaceae > Zag111. The sequence continues at coordinate 35,680 of JAFUSQ010000014.1, read as the reverse complement.
TCATTCTTTGGTGAGCTGCACAGTTTCCTGTAATTCTGCGAGGAATAATTTTTCCTGCTTCTGTTAAGTATCTTTTCAACTTAGCAGCATCTTTGTAGTCGATAGATTCAACTTTGTCTGCACATAGACTGCAGTTTTTACGTTTTTTCTTATCTTCTGTTTTTGCCATTTTCTTAATTTGCCTTTCTAGCCTTATTTTAGTACATATAATCTTTAATTATGGTCTACCGGAGGGCGTTTGCTATTCAAATTTTACCACAGTTAGTAGCATAATACCCAGTCCGGCGAGGATCTAAAACGGAATTTCTTCATCGTCCATCAAAGTATCTGCTTCCGGAGCTGATGAAGATTCCATTTCTCCAAATTGCAAGATATCACCGTCATCATTTGAAGAAGATGATGAACTTGCTCCCATTAGCTCAATAGTTGCGGCTTCAATTTCAAACACTCTTTTTTCTGTTCCGTCATCGAGTTTACTTATTCCGTTTTGCAATCTGCCTTCTACCAAAACTTTTTGGTTTTTAGAAAGATTTGATACGACTTCTTCCAAAGATTGTCTTTTAACGATTACTCTGACAAGGATTTCTTCTTGTGTTCCGATGTTGAGAACAAAAGAGGAAACTGCTACATTATTTTGAGTATAGCCTGTTTTTGGTGTTTTGTAAACGATACCTGTAACTGCTGCTTTTGCTAATGACATTTTTATTTCCTTTTATTATTAATAAACCTTCACCTGAATTTCTAAATTCGTTCAACTCATTAAGAAATTCTTTCCTCTCCCTTTTGAGGGCGAGGAACAAAAGGTTAAACTGTTGCTTTTGCTGAAACTTCCATAAACATTGTTCTTAAAATGTTTTCGTTCAATCTAAGTTGTCTTTTGAATTCAGCAACTTTTTCAGCAGGTAGTGAAAGAATTGTTGTTGCAAAGAATCCGTCTCTGAAGCTTTGGATTTCGTAAGCAAGTTTCTTTCTTCCTGCTTTATCTACAGAAGCAACGCTTCCGCCAAATTCTGTAATAGTTGAGTTGATTTTTTCAATAATTTTATCAACTTCTTCTGCGTCTAAATTCGGTTTGAATATAGCCATTAATTCATAAGTTTTCATTTAAATTTCTCCTTTTACTATTTTGCCAGTGTTGTAGTTTAATACTAACATAAAAAGATAAATTATTACAACATGTAATCCGCAGTAAATGAATACTGTGCAGGCCCTATCAAGAAAATATTTTTATTTGGATTTTCTTTATTCCCTTGCCATTCAACGGTTACAGCCCCCCCAAGAAGATTAACTTTTACTTTTTGTTCTGTTAAGTTATTTAAAACACCTGCGACAACAGTTGCACACGCACCCGTTCCACAAGCCAGAGTAATCCCGCAGCCTCGTTCATAAACTCGCATTTCGACTTCATTTTTTGAAATTACTTTTGCAAATTCTGTATTTGTTTTTTCCGGAAAATACGGGTGTTTTTCCATATCAGGACCGTAATTTTTTGCCAGGTATAAAGTATCTTCGTCCGTAAAGATTACACAATGCGGATTTCCCATTGAAACAGGGGTTATATTAAATGTTTTATCTTTGATTTTTACAATCTTATCCCCGCAAAACGGAATTTTTTCATCTTCCAAAATAGGAATACCCATATTAACCTTAATATTTCCATCATCAAGAATTTCGGGTTTAATAATTCCTGCTAAAGTTTTTACGCTGAACTGTTTATTATTAACAAGTTTTTTATCATAAACGTATTTTGCAAAACATCTCATACCATTTCCGCACATTTGAGCGGTTGTTCCGTCTGAATTGTAAAAATACCAAGCAATATCAGTTTCGCCGTTAGGATTTGTATCGGGAATAATCATTCCGTCTGCACCTATGCCAAAATTTCTGTCGCAAAGTTTTTTTGCCAAAATATCCATGGGCATATTGGTCTTTTTATATTCATCATAATCAAGAATTACGAAATCATTTCCGCAGCCTTGCATTTTTGTTACTTTAATTGTTGTCATAATTCACCTCTAGGGTAAATATAACACAAATTATGAAAACAATGAATTTATTTTATCACGTAAGAATTTACAAGTATCCTTTTGTTGTTTTGTCCAATTTTTTAAGTCTAATTGTGCATTATTGAATAATCTTTCGATTTTCAATTTGCCAAGTTCAAATTCATCTTGAGCTATTTGCCCCGCAAGTCGTGCATCTACTTCTACAAATTGATTATAGTATTCATCAAAATTGTCCTCAGGCGATACATAATTTTTAAAATCTTTTGAACATTTTTGTGCAAACTCTTTTTCATGAGGACTTAATGGAGCATACTTAGGACTTGGCTTTGCTATAAATTTATCTAATATTCTCCTAAACCAAGATTTACTTTTCTGTTTTTTACGTTCGATACTTGCTGCAATTTTTTTACTTAGAGACTGAGTTTCTTGTTCATAAGCTTCAGCAATCATATGTTGATATTGATGCCGATATTCATGATTTGTTGTATTAACTAATTTACCTTTACTTGAACCTTTTGTAACATCAACAGCAATTTCTTTTAATTCTCCATAGCTTTCTCCTAAAGTATCTTCTTTAAGTTCCTTAATTTCAACTTTTACACCTCTATTTTCAACTTTCTGGAGCTTTTGCGCATAAGGAGAAATAGCATGAACAAAATCTTCATCTGAATAATTCAAATAGTAAAGATATGGAAATTTTTGCATTTCATCTAATTCTTTTTGAGTCGCAAAATTAGTAGTAATCTCGGTTGAGGATATTTGATTTTGTTTGTTTTTTCTTGCTACTGTCTGTATGTACTGTCGTTTACCATGTGGAGCTAAATTTTCAAATGTTTGATACTCAATAGATTTTCCATTTGAATTAATATCTCTGACCAATTTTTCACGATAAAGTACCTTTGCATATTTATCGTAATAATTTCTCGAATTTACATTTTGTACGGGAACGTCATTAACTGTTCTTACAGATTCTTTAGTTCTGCCAAAGCCCCAGTCAAATTGCCCTTTATATTTGGAATGTATACGCTCGAATCTGCCTTTTGAGGTCTTATCAATATACCTTTCAATCAAACGACCATCTTTGTCAAAGAATGAAAATACTTTTGTTAAACCTTTGCCAAAATCTGTTTCAATTTTAGCAAACATCAAACCTTTAGTTCCTTCAGGAAGAATTATGTCAGTCATTTCAGACAAAGGAATGTCCGGTATTTTTTTTAACAGACGACAGCCTTTTGAATTAAATAATTTACTACCCTGCGTTATCGCAGTATTTAATATTCGCATATATTTCCCTATTATAATAAAAAGAAAAAATAAACAAAAATTGCTAAAAATTTTTGGCGATATTAACAAAGATTAACTAAGAATAGAGTGTGCAAAAAATCTCAAAAATAACAATTTTTGAGATTTTTTGCCTACGTTTAATCCAGTTGTTAAAAAATTTTCTTCTTTTTTCTTATATACAAGAACAAGTCAAATTATTCCATCATTGTTTGTAATCCTTTTATTACTCCTAAATTATCTCCGGAAATTTTATCTGCAGCTCCAGCTGCGAATAGAAATGGAGTAAATGGTGCAAGTATTAAACCTTTACCAAGCTTTGATAAATTACTTGACGGAACTTTATATCCAAACGTATCTTCAAATGCTATTTTTGCTTCTTTTTTTGAAGCTCCTGTTTGCAATCTATATTCTTTTATCCAAGCTTTTGCTTGTTTTCGAGTCGTCGGGAACTGTTGATAGAAAGAATGTTTCGCTTCCTTTTTTGTTGCCTGCGGATTATTTGCTAAGTAATCATTAACAAAATCATCGCGGACTTCTGATTGTAATCTGCGTTGATTACGCCGGGGTAATCCAATCATTTGTGCAAATTCTTGCTCACTGCAGCCTGCTTTTTTAGCACCATCTTTAATATACTGTTCTAATTGTGCCGGATCTGCAGGAATTTCGTTTCCTGTAATTTCTTTTGCACCTTGAGGCAGTTGAGGTTGTTTTGCAGGAGCTAATAAACCATTATTCATTCCCATTTGAGGTGGTTGAGGATCTCCGTATTTTGCACGCAGTTCATCTCTTGCTTGCTCCAATGATATACCGTTTTGTCGTGCATACTGCATTGCAACGGTTTCCGGATCTCCTTTAGGCGGTGTCATTCCACCTTGAAAACTTACGCCATAATCAAACATCATAATCTCCTTTCGTGTTTATTTTTAAACTTCACATTTATATAAAAAATTTTTATCTATCTAAATTGCTATATTTATTAATGTTTAACGTAGAAAAATATTAAAATATAGATATACATTGCCGTTTAAGCTTCATAAAAGTTAATATATTATGATATTGGACATAGATTTTTGATAAAAATTCAATCTGTGAATAAGGATAATTTATGGATTTTAAGAAGTCATTTGGAGAAAAATTAAAGCGTTTAAGAAAAAATAAAGGATTAACGCAGGAGCAGCTTGCTGAAATAATTGAAATTGATCCAAGAAATCTTAGTAGAATAGAAGTGGGCTCAAGCTTTGTAAAAGCAGATACTCTTGAAAAAATATTAAAAGCTCTCAATGTTACAACTGAACAATTATTTGCAAATGACCATATTAAATCCTCAAAAGAGCTTGTTACAGATATAAATAAATACATTGAAATTGCCAAAAACGATTCGAAAAAACTCGAAAAAATACATAAAATGATAAGATTTTTTGTATTTGATGAGTAGATAAGGGAGTGTTTTAATACTCCTTATTTGTTCGCCGGGAAAAATTTTTCTCTCCCTTGGGGGGAGAGTACAGTATTATAATTTTCACTTTCTGAATGATATTATGTTAAAAATTATTTGTTATACGCATCAAAGAGTTCTGATAGAAGTTCTTGACCTTTAAGCATGGTTTTATAATCAACGTATTCACGTGCCGAATGCATATTACAAACAGTCGCAAGTCCGATTAAGTATGGTGAGAACTTTTCACCTTTTGCGTTTGTTTTGTTTGCGTAAATATGGGTTTCTGCACCGGCATGGAATGTTGATATTTCAGGTTCAAGTCCAACCTTTTTAGCTGCTGTTTCAAACAAAATCGGCATATATTCATCTTCGTTTTTTTCAAACATAGGCATTTTTTCGTGAAATTCTATCACCGCAGTCGCAATCCCTTGATATTGCTGATTAAAGGCTTCAACTGTTTCTTTCATTGTTTGAATAAGTTCGTTTTCTTTTTCTTTGTTTGAACTTCTGATTGAATATGTCGCATGAGCATCAGTATTTATAACATTTGTAACTTCTAAATCTCCTGAAGTAATTCCGCCGATATTGCATGAAGTTACTACTTTGCCATTTTCCATATAATAAACTCCCTGAGGCATATCAGAAACTAAATCTGCAATAAGTTTTGCGGCATTTTCTCTGGTATTATCACCAATATCATTTCCTGAATGACCGCCTTTTGGAGCATTAATTTTTAAATCAACCTTAACGTAGCTTGCCCCGGCAACGAGACATTGACCTAAAGCATCACTATCCAGAACCAATACATATTTTGAATTAATTTTTGAAAAATCAGTATTCTTAATCCCTGTCATTCCGCTTTCTTCATCTCTTGTAAAATGAACTTCCAGACCTCCATGTTTAAAATCAGGTCTTTTAACAAGTTCTTTTGCAAAATATAAAGCATTTGCAACCCCTGCTTTATCATCAGCACCGAGAGTTCTTCCTTTTGCTTTAATTAAATCTCCGTCAAGATAAGTTTCAACTGGAGAATCATCTCCAATAACATCAAGATGTGATGATAACAAAATCGGTTCTTTTGTTTCATCAGTTGCAGGAACAGTTATATAAATATTCTTATAATTGTCTGTTTCACATTGGAGGTTATTTTTTTGGCAATAATCACAAATCCAATCTATTACTTTTTCTTCATGTAAAGAAGGTGAGGGGATTTCAGCCATTGTACAAAACAAATCTACAAGTTCATTTTCTTTTCTTAAATTCTTTAATTCCATAATTATCATTCTCCGATTTTGTTAACAATAATATGATATCATATTTTCATAAAAAAGTTTAATAAAAAATCAGCCCTGCTAAATTTGCAGAACTGATTTTATTTTTTTGTAATATTTCTAAATTGCAACAGATTGAGATTTAACTTCAACTTCCATTGGAATTTCTTTAATCAATTCCATATTAAGATTGCGAGCCTGTTCAATTTTAACCATCGGCAACGGTGCAGGTTTACCGGGAGTTTGTGCTATAACCTTAGATGTACCGTTTATTGATGTAATAACCGTACCATTTTTTACTGCAGCTATTGCCGGATCAGGGTGAGCTTTCAAATGATTGTAATCAGCCATAATTCGAGTAACATATCTTTTGGTTTCTCTAAACGGAGGAACTGCACGATATTTTTTTACATTACCCGGGCCCGCATTGTATGCGGCTAAAGCTAATTCCATAGAACCGAACATTTTGTACATTGATTTATAGTACATAACCCCGCCCTTGACGTTTCCTTCGAGCGTATAAGGGTTTAGTCCCATTCTTCTTGCAGTAGAAGGCATTAATTGGAAAACACCTACTGCTCCTCTCGGGCTTCTTGCTTCCTGTCTAAATCCTGATTCTGATTTGGCGATACTTAGCATGATTGCCGGATCTACGCCCATTTCGATAGAATGTTTTACTATCGCCGCCTTTACCTGACTTACATTGGCTGCCTGCACAGGTGCACAACATATGAACACTAGTGCAATAGTGAATAGTAATAATTTTTTCAAAATGTAATCCTCTAGTTGTAAATTGAAAATTCTCCAAGAACTACTTTGTCTCCTACTTTTTTATAAGATTTCGTCCTTATTGAATGTATTTTATACACTCATTATATTACAAAAATTTAAAATTTCAACCCCCGGGGGTAAATATAAAATTTTCTCACCGCTGAAATTCAATCATAATAATGACTTTACATTTCTTAACAATAACTATTCTGATAAATATTTACCCCTAAATTCATAATTTTTCGAATGGGTATCATATGAATAAATTTTGTAATTCTGCCCGTCAGTTGAAATTTTGATTGAATTCAGCAAATCTGTACGCAGGATTTCCGTATTTCTGAGAACATCAAGAGTTCCTTTATTTGGATGTCCGAAATAGTTTACACCGGTTGAAATAAGTGAAATTTTATTATCCAAATGATTGAGCATTTCATCATCAACAACATGCGGTCCGCCATGATGACCGACTTTTAGAACTTCGATATTGTGCGGAATTCCTGATTTAACATAATTAAATGACTCAATTCCAGCATCACCCATAAAAAGCATATCAAAATTTTTATAGCTCAATAAAGTTATAATTGAGCAGCCGTTACTTGCATCTTTACCTTTAATCTCTGCTTTGAACGTTTTAATTTTTAAATCTTTTTCGGAATATATTTCTTGATTATTCGTAGCAATTTTATAATCTTGTCCGATTTCCTTTATTGTTTTGAAAATATTTTTAGAAGTTTGAGTTTGTGCATCTGTTGAATTCAAATATAAAGTTTTTGTTTTTGTAGAAGAAATTATATCAGGAGTTCCGCCTGAGTGGTCGTTATCAAAGTGAGTGACAATAACCCCTTCGAGATTTTTAATCCCTCTGTCTTTAAGATATTTAAGCATAATAATTTTTGCTTGAGAATTTCCGCTGTCATATGGAGCTTTGCCGGTATCTATCATAAAATATTTATTTTCAGGTGTTTTGATGAGAAAAGAATCTGCATTTTGGACATCAAATGCTATAATTTCCAGATTGTGTGAAATTGGTCTGACAGTCGTGCAGAATAATATTAGAGATATAACAAGTGTGGTAGTAAAAGCGTTCTTATATTTGTCAAATTTGATAAAGAAAGTCACACTAAGAAGCATTATGTAGTATAAAATAAGTTGAAATATATTTGGGTGGGTTGTTTGAACAAGACAATATTTTAAATTTGCAAAGTAATCTGATATAAATACGAGAATGTTAAGTAAGTAATTCAAAATAAAATCAAAATATTTGCATGTAAATTCCGCAGCAGGTTGAAATATTGAAATTACTGAGCTTACAAAACCTCCAAAGCTGATAACACTTAACAAACTTACAGTTGATATATTTGCAAAAACAGAATACAAACTAAAAGTATTGAAATAAAACATTTGAATTGGAGCTACCCAAATTTGTGCAACAATCGGAATTATAAATACTGCTTTTAACCAATTTGGGACTTTTGGAAGTTTTTGAGAAATTATATTTGCCGTTGTCAAAAGGCCGAAGGTAACAAGAAATGAAAGTTGGAAACTTACATCATTTATATAAGCAGGATTATAAATCAGCATAATTACTGCAACCAATGACAATAGAGAAACACTGTGAGCATCTCTGTCTATAAGTTTACCGGCCAGTACGAATAAAAGCATTAACGCAGCTCTGATAACAGAAGGACCTAATCCTGTCATAAGAGTGTACAAAATTACGATAAACATACCTGAAATTACTCTGGGTTTAAACGGAATTCCAAAAAATCTTAAAATAAAAAACCAAAAAGAATATATAAAAGCAACATTCATACCTGAGGCAGCTAAAATATGCAATAAACCTGAATTTATAAATGATGTTTTAATGTATTCGGGTGGAGAAACAGCATCATCACCAAAAACTATACCGCCCAATATTTCCAAATTAGGACTTTTTAGGTATTTTGAATGGATTTTTAATATTCTGTTGCGAGTATTGTTTAGTGTTTGTAGAAATTTCCATTTCAAATTAGGAATATCTTTTAATATTTCTACATTATTCGCTTCGGCATAAAAAGTAGTAAAGGTGTTAAAATTTCTCAAATATGCGCTATAATCAAACTGCGAAGGATTAGTAGAAGAAAAAGGCTTTGTTAATCTTCCGTTAACGGATATTTTTTCTCCAATATTCAGATGTAAATTTGTATTGTCGATTTTAGAGACCGTAACTAAAGTTTTTGCTTTAAAATCGCTATTATCTACTTTGTCTGTTTGAAGAAAAAATTTTATCTTTGAATTTTCTTTTATTTCCGGAATGCTTACAATTCTTCCTTCAATTTTTACATTTGCCGGAGCTAACTGAAGCAGGTTGTCATAATTTTTAATTTTAAAAAATGTTAAGAAAAATCCAAAGTAAAAAATTAGGGTTAGAATCAGAATTTTTCTTATATCCAACAATTTTATATTTAATAAAATCAGCATTAGAATTGTAAAAATTGAGCAGATTAAAATTCCTTGTCCGTAAAAACAAGCTAATATACCGCACATAAAAGTCATTGAGGCAACAAACATTATAAAATTTTTATTTTGTGCGATATCCCTTAAACTTTCAAAAGTTAACATAATTCCAACATATGAATGATACCATATCAATATGTATTGTGCAAAACTAAAAGTTATGATATAGTTAATATTATAGTAAGGAAGAGTATTTATGAGCAGTAATGATTTTTATATAGAGGATTTCCTAAGACAGGCTGTATCTGTTGGAGCATCTGATGCGCACATTTGTGAAGGTGAAAGACCTGCAATCAGAGTTTCAGGTCAAATTATGAGAATCAATCTTCCTCCTTTGACAAGTGAAGATATCGAATTTGTCATAAGAACAGTTGCGCCGACTCACTTAAAAGACAGAATTACAAGATTTTTTGATATTGACTTTTCATATGAAATTCCTGGTTGTTCCAGATTTCGTGTTAATATGAGCCGTCAACTCGGTAAAACCGCAATGGTAATTCGTGCTATTCCTTACTATATTAAGAACTTCAAAGAGTTGGAATTGCCGACTACTTTGGAAGAATTTGCGGCATTTAATAACGGTCTTGTTCTTGTTACCGGGCCTACCGGTTCAGGAAAATCAACAACTATAGCATCTTTGATTGATTTTATTAATGCTACGGCTTCAAAACATATTGTTACAATTGAAGATCCGGTTGAATTTATTTTTTCAAATAAAAAATCAATTGTTTCTCAAAGGCAATTGCTTATTGATACTCCGTCGTTCTCAGACGGTGTAAAATATGCATTAAGACAAGACCCTGATGTTATATTTATCGGTGAAATCAGAGACAGAGAAACTGTTGAATCAGCTCTGAAAGCTGCTGAAACAGGGCACCTTGTCGTATCAACAATCCACACGAATGATGCAATTCAAACGGTATCAAGAATCATCAACTTGTTTGAGCCGGGCGAAAGACCGTTTGTAAGAGACCAGATTGCAAACACACTGCGCGGTACAATTTCACAAAAACTTGTACCGACTCAGGAAGGCGGAACTCGTGTTCCGGCTGCAGAAGTGCTTGTCGTAACCCCAACTGTAAAAGACTTTATTCAAAAAGATGAACTTGAACAAATATATGAACTTGTTAAAAAAGGTTCATTCAATAATATGACTACAATGAATATGTCTTTGTACAGATTGTTTACGGAAGGAAAAATATCTCAGGAAGTTGCTGTTTCTTATTCTGATAACAAATCTGAATTAGAACAAATGATGAGAGGTATCTACCATGGTACCGGCGGTTACAACGGCTAATTAATATTTTGCTTAATAAATTCTTTGAAAATTTAACTTCAAAGAATAATGGGGAGAAATGGCACAAAATAGTTTTGTAACAGATGCAATTAATCTAAAGTCTTATAATCTTAGTGAATCAGATAAAATTATTGTCATGTATTCAAAAGATAAAGGGCTTATAAGGGGAGTAGCCAAAGGAGTTAAAAAACCTAAAAGCAAATTAGGTGCTCGAATGGATTTGCTTGTCGCAAATACTTTGATGCTTCACAAGGGACGTAATCTTGATACAATTTGTCAGGCGGAAGTTGTTAATTCTTTTTACAAAACCAGACAGGATATGGATAAAATTTGTTACTCAATGTATATAACAGAAGTTGTTCATAACTTTGGGGTTGAGGACGATCCATGTTCTGAAAATATCTATAATCTTTTGTACAAGACCTTAAATGCAATATCAACTTCAAACAACAAAGTTGAAATTCTTATTGCAGTTATAAAATTTCAATTAAAAATGATGATTGAATCAGGGTTTTCAATAGAACTTGAAAAGTGCTTATGCTGTCATAATGACGTAAAAAATGAAACAATGTATTTTGTACCTCAGCTTGGGGGAATAATTTGTTCAAATTGTGCCGATAAAATTCATTATCATAAAAAACAATTACCATACAAATTAAGAGATTTTTTCAAACAAATGTCATTGAATGATTTTGACGAAAAAGGAGAATATGAACAAAAAGCTAATGAAAAGGTTTGTATGGTAACATTTGAGGTTCTTAAAGAATATATAGCCATGAAATCGCCGAAAAAATTCAAATCAACAAATATTTTACAAGAAATGCCTATTAAATAAGTTAACAGGGTATATTATCTTAATTTGCTCTGTTATATACTATCGAAAAAGGAAAAATATATGAAAAAAATAATATTATTAATTGCAATTTTAGTATCTCCTAATGTTGTTTGGGCAGCAGGTGCGCAAATGTTCAAATTGGATAACGGACAAACTGTTGTTATTCAAGAAGTTCACAGCAACCCAATAGTAATAATCGACACATGGATTAAAACAGGTTCAATTGATGAAGATGATTCAAATAACGGTGTCGCACACTTTTTAGAACATTTATTTTTTAAGGGTACTAAAAATCATGAGCCCGGAGAATTTGACAGAATCTTGGAAACTAAAGGGGCAATTACAAATGCGGCAACAAGTAAAGATTTCACTCATTATTACGTTACAATCCCGTCTAAAGATTTTGATTTAGCGATGGAATTACATGCTGATATGATGATGCACCCGCTAATTCCAAGAAATGAAATGGAAAAAGAACGAAAAGTTGTTCTTGAAGAAATCAATAAAGACTTAAAATCACCCACAAGAATTCTCCAAGAAAATCTAAACACCATGATGTATACAACTCACCCTTACAAAAGAAAGGTTATAGGCAGAAGTGAAGTTGTTGAAACAATTACTCGTGACGGGGTTTTAGATTTTTATAACAAACACTATTCTCCATCTAATATGATTACAATTGTAATTGGCGACGTAGATACAAATTATGCATTGGAAAGAATTAAGGAAAGTTTTAATTCGGAATACAAAAAACAAACCAAAAATATATATACTAAAGAACAACCTTTGACAAAGCAGCAAAAAAAGGTTGAATACATAAAAACCGAATCAGGTTATATGGTTATCGGATTCCGAGGGACTCCGATTGATGATAATGAATCTTACGCAATGGACGTTTTGGCAACAATTTTGGGCGACGGTAGATCCTCTGTATTAAACCAAGTTTTAAAAGAGAAAAAGAGATTAGCATTTTCAGTTGATGCAGGAAATTCTACTTTCAAAGATGACGGGATTTTTTACATCTCAACTTCTTTTGAGCCTGAAAAATGTAAAGCCGTACAAGATGCCATTTTTGCTGAAATTAAAAATATTCAAAATAATGGGGTTACGGAAGAACAATTAAATTTAGCCAAAAACATTATTGAAAGAAACACTTATTATTCAAGAGAATCAATAACAAATATAGCAACAGAAATCGGCTATACAATGGCATTAACAAATGATATCAAATTTTATGACACTTATCTTGCAAATATAAAGAATGTTTCAAAAGAAGCCGTAAAAAAGGTTGCAAACAAATACTTGGGAGAAAACAAAAGTGCAATTTCAATAATTTTGCCTGAAAATGCGAAGGAAATTCCTGTTGCAAATGTTGTTGAAAATAAAAATTATGCACAACTTGTAAGTCAAACTCAAGATACTCAAAAATATCAATTATCAAACGGGGCAACGCTTTTGTATACACCAAACACTTTTAATGACATAATAGCGATTAGTATATATGCAAAAGGCGGACAACTTTTGGATAAAATTCCCGGAACTGCAAAATTAACCGCTTCAACAATGCTTAAAGGTACTAAAAATTATACTTCGCTGGAATTATCTCAAATACTTGAAGATAACGGAATAAAAATTTCTCCGTCAACTTCTGCTGATGCTTTTTCTATAAATGTTTTAACAACAAAAGACGAATATGATAAAACTCTCGAACTTTTAAATGAAATAGTAAATAATGCAAATTTTGACGAAGTTGAATTGGGCAAAGTTAAATCTGACAGGTTAAATGCCATAAAAAGCGAAAAAGATATTGCCATACAACAGGCAGTAGAAGAATATAGAGATTTAATTTATAAAGATACTCCGTATTCGATTTCATCAAAAATCTTGGAAAAAAATATTCCGCAGATAAAAAGAAGCGACATAGTTGATTATTATAATACGATTTTTAACCCTGAAAATATTGTTATATCAATTAATGGAAACATAGATAAAGACAAAACAATTCAGGAATTTAATAAAATTTTCCCTAAGAAAGAAAATTGTGCAAAACTTGATTATAATTCATACAATTCAAAGATTGCAAAAATCACTTCTGCCCGCACAAGCACTGTAAAAATGCCGACAGAAACAGCTTGGATTTTATTAGGCTGGCAGGTTGACGGTGTATTGAATGAGAAAGATTTTGCAGCACTACAAGTTATAGATTCATTGCTAGGTTCAGGCATGAGTTCAAGACTTTTTAAAGATTTAAGAGAACAGGAAGGTCTTGCATATCAGTTAGGAAGCGGATATTCTCCAAATGTTTTGCGGGGAAGCTTTATGCTTTATATCGGAACAAATCCTAATACTTTGGACAAAGCAAAAGCCGGTTTGTTTGAAGAAATAAAGAAGTTAAAAACCGAATATGTCGGCGATAAAGAATTGCAAGAAGCAAAGGAAAAATTGATAGGTAATTATATAATCGGACTTGAAACAAACCTTGATAAAGCCTCAAACACAGGCTGGTACGAAGCTTCAACAAGAGGGTACGAATTTAAAGATAAATATACTGCTCTGGTAAATAGCGTAACAGATGCCGATATAATTGAAGCTGCGAACAAATACTTTACGGATAACTATATATTGTCAATAGTTACAAAAGAATAAGGATTTGTCATTTAGAGGGAACGTAGTGACCGAAGAATCACAATATAGTTCAAAGTCCGTTAAGACCGATAAGTTGGCAAGTCCGTTACAATTTATTAATCTGTGCTTTGCACCGTATTAGATTTAACACTCTTATCGGTCTTATTACTTACTTTCCATTCCCATGCGGGATAATTCCCCTTTGGCACTTCGTGCCACCTCCCCCATTTGGGAGGAAGATTATACTCCCTCGCCCCTCGTGGGAGAGGGTGCCTGTAAGGCGGGTGAGGGGGCAAGGTCTGCGGACTCGTCATTGCGAGCGAAGCGAAGAATCTCAATATTGTTCAAAGACTGCTAAGACCGCTAAGACCGTTAAGTCCAATACGGTGCTGAAGCACAGATTAATAAATCGTAAATGTCATTGCGAGGAGCAAAGCGACGAAGCAATCCAGTCGTTTTTGTACGAATTTTTCTGGATTGCCACGCACTCACTGTCGTTCGTGCTCGCAATGACGGGTTTGCCATTCTGAGGGCGATGTCCGACGAATCGCAACATTGTTCAATCAATGAAAATTAAGCAGGTAGACTAAAATCTACCCTCACTATTTTGCAGTATTCAAAAGATATTTGCCTGCGTTTGTTGCAGGTTCTACAACTCCGTCATGGAACACTACAGGAATTATATCACCTATGTTTTTGTTACTAACAACACAAGGATTTTGCGGGTCGAATGCGACAGTTCCATCTGCGCAAGTTACTTCTTTATTTGGTAATGATGTCCCGTTTATGTCAATAAATCCGATACATTGTTTTAAACCCGCTTGAGCCGGAATAATATTCCCATGCGAATCTGTTCCCGCACCGCTAGCCATTTTGCTCATTGCATCTTTTAAATCAGTACCCACAGGTAATGTACAAAGCTTAATACTCGCCTGAAAACCCAAAAAAGCACCATCATTTAGCTGATAAGCAGGAATATAGCTGCCCTCGCCGGCAAAAACATTAGACGTTGCTCTTGTTAGTGGTAGCTGTAAAATATTATATGTGTGATACGCTCCCTTTATTGTGCCATTCAATAGTGCACACATGCTTTTTGAACTTTCAGGATTGTCATTGTTACATGTCACGAGCGAGTGGCTGCCTTGTTGTTCAACTGCACCGAAATCCCAATCATATTGAGCTTGAGCCATTTTGCCTGCTTGATTTAAAGTTGAGAGAGTCTTTTTGAATTGGCTTCTTACTCGTTGACCTTGTACGTTCGCGATTAGCGTAGGTATTGTCATTGCCGCTACAACACCAATAATTCCCAATGTAATCAACACTTCAGCCAATGTAAACCCGTCATTTTTCTTTAGTTCAATTAATGACTTGCGTAAAAATTTGTAATACTTTTTCATGTTACCTCCTGTGTTAAATCATAAAATCCTCATAATATTATTGTAATACATTAAGCTAATTAATGCAATACATTAATAATCTATTTTATGTTAATGTGTCGCATTCTTAATAAAGATTAAAATAAAGGTCATAATCACAACATGGGAATAAAAGAAAATTTTGGGAAAAGATTACGCGAATTAAGGACAAAACAAGGGATAACACAAGAAAAATTTTCTGAAATAATTGGTATTCAGCCGGAAAATTATTCGCGTATTGAAAACGGCTTATCTTTTCCAAAACCTGAAAATATTGAAAAAATAGCATTGGCATTAGATGTTGGGATTGACGAATTATTCAAGTTTGAACATTTTACTAATATTGAATATATACGCAAAAGATTACTCTCTGCAATAAATAATGATGATAATGCAACCAGAGTTACATATGAATTTTTGTCAAGTATCGGGAAAATCTAGTAATTTTCCTTGAAAGTTTATCCCTAGTATTTTATTGCACCCCAGGCTTTCACATCTCCTCTTTCGTATCTGATTAAATAATAAGACCCCGCCGGAACGTACTCAATTGTTGCTTCCTGATAAATATCCTGTTCTTCATTAACCGGCGGCATACCTTGTTTGGCACGTTTTTTATTGGTTTTTGCAATTTCTTTTTGTTCTTTTTTTTGACGTTTTAGGGATTTGTTATCTCTAACCTGTTCATATCGAGACATATCAATTTCAACCTTAAAAACAGGGATAAGTGCAATTGCTTTTTTGGCTTCAACTAAGATCAAAAAATCTTTTTCATCCGACAGAGCAAGTTCATAATGTCCTGCGGGAATAACGTTTCCGTTTATATCTTTTAATTCTTCAACAAGTGTAAGAGTCGGATAAGATGATTCTCTCAAGCCGTAACGATAGATTGCCTGACTTCCTACAATTAAGCCGGCAGTAATTTGAGGTTCTGTCGGGTAGACACGAGTTTCAGAGTGCATCATTATGTTATCTACATAAACCCCTTCAAACATCTATATCCTTTCCAACATTTTTTCAATACTTGATTTTATATAATTAAAATCTCTATCCAGTGCGTTACTTGTAGCTACAAAAATTAGAGACATATATTTTTGAGAGTTTCCTAATTTATTTTCTTTTAGTAAAATTCTATAGCTTTCACGCATTAAACGCTTAACTCTGTTGCGCCGTACGGCTCTTTTGTGAACCTTTTTGCTAACCACAAATCCGACTTTAGTAACATTATCGTCTTTTTTTAATTTACCTGCAAACAAAGTTACTCCGCCAGAATGGGTGGAGTTTTTAACTTTATATGTAGCTTTAAAAGCAGCTCTTTTTTTTAGTCTGTATTGTTTCGGTAACATACTTTCATTTACAAAGGCTAAAAGCTTACTATAAGTGTAAGGCTATTGGCAGATAAATCTTGATAACTTTTCATTGATTGAACAACAGGAGATTCCACGCTGCGCTCTGAATGACATAATATTTTTGGATTTTAGCAATGAAGAGTTATAACTTTCAGTATTTACCCCTAAGCTCTTTTCTTAGCAGTAATAGCCAATTTATGACGACCGCGGGCTCTGCGTCTGTTCAAAACTTCACGTCCGCCCGGTGTTGACATTCTTGCTCTGAAACCGCTTACATTTTGTCTTTTTCTTTTTGTTCCTTCTAGTGTACGTCTCATAATTTTATTCCTTTTACTATTTATTTGTCGTATAATTCAGATGTTATATTAAACAAAATTATTAGTCAACAAACAAAGAAGGGAATAGTTAAATATTATGAAGAAAAATATAGGTTTTATCGGCTGCGGGAAAATGGCAAGTGCTATTATCGGCGGAATTGAAGGTGAAAATATTTTAGGTGCGGAAATAAATATTGAATTTGCAAAATCTGCATCTGACAGGCTTGGAATAAATGTTATTACTGACAATGTTGAACTCGTAAAAAAATCCGAGATTATTTTTATTGCAACAAAACCCAATCAGGTTATGGGAGTTTTGGAAGAAATAAAAGATTTTATAACTCCGGAAAAATTAGTTGTATCAATTGCAGCCGGAGTTACGCTTTCAAAAATTGAAAATATTTTAAAAGAGATAAGAATTGTACGTATTATGCCAAATACTCCTGCTTTAGTTAAGTTGGGAATGTTCGGTGTTTGTAAGGGTAAATTTGCAAACGAAAATGATATAGATTTTGTAATTAATTTGTTATCAAAAATCGGGAAATGCATTAAAGTTGAAGAAGCTCAAATGGATATAGTTACTGCAATTTCAGGTTCGGGACCGGCATTTTTCTATCAAGTAATTGAGGATATGGCGCGTGCCGGAGAAAAATTAGGTTTGGATTATGAAAAATCATTAACTCTTGCAACTCAAACTGCTTTAGGTTCTGCACAAATGATTTTTAACAGGGGTGAAACAACTGTTCAAACTTTGATTGATAATGTTGCTACAAAAGGCGGGTGTACATTTGTCGGAATTTCAGAGATGAAAGAACGGAATTCTGCCAAAATGTTTTTTGACGTAATTGACAAAACTACCCAAAAAGCTCACGAATTAGGTAAGGATAAATAAAAATTTAGCTTTACAATTGTTAATATTTACCCAAAAAAATTTAATTTTTTTGAAATTTTGCCGATTACATTAATATCTTAGTAATAAGGATATCAATATGTCAGATCAAAATTTCAATTTTAACAGACCATACAAACCTTTCGGGCTTAATGTAAAAGTCCCTGAAAGGACATTGCAGCAAGCAGGTGAAACTTTAGAATCAATAGTCAAAGCTCCTGCAGCACCTCTGTTTGAATTTTTGGAAGAAAATGAATCCGTATTCAACGGTGATGTGGCATTTGAAATTAATAAAACCAACGCTCAAAACTTTACCATAGGTTCAGCTATGAGAATGGAAGATGAAAAAGTTAACGGTAAAAATCCTAACTTTGATATGCATTTTTAATTATTAATTATTTTAAATTTTTTTCTAAATTTTTAATCATTTTTATATCTTCTGACGGTTCTTTGCCGACAGTAGTGAGGTAGTTCCCTATTAAAATTCCTTCTACGCAAGTTTTTAAAGCAAGTTTTTGATTATCTTCCGATAATTTCATTCTTCCTCCGCAGAAGCGAATTACAGCATCAGGATTGGCAATTTTAAAGATAGCCATTGTGCGCATAACATTTTCTTCATCAATTTTGTTGTGATAATTTTCAAACGGAGTTTCAGGAATTGGCATTAGAATATTTATCGGAATAGAGTTCGGTTCAATATCGGCAAGCTCCATTGCCATTTCAACTCTTTGTTCGACACTTTCTCCCATGCCTAAAATTACCCCGCAGCATAATTCCATTCCGTATTTTTTAACAAGTTTGCAAGTATTATATCTGTCGTCCCAGCTATGTGTTGTACAAACTTCAGGATAATAAGAACGGCAAGTATTAATATTATGATGAAATCTTTTTAATCCGGCATCTGCTAAAGCTTTTGCTTGTTCTTCGTTTAAAATTCCGATAGATGCACAAGAAGTTAAGCCATTAATTTTATTTATTTCTTTAATCATATCAAGTTCAATTTGAAAATCTCTGCCTTCATCAGGAGTTTTACCGCTTGTAACAATTGCAAAACGTGATACAAAGTTTTGTTTTGCTTCTTTGGCAACTTTTATTACTTCATCAATTTCAACTAAAGGATATGATTCAATATTTGTACAATAGTGAGAACTTTGTGCACAATATTTACAATTTTGTGAACATTTGCCGTTACGTGCATTTATAAGTGAACAAAATTCAACATTATTTGACATATATTGTGAAGATTTTTCTAAAAGCTCATTAAGCGGTAAATTATATAATTTTAAAAGTTCTTCTTTTGTATAAGTTTTTTTATCAATTGTGCTATTCATAGTTCGTCCTTTGGTTAAATGTATTATTCAAAAGTATTATAAGATGAAAATATCTAATGTCCACTAAATATAGGATATTTTAGTGAAATATTTTTTGTATCATTGTAATATGGATATCTATGAGCAAACTGAGGAAGATAAAGTATTAAAATCAATCGGTTTAGAGTTAATGTTTTTGACTCCTGAAAAATGCTCGTCAGATGACGGAATTACTGCCGTAGAATTGGCAAAACTTGTTAATATCTCGGTGGAAACCGTCAAAAAGAAACTGAATATCTTAAAAGATAAAGATATTGTGACTGTTAAGGGTATAAATCCAAAATATTGGAAATTTAATGAGTATAATTTTCAACGTATGGACGAAGATGATGAAATATTTAGACTTTTATGCAGTTTTGATGATGTAGATTTTGATAAATATTTTTCGTATTAAAAAGAAATTAAATTATATAAAATTCAATCTGAGTATGATATAATAAACATAAAAATGAAGGAGCCGTTAATGTCTGAAAGTACAAATCAATACTTAAAACCAATAACAACTTTGGTTAATGATAAAGGAAATATTGAAATCGGCGGCTGCGACTTGGTTGATTTGGCCGAAAAGTTTGACACTCCTTTATATGTAGTTGATGAGAAAACTTTACGTTCTATATGTAAAGATTATAAAAAAGCTTTTGAAAAATATCCTAAAATCCGTATGATGTATGCGTCAAAAGCTCTTTGTACAAGTGCAATTTCAAAAATTTTGGATAGTGAAGGTTTTGGATTTGATACGGTATCTTCAGGAGAAATCTATACTGTTTACAAAAGCGGTATTGATATGTCAAAAGTTTTATTCAACGGCAACAACAAATCTTATGATGAGTTGGAATTAGCTGTTAATCTTGGGGTGGGAAGGTTTTCGGCTGATAATTTTTTTGAACTTGCTCTGTTAAATGATATAGCCAAAAGTAAAGAAAAGTTTGTTGATATTTTGCTCAGAATTACTCCCGGAATTGAATGTCATACTCATGAATATATTCAAACAGGTCATCTTGATTCAAAATTTGGATTCGATTTAACTCAAATTGATGAAGCTATTGAACTTATCCAAAATGAATATACAAATTTAAAACTTCATGGACTTCATGCTCATATTGGTTCACAAATTTTTGAAACAAGTATTTATCCAGATGAAATTGAGATAATGGCGCGTGAAATTTCAAGAATTAACAAAACTTTTGGATTAAATCTAAATGAAATAAATATTGGCGGAGGTTTGGGTGTGAAATATACTCAAAAAGATGCTCCTCCTTCAACATACGAAATTGGTGAACTTATCATTAACAAACTAAATGAGGTTATTGAAAAATATGAAATTGAACCGCCAACAGTATTTTTAGAACCCGGCAGAAGTATAATTTCAACTGCGGGAGTAACCTTGTATACTGTCGGAAGTTCAAAACAAGTTCCGCATGGAACGAAATATGTGGCAGTCGATGGCGGTATGGCAGACAATCCCAGACCTTCAATGTATCAAGCTGAATACTTTGCTGAAATTGCAAATAAAAAAGAGGCTGAAAAAAATGAAACTGTTACAATTGCAGGTCGTTTTTGTGAATCAGGTGATATTTTGATAAAAAATGTTGAATTACCTGAACTTTTTGAAGGCGATATTCTGTGTGTGTACAATACGGGTGCATATAATTATTCTATGGCTTCAAATTATAACCGAGTTACTAAGCCGGCAATGGTTTTGGTTAATGATTCCAACTCTGAAATAATTGTAAAAAGAGAAACTTTAGACGATTTAATTGCACACGATATAATCCCTGACAGGTTGAAAAAATGATTGAAGAACTATTTGCGTTAATCCAAAATTTCATAGGCAGTTGGCACATTTATATTAAAGATACTTTCGGTTGGAAAAATATCTTTGAAATATTTATTATTGCTTCAATTATAATATTTTTCTATAAAAAATTTATTAAGAATACAAATTCCGAAAAATTTGTAAAAGGGGCAATAGTTCTTGTATTTTTGTGGTTGGCAAGTGAAGCTCTCGTTGCAATAGATTTAAAAATTCTCGGAGTTTTTATAAGAACAATCGTAAGTCTTGTTGCATTAAGTTTAATCGTAATATTTCAGCCGGAACTCAGAAGATTTTTGGGTTATTTGGGGCAAATATCATTTTTTCAAAGATTATTTGAAGATGACAAAGCAAAAGATAATAACAAATCTATTGATGTAATAAAAGAAATAATAGAAGCTGTAAAATATCTTTCAAAGTCACACACCGGAGCTTTAATTGTTTTTCAAAACGATTTAAGCAACACTTACCATGATGTTGGAACTATCCTAAATGCTGATGTTTCTACAGAATTGTTATTGACAATATTCCATGTTAATACTCCGCTTCATGATGGTGCAGTTGTAATAAGCGGATCAAAAATAATATCTGCAGGGGTGTTGCTGCCACTAACAGATGATCCGAAATTAAGTTGGAAATACGGTACCAGACACCGTGCGGCTATCGGTATGACAGAAACAAGCAACGCTGCATGTCTTGTTGTTTCGGAAGAAACAGGAGATGTTTCAATTACACTTGACGGGGTATTGAAAAAATATGACGATATTCCGACTCTTAAAACTGATTTAGAAAATATTTTGGGTTATAAAAAAATTGAACAGCCTGAAAAAAAATCTATTTTTAATATCGAAAAGTTTATAACTGTTAATAAAGATAGGAAATAATATGCCAAAGAAAAAGGTTTCAAAACTTGTATTATTTGCCAAACTAATCAGGAATATTTTTGTAATTACACTTGGAGCGGCTATTGCGGGTTTTGCATTGGAAGCTTTTTTGGTACCGAACTCTGTCATCGATGGCGGGATAATTGGTATTTCAATGATTATCAGTCATGTTACTAATTTTAATTTGGGTTGGTTAATTCTTATTCTCAACACTCCGTTTATTATTTTAGCTTTTAGAAAAATGGGCTGGAAATTTGTTTTTCAAACAGCTTACGCTAACGTTATTCTGGCTCTTGCAGTCAATTTTTTTCACCAGTACAAAGTTACTGAAGATATTATGCTTGTAACGGTATTTGGCGGGATAATACTTGGTACCGGTGTTGGTTTAATACTGAAAAATGAAGCTTCTCTAGATGGAACAGAAATTCTTTCTCTTTTGATTTCTAAAAAATTTGGAATGTCTGTCGGCGAATTCATAATGGGATTAAACGTTTTTATATACCTTGTTGCAGGAAAAGTTTTCGGCTGGGAAAGTGCAATGTATTCAATATTGACATATTTTGTGGCTTCAAAAGTTATAGATGTTGTTATGGAAGGTTTAAACAGTTCAAAATCCGTGAGAATTATTTCAGATGATGCCGGAGCAATAGGAAATGCTCTTATTGATAAATTGGATATAAGTATAACTTATCTAAAAGGTATCGGGGGGTATTCAGGGCAAGACAAAGACTTGATATATTGCGTTTTAACTCGTCTTGAAATGCCAAAGATGTTGGAAATTGTAAAAGAAATAGATCCAAAAGCCTTTGTTTCGGTTGTTGATGTTCACGAAACCTACGGCGGAAGATTTAAACGTAAGTAGAGTACCTTTCGGGGATTTAGGCAGAAATTGTTAGCTTTTTATTGCAATAATCTAAAATATTTTACCATAGTGAATGACGAGGAAATTTGTACCGTGGAATCTCCTATTGCTCAATCAATAAAAAGTTAACAATTTACCCCTTTTGACAATTACCCCAAAATAATATATACTAAAACCAAAGAGAGATAAAGGAATAAAAGAAATGGCAAAACATAGCGATACAGTTCCTATAGAGGTAACTATTTTAACAGCAGATCACGATATTAAAGGTGTTGTTCACGTTTCAAAATATACTAATACAAATCGTGAATTAACAGATCTTCTTAATGATAGAGAAAGAAGATTTTTGGCAGTTACCAATGCCGAAATTTACCCTCGCACAGGAAATCAATCCCCAAGAAGATATAATTTTCTTGAAATTCATATGGACTATGTTTTGATGGTACACCCTACAACGCAAGCCGTATTTAAAGATTCCGGAAAAACTCAAGAAGATATAGCAAGATTTAGAGATTTAAGAATTAAACTAAATCAAACAAAACCTTTCTAGAGGTACGGGTAAATACTAAACAGTTCCAGGGCTTGTAGAATTGAAATTGCTTCTTTTCCATACGGGAGACATAAGTTAGAGCAAACGAAGAAAGAGTTTTACGAGACTGCATGCAGTGAGCGCAAACAAGTCGCAGTGGGTGGAGAACGATACTTGATTCCTCCCCGGAGGGGGAGGTTAGGTGGGGTGCAATTATGATATCTTGCAAGAGTTGGGGTGGGCCGGTCTTAATTAATGTAGGTCGGCATTGCTATGCCGACAACAATAAACTCTAATAATCCATTTTACCTTTTTCTAATAATCTTCCTGCACAAGTAAAGCCATCATCTTCTTTAGGGTTAGAACAACCGTCTTTCCATTTACCATTTGTACCATTCCAAAGGATACTGTTTGCTGATGCCTGTTCATCAGAGTTCATATCTTTAATAAAAAATATATCTCTGCCAATGGTATTAGGTTTATTTTTATAACCATTTATATCTACGAAAACTCCATTTCCATACCAAGCACTACAATAAATAAAATCAATACCATCAATTGTTTCAAACATTATGTTTACAGGGACTGCACAATCTGAAGAAAAATAATCTGTCTCAGCAAAAATTTCACCATTTAAATTTTTTACTTCATAACTTGTAATTTTGCTTAAATCCTTTATAAGTTCACCTTTGTTGTGTTTTGCCATTGACTCAATAAGTGGAGAATAATATGATTCAGGTCCAACATCATACTCATGAATACTTCCATCTTCATCATCATATGCTCGTTTAGCGTTTTCTAAAATACTTCTTGCTTTCATAAATTGAGTGTAATATTGCTTTTTATGATAGTTGTTTACTAGTGACGGAATTGTCAAAGCCGCAACAACCCCGATTATGCCCAATGTAATTAGAACCTCCGCCAGAGTAAAAGCTAATTTGTTTTTCATATTTTTCTCCTTTTATTTGTTTCCACAAAAGAATATTATCATAAAATTTTAAACATGCAATACATTAATTTTACTGGGTTATATGACATTTTTTACTATCGGGTAGTTTATATTTTTATTATGGCTAATCTAAAATTAATCTATGGGAAAAAGGACCTTTAAATACGATAAAGTATTATGCCGAAAGTTTGGTCAAAAAGTAGCATTCCTGCGTAAAGAAGCCGATATTACGCAAGAAGAATTGGCGTTTCGTGCAAATATTTCCACAAGTTATTTGAGTTCAATCGAGCGTGGAATTACAGATACCACTATATCAACAGTAAAGCGTCTGGGAAAAGCTCTTAATATAGAACTTAACGAATTTTTTATTTTTTGAAATCATTTTATTGCCGGGAAAAAGTAACGAACTCCGTTATCAGATCTCCATCTTACATAACCTGTTTTTGGAGTTTTGTCTAAATCCATAACACTTACCAGTGCCCAATTTCCCCGAATTACACTCAAATTTATTTTCTTCGGATAATTAATCGTTGAAATTGTTTGAGATAAATCTTCGGTAGAAGCTTTTATGTCCTTACAAGTTTCGGGAGCACCTTTAAGCATATTAAGTCCGTATTTTTTTCCGTAAACATTATAAAAATTAATCCAAGTCATAAATTTATACGGGTCATCAACCTTTATCCAGCCTGTTTTGCCCGTTGTATTATCGTATATGATTTCTACCCAGTCATCTATATAATCAACAACTGCAACTAATGCAAGATTTTTCTTCTCTAAGAAAACAACAAAAAATTTATCAAATCCTAATTCCTCAGGGAAAAATTCATTTTTATCCCATCTTACTCTATAAAGGATTTGAGAATCTTCATGTTTTTCTTTATAAATCGTTATGTCATCTCCTACTTGGTAAAGACCAATTGATTGAACTTGATTTATATTAGGGCGTACGGGAATTACGTCTTTGGCCCAAACATTTGATGTGATTCCAAACATAATCACAAATATAGAAATAATAAAATTTTTTAAACTATTTTTCATACTATTATCCTAACGATTTATTCACTACTTTTGTTCATTTTCCCTATTGAAAAACTACCCTCCCAAAATTTCTAAATTTCACATTGTTCAATTTGAAATTTGTCCCTCCCTAATCAGGGACACTAGCCGAACCGGCGAACTTGTGAGCCGAGTGAGACTGTGTGCAGGGAGCGCCAGCGAGTCGCAGGGTTAGGGTGGGTTTTAATTTAACCTGCCCTGAATGTTACCTGCGGGTATGCTTTTTGAAGCTTTTCTCGAACAGATGTCATTTGTTGTTCTATTATTTCATCTGTTAATGTCGCATTTTCATCTTGCATTTTAATTCTGAATGCGACTGACTTGAAGCCTTCTTCAACGTGTTCTCCCTGATAAATATCAAAAATATCAGAGCCTTTGAATATGTTTTGTTTAACCGCAGATTTTATGACTTTTTGAATATCATCATAAGTTACATCATTATTTATGATAAAGGCCAAATCACGTCTGACTTCAGGATATTGCGCTAAGTGTTTAAATCTTGGCACATTTTCTTTAACCGCTCCGATAACTTCGTCTAAATCTACTTTAAACATAAAAGCATCTTGATTTAGCTTTAATTTTTCAACTAATGTTGGGTGCAATTGCCCGAAGTAGCCAATCGGTTGCGGTTGTTTGCCCAATAACATTATGACTGCGGTTCTATATGGGTGAAATACGTTATGAGTTGCTGCCAAAGCAGATTTTTCAAGCGGAACAAGTTTTATTCGTCTTGAAATTTCTAAATCCGCAAATAAGTTTTCCACTATTCCTTTTACTGTATAAAAATCAGTTTTTAGCGAATTTTGCCATTTTGAATTTTGAATTTCGCCGGTCAAAATTCCTTGCAATACAAGAGTTTCCTTTACCCCGGAATTTTTCTCATCAGCAGGAGCTATCTTTTTGTAAGTTCTGCCAATTTCGTAAGACCAAAAAGTTTTTTGACCGTTATCAAAATTATATTTCATACAGTTTAAAACGCTTGCAGCCAATGTTTGACGAAGCATTGAATATTCTTCACTGGCAGGATTTTGTACCTTTACTGCATTTTCATCATCATAATCAATCTTAAATTTATCAAGTAATGATTTTCCGATTAATGAACTTGTTTGAATTTCATTTAAACCTGCTGACAGCATAAGTTCATGAACTCTTTTAATAACTTTTTCACCTAATGTTATAACAGGGGTTTGTGATTTATTAGGCAATGACGGTGCTATCTTATCATAACCATTAATACGGGCAATTTCTTCAATTAAGTCTATTTCTCTTGTAACATCACCCATTCTGAAGCTTGGTACTTTAAATTTTGCAGCAGCATCATTTCCGCCTAATTTTTCAAATCCCAAATTTTCCAATATTGTTATACATCTTTCAGAATCAATTTCGCAGCCTAAAATACGCTTGATTTGGTTGTAGCGTAATGTAATTTCCAAAGGTTCAAGCTCATTTTTACCTGCTTCTACCATTCCGACAACTTCAGCATCAGCATATTCGGTTAACAGTTGCATTGAGCGCATCAAAGCAGGTTTGATAGCTTCAATATCAATACCGCGTTCATATCTTGCGCTTGCTTCACTTCGATAACCTACACTTCTTGCAGATCTTCTGTTTGATGCAGGAGGGAAGTATGCAGCTTCCAGAGCAAGTGTTGTAGTATTATTGTCAATTTCTGAATTTGCACCGCCAAAGACGCCTGCCAGACACACCCCTTCTTTTTCTGTTGAAATTAAAACACTGTCAGTTGTCAGAGTTCTTTCAACGCCATCAATTGTTGTTATTTTTTCGCCATCATTTGCACGTCTTACACATAAGTATCCGTTTAATTTATCAAAATCAAATGCGTGCTGAGGACAGCCGTATTCAAGCATTACATAATTTGTAATATCTACAACATTATTGATTGCTCTGACCCCTGATGCTATAAGTCTTTTTTGAATCCAATCAGGAGAAGGTTTAATTTTAATATTTTTCAATATCGCTAATGAATAATATTTACAAACATCAAAATCCTTAATTTCAACCTTAAACTTATCTGTTGTTAAATCTTTAGTACATTGAATGGTATTAAGCTTCAATGGAGTATTAAATAACGCACTTAATTCTCTTGCAACACCGATAACAGACATTTGGTCTCCTCTGTTGGCGGTTGGAGCAACATCAATTACTGTGTCTTTTTCAAAGCCCAAAACATCTTTGACATCTTGTCCTAAGCCGACATTGGGGAAAATTCTGTTAAGAATCAATATACCGTCTTCTTCTTGATATCCTCTTTCTGATACCCCAAGTTCATCAGCAGAACATAACATTCCTTGAGATTCAACTCCGCGAATAACAGCAGGTGTTAATGTAAACATTTCGCCGGTTTTTCTGTCCAGAACTTGAGAGCCGACACTTGCGTAAGGTACTATTTGTCCTTCTTTAATATTTTGTGCACCGCAAACAACCGTTTTTTGTTCATTGCCTAAATTAACAGTTACTAAATGTAATCTGTCAGAATTTGGGTGAGCATCAATTTTTTCTATTTTAACTGTTTTTATATTTGTAAAACTCGGTTTAACTTCTTCTATTGCTTCAACCTCTAAACCGCTCATAGTAAGTTCATGTGCAATTTGTTCAGCTTCTATATTTGACAAATCAACGAATTCGTTTAACCAATTTAATGATACTTTCATTTATTTTCCCTCTTTTACTAAATTCTAATCTTTGTCAATATTCTAATACAAAATAAAATAACCGTAAACCATTTACTTCCCTAAAAGATAAATAATTAACAATGTTAATATAGCAACTAATCCTGCTGTTTTTAATTTAATTATTGCAAAAGAAACAACCAGAGCTATAATTAAAGCCAGAAGTGTTTTTTTTATAATTGATTTTATTTTTTGTGTAACTAATTTTTCAATTCTGTATTCTTGAGCCATTATTTGAATATTTGATTGTTCTTTTGCTTGTTCTTCAATTTTTTCATCAATTATATTGCTATCTTTTAATTCTTCGACCGCATCATTATATGTTCTGTTAACAAACCTTTCAACCAGAGATAATACAACCGTTTCCGGCGCATCATTTTTTACACAGGCAAACATAACTTCCCACATTGCATACCAGATTTTGTTCATAACAACTTTCCAGTATTTTGCGGGAATCCCGGAGCGAAATAAATCAATTTCCTTGTGGAATGACCATTCTGCAATCACTTGAATGTAAAAGCATTGATTATCAAAATCTAAAACCTTAAACTCGTCATTGTCTTGCATTGATTCAGCCATAAGGGTCGCAGATTTTTTAATATTAGTTACTAAATAACTTTTTTGAAGCTCATTAACGTCTTCCGGCAAAAGCGGAGACATCTTTACAATCAAGTCTTCTATATAATCAATATATTTTTTATCGATTGCGGTTTCGCCCATTTTACAATTATAAGAAATAAACTCTTAAATTTTGTCATATATATAACCTAAATTTCAGCTAAACGGGCAAATAAAAAACGGACAACCTACTGTCCGCTTATTTCATTTCTGAAACAAAAAAGGATTCACATTAACTAAATCTTTTATTTCAAAATTAATATTCAATACCCTGACGAGCCATAACACCCATATCAAAGTAGTGCTTAACAGGCTTCATTTCTGTAACCAAATGAGCCATAGCAACCAGT
Organism: bacterium; assembly: GCA_017467605.1. GTDB lineage: Bacteria > Cyanobacteriota > Vampirovibrionia > Gastranaerophilales > Gastranaerophilaceae > Zag111. The sequence continues at coordinate 6,569 of JAFUSQ010000014.1, read as the reverse complement.
TCAGGGTGAGCATATCTGCCTGTCAATACAATTTCCAAATTTTCAGGCTTATGTAAAAGGGTATTCTTAATATCGCTTACCTTAATCATATTCATTGATGTACAAATATTGATTTCATCTAAGATAATCAATTGGTATTTGCCAGAATTGATAGCTTCTTTTGCAAATTCCCAGCCTTTTTTTGCTTCTTTATAATCATCAAGACAAACATTATGAGAATAGCAAACTCTATCCATACCGAATTGTACAACTTCAAGATTATCAGAGAATTTTGAAGATGATGCAATTTCACCGTAAGTTGTAGCTCCATCACCTTTTGTAAACTGGATAATCAAAACTTTCCAGTCATGTCCTAAAGCTCTCATTGCCAAACCTAACGCTGCAGTTGTTTTACCTTTTCCGTCTCCCGTATAGATTTGTATGTACCCATGTTCTAACACTCTGAACCTCCGAAAACACTTCACTTCCTACAATCATGATAACGCATGTTCAATCAATACTTAATCGTTCAAAGGATTGATTATTGCAGGGGGAAAAACTATCCAAAATCTCATTCCCGATTTGTATATTTATAATAAAACGAATTTTAAATTTTGGCTTTATGTTTGTTTGTTCCATGCCAAAATGTTTACAAAAAATTTTGATAAGAATTGTAAAATGTACAACAAATGGCAATCACGGCTATTTTAAAAAATAATCAAAAGTTTTACAAAAATTTTGTTAATTAAATTTAAAAAACACTTGCCAAACCTCAAAGAAGTCTCTGCAAGTGCTTTTGAGTCTATAATAAATTATGAAGAAAAATTACGATAATTTTCGAATTATTTCATGAGCTTCTTCGCACTCAGGAAAAGTTTCTACAATTTTTTCCGCATATTCTAATGCTTTGTCATTATCTTCTAATTTTTCATAGCATTTTGTTAAATTTAAAAGAACATTTATATTCATTGGAACTTTTTCGAGCATGTTTTCAAAAATTATTTTTGCCTGTTCATAATTGCCTAATTCTAAATAGCAAATTCCAAGTAAATTCTGAACATCAGGAATTTTTTCCAACTCATAAGCTTTTATAAGATACATTTTTGCAGTTTCGTAATCTCCTGCAAGATGGTAAATTCTGCCTGCTATAAACAGTAAAAATGAAGAATCGGAACATTTTGTTAAAACTTTATCAATTCGTTCTTTTGCTATTTCAATTTGTTTAAGATGAGTTTTGTTTAAAGCTGAAAAAGCCAGAGCATTGGGGTTATCCGGTTGAAGTTTAATTGCTTTTTCATACATTTTGTCAGCATTTTCAAAATCCGATACCGAATGCAGATAATTTGCATATTCAACGACAACTGAATAATTATCCGGTGCTATTTCGTAAGCCTTTTCAAATTCTTCTTTTGCATAATCAAAGAGGCGTTTGTTTAGGTATATTACGCCCAAATCCTTATGCGCAGGTGCAAAGTTTGGATTTAAACCTATTACTTTTTTTAATATTTGCTCTGCTCTGTCATTATCATTGGTTTTTACACATAAAATTGCCAGTTCGTAATAAACTTCATAAGAAATAGAACCTTGTCTTATTATTCGTTCATAAATTTCTTTAGCGTTAGCATATTGCTTTGTTGTCATATAAATACTTGCGAGTTTTTTCAAAATATTCACAGCTTTCGGATTTAATGTGACAACTTGTTTTAAAAGGGCGATTGCAATTTCAAATTCTCCCATAACCTGATAGCAACATGCCAAATTATACTTGTAGTTTGTTTTTTGCGGATAAGTTGAAGCCAGATATTTGTAATGTTCAATAGCTTCTTTAAACATACCGGCTTTAACTTCTGATAGTGCCCAGGCTACAATGTAACTATCTTCTGAGGGTTCTTTTTCGTGGGCTTTTGCAAAATATTCGCAAGCCTCTTTATGTTTATTTTGAATTTGCAGTATTGATGCAATATTAAAATATGTCAAAGAATCTTCGCTATTGATTTCCAAAGCTTTTTGATAAGTCTCATAAGCTTTCTCTAAATTTCCGATAGTCAGGTATGAAGTTCCCAAATTGTTATATAACTGCATATTATTTGGGTTAAGTGCAATAGCTTTTTCTATATATTCAACACTTTCTTCAAACCTTTTAGAAGCCATACATGCTGTTCCAAGAATGTAATAAACGGCGTAATCGTCATCTCCTGCAATCTCCAGAGCCTTTTTACCGGTTTCTAAAGCTTCTTCAAATTTTTCTGATTTTATATAATTTATTGTTAAACTCTTGTAAGCTTCAAGATATTCCGGTCTCAATTCAATAACTTTTAAATAAGCATGCTTTGCAGCTATCAAGTCATCTGTATTATCGTAGCAGCAGCCCAAATAATACCAGCATAAAGCATCATCTTGTCTGTATTTTACGACATCTTCCAACATTGCTCTGGCACTGTCATAATTTTCTAAATTTATTTCGCACAAAGCCATTAATCTTTGAGCATCAGTATCTTTCGGTTCATTATCAAGAATTTTTTGAATTTCTTCTTCTGCTTTTGTATACTCTCCATCTTCAATGAGTGAGTAAATTTTATCAATCTCTTTATCTTCCATAATGGAAATATTATAGCACAGGGGCAAATATAATTACAATCCGGGAAAATTAAGCTTCTATAAACTCAAGCTTGTAACCCAATAAATCAGCAATAATATAAGCTTCATCAAGTGATAAGGTTCCTCTTTGCAATTTCCCTGTAAGACTCTTAAATGTATATGGTTTTCCGGTTTTTTCTCGCATCATTTGAGCAAGTTTAGTTATAGTCAAACATCTCAGGGCAATCAATGATTTAATCTTATTTCTTGCATTCATTTGACAATTATAGCCCCCTTGACAATTTCGACAAAATCTGTTAGTTTATTACTCGTATTCAGGCAATATTACTTGAATAAAAGTTATAATATTTACATAAAGAAAGGAATGCACGTATATGAGAAACAAAAAAGGTTTTACCTTAGCAGAGGTATTAATTACATTGGGCATAATCGGGGTTGTTGCGGCTTTGACAATTCCGTCACTAGTAAACAACTATCATAAAAAGCAATATTACACTCAATTTATGAAAGCAAGAAGCATTTTAGAAAACGCTAAACGTGCATATGATGATGAAGATGGAAGTGTTAGTGAAGATGGATCATATTTTTCACCACTTATAGAATCTATGTCAAAACACAACAAAGGTGAACTTATAACAGATTTAAGCAAAATTACAAGTTATGAAATTAAAGCATTAAATGGTGAAATTTTTGCTGAGACAGATTATTTTTCATCAGATTGTGCAGCCCCTGTAAACATAATGTTTGAAACAATTGATGGTATTGATTTTATTTATTGTAGTGCTTGGACTGGAGAGGGTGTAATGATAGATATAAATGGTTATAGAAATAAGCCTAATACATATGGCAGAGATATTTTTTACGTTGATGAAATTAATCCCGAGGAATCAACTAATCTTATCTGGTTAGGCAGTAACGGTACATGGAAAGACGGTTGTTCTAACCCTAAAGAAGATGATGGCTTTACTTGTGCAGGAAGATTGTTAGAAAAAGGTAAAATGGATTATTAGCATTTTTCTGTTCCGGTTGGTTAAGAATTCAGGTTAAAATCAGCATTTTGGTAATAGTTCGGATTATTTTGTTGAATTTGTTGTTTATTTGTCATAATCTAAAATCATGTACGAAGATTACCAAAATATTTTAGAAGAATTAAAGACAAAATCGCATTTCAGAGATTTGAAGGATTATGAAGGGAAAGACGAAAAGTTTATTTATTTTAGAGGAAGAAAATTATTAAATCTTTCCTCAAATAATTATCTGAATTTTGCTGATAATGAGAAAATAACAAAGGAATTTTTAGATTGGGCGGAAGGTAAATATTCATTCGGCAGTGCTTCCGCAAGATTACTTACCGGAACTTTACCTATATATAAGGAATTAGAAGAATTACTTTCCGAAATGTACGGGAAAGAAAGAACTTTGCTTTATAATAGCGGATACCATGCAAATGTAGGTATATCAAGCGCATTATGCCAAAAAGGTGATGTTATTTTTTCTGACAAATTAAATCACGCAAGCATAATTGACGGAATGCGCTTATCTGAAGGAAAGTTTTTCAGATTTCCGCACAATGATATGTCTGCCCTTGAAAACCTTTTAGAACGTGAAAGAGGAAATTATAAAAATGCTTTCATTATTACGGAAAGTGTTTTTTCAATGGACGGAGATATTGAAGATTTAAAAAAAATAATCCAATTAAAGAAAAAATACGACTGCATAATGATAATTGATGAAGCTCATGCTTTCGGAGTTTTTGGGGAAAAAGGATTGGGAGTTGCGGAAAGCTTTGGAATTATTAATGATATCGATTTAATTGTAGGAACATTTGGTAAAGCAATTGGCTCTATGGGGGCTTTTGTTACAGGTTCAAAAATTTTGATAGATTTTTTAATAAACAAATCAAGGGCTTTCATATTTTCAACGGCACTTCCACCAATAAATGTTGCGTTCACAAAGTGGATTATTGAACATAAACTTCCTGAAACTCTTGAAAAACGTAAAAGAATGCTTAGCATTGCAAAAATAATGGGCAGTGATAGTCATATTATACCTGTTATCATAGGGGGAAATAAAGAAACTGTTGATTTGTGTGAAGTTCTTTTTCATAACGGATATTTTACGCTTCCAATAAGGCCTCCGACTGTGCCTGTCGGAACTTCAAGATTAAGATTATCTTTGACTTCTGATATTACGGAAGAAGATTTGAAGGTTTTAGGGGAGAAATTAAATGCACTCACATTGGTTAAACAAGCAAAATAATAAAAATTTAATCGTATTTTTTGCAGGCTGGAGTTTTGATTATTATCCTTTCGTGGCTCTGGATTGTGGGGGATATGACGTATTAATGGTTTATGATTATAATGATTTAAATGTGCCGGAAGAATTGAGAAATTTTGGAAATTATGAATCAAAAACATTAATCGCTTGGTCAATGGGGGTTTATTGTGCCTATTTATTAAAAGATTTATTTAAAGATTTTAATTATAAATTGGCAATTAATGGAACTGTTTATCCTGTAGATAACGAATTTGGAATTCCAATCAGGACATTTGAATTAACCCTAAAATTTGCGAGAAAAAGTTTGGAAGGTAAATTTTATCAAAATATATTTTTGACAGATGAAGAATATTATATTTATTCATCATATCAAGTCAGACGTACAATTGATAATCGAGTTTCAGAACTTGAAAAATTGTACTCTTTGATACAGAATAGGGATAAATGTAATTATGAATACTTTTATGATTTGGCGATGGTGAGTGAATTTGATAAGATAATTCCTTCCCAAAACCAGATTGCAAGTCATAAAAAGTGTGAGATACCTGTAATTACCATACCATACGGACATTATCCGTTTTATTATTTTTCAAGCTGGGACGAAATTATAAAATGCCGACAGACTATAAATCAGTAAAAAAACAATTTGAAAAAAGTATGAATGAGTATGATGATAATGCACTCGTTCAGAATATAGTAGCTTTAAAAATGATATGTGAAGTAGCGCAAATTTCCATTAATTTTGAAAATATTCTGGAATTAGGTTCAGGTACAGGGTTAACAACTAAAAAAATTGCCAGAGAATTTAAATTTAAAAATTTTTTTGCGAATGATTTAGTGGAAAAATCTAAAATTTATGTTCAAAAATATATTCCTAATGCGAATTTTTTATGCGGAAATGCTCTAAAAATTAAACCTCCGAAAAAAATGGATTTAGTGATTTCAAATGCAATGTTTCAGTGGTTTGATAATCTTGAGAGTGCTGTCGGAACAATAAAAAAATCAATGAATAAAGGTGCAATACTTGCATTTTCAACATTTGGTGTTGACAATTATAAAGAATTGAGAGATATTACCGGCTTGAGTTTAAACTATAAAACGCTTGGTGAAATTAAAAATATCCTTGAAAAATTAGGATTTAAAATTTTGTACGGTGAAAATTTTTACGAAGAAATGTCTTTCAAATCTCCGCTGGAACTTCTTGTTCATATGAAAAAAACAGGTGTAAATTCTTTGTCTGATGAGGTATGGACATTTAAAAAAGTTAAAGATTTTTGTGACAAATTTTCTAAAAAATACCCCAAAACAATACTCACTTATTCGCCAATTATAGTAGTTGCAAGAAAAAAATAAATTTAGATTTCTTTTAGCAATTTATAAATAAATTTTAATTTAAAGTGTAAAATAAAGAATGCTATTGCGACGAGGGTAAATAAAACAAATTTAAAAGTCCATACATTTACCTCTCCTCGCAATTGTATATGTCAAGCAATTAGTCACATAAAATATAAAAAGAGCACTCAACGCAGTGAGTTAACAACTGTACGCAAAACAATATCAGGGCAAGCATTGTCTGAGCGAAGCGAGTTTGCTTGCCTTTAGTTGAGCGTTACAGTTGGTTACGAACGGAGTTCTGTGCTCCGGTTTTGTGAAACTTTTGACGTCAAAAGTTTCCCTGTCCGGAGGACCCGTCGGAGACGGATTCTCTGTTTAAC
>JAFUSQ010000013.1 GCA_017467605.1 bacterium | reverse complement strand
CTCGCCCCTTGTGGGAGAGGCTCCGGAAATTAAAATTTGTAACTTTCCCTCTCCCACAACATCAATTGAGTGGGAGAGGGTGCCCAGAGGGCGGGTGAGGGAATGGGTGAGGGGGCGGACAAGAATTTTACCCTAACGGGTAGAGACCCCTCCTTGAATTTCTAACACTCGTAAACTCGTGTTGAAATTCTTCCCTCCCCGGTTGGGGAGGGTAAGGGTGGGGCGTATACTTCCCCCTCTGTGGAGGAATATGGTTTTATACCACCTTATTTCGTATTATTCAAAACATACTGTGCGGCGTTTGTTGCAGGGGCAACAGTACTGTCATAGAATACAACAGGGAAAACATCTTTGACATGACTATTTTTAACAATACAAGGTTCATTCAAATCGTATGACGTTGTTCCTGTCGAACAGGTTACTTCTTCATTTGGCAAATCTCCGCCATTTACATCAATGTATCCGGTGCACACATAGTAGAAATTATTTTCATTAAGCAATTCATCTCTTAATGTCTTACCTTCTGTTAAATGACAATATGGTTCTCCCATGAAAGCTGGAAGCAATATTATACTGCCATCTGACAATAAATATCTCGCTGAAAGGTCTGTCAATGGAGAAGACCACGGATCAGCTTCATGAACTTTTATATAATAGCCAATGTCACCTACCGGATTATCTTCATCAATACCTAATTTTGTTCCTTTATTGCCAGGCCAAATCCAATAATATGGATTAAATGTAATTCCTTTCAGATTAGCATTAAATATTGCACAAATAGAGTTATCGCTTTCAGGATTTGAGTTTGCATTGCAGTCACTTCCATGTCCATGAGCTACAGGTGTACCTAATGCCGTAGCAAAATCCCAATCGTACTGAGCTTTATTCATTCTAACCATTTGGTTTAGGGTTGAAAGTTCTTTCTTAAATCCTGTTGCATACTGTTTGCCTTTGATATTTGCCATAAGTGTCGGTATTGTCATGGCTGCAACTACTCCGATAATACCCAATGTGATAAGCACTTCCGCCAATGTGAATGCAGCTTTTTTATTTTTGTCACCCTGAACTTGTTTCAGGGTCTGATTTTTAAAAGATTCTGAAACAAGTTCAGAATGACAGTTAATTATACCTTTGCGGATAGCTTGAATGTTGTTTTTTAATTCTCTTTTAATCATAACTTCCTTTCGATATAAATTTGCCCAACCTAATTAATATTATAACGCGTATACGCGTTATTGTCAATATAAAACTGCGTTTACGCGTTGTTTAAAATAATGAATATTATTTATAACATTTTAGTCTGGAGGGGTTATGAAAACGCTTGACATGAGTGAGTTAGGTGAGTTAGTTAAAAATTATAGAAAGGCTAATGGTCTGACTCAGTATCAGCTTGCTGAGATTATAGACATTGATGATAAACAATTGGGTAAAATTGAAAGAGGAGTCCATTTCCCAAGTGTTCCTACGTTTCTTAAACTTATAAAAGTTTTAAACATTGATATTAATTTGTTTTACAAAAATATGAATATTGATCCAGTATTGTTGAAAGAAAATTCTCTGATACATATGGTGAAAGATCTTCCACCGAGTGAAATTGACAGGATTTGCCGCGTTATAAATGCAATAGTTTATAATTAAAAACTTTACCCCCACAAGACTTAACAATTATTTACCCCACATTACTTGACATAGTAATATTAGCGTTTAATAATTAATTTACGTATTACTATGGGTAAATCGTTTTACAAATATCCTCTATCGGATTACGAAACCCGCAACGAAAGGAAGATAAGATGTACGCAATAGTCGAAACAGGCGGAAAACAGTATCAAGTAGAAGAAGGCCGTTACGTTGATATTGAGTTATTAGACGGCGAAAAAGATTCAAAAGTAGTTTTTGACAAAATCGTTATGATTGTTAACGGTAAAAAATCTAAAGTTGGACAACCTTATGTTACAGGTGCTTCTGCTGAAGGTAAAATCGTTCTTAACGGTAAAGCTAAAAAAATCATTGTTTACAAACAAAGACCTAAAAAAGGTTACAGAAAAAAACAAGGTCACAGACAAGGTTTTACAAGAGTTATGATTTCTAAAATCAGAACATCTGCTCAAAAGAAAGCTGCAACAGAAGAAACTGCTGAAGCATAGCGGTTTGTCATTCCGAACTCGTTTTGGAATATGTTTCAATACAGACCCTGAATCAAGTTCAGGGTGACATAATAAAAATATTATAATAACAAAAAGGAGAAATAAAAATGGCACATAAGAAAGGTATGGGATCTACCCGTAACGGTCGTGACTCCGAAGCTAAACGTTTAGGCGTTAAAAAGTTCGGCGGCGAAGTCGTTAAAGCCGGTAATATCCTTGTTCGTCAAAGAGGAACAAAAATTCACCCGGGTAACAATGTTGGTATCGGTTCTGATGATACTTTGTTTGCATTGATTGACGGTACTGTGAAATTTGAACCACACAGACGTGACAGAAAACAAGTCAGCGTTTACGCTGCTCAATAGTTTTAATTTAATTTAGCTAAAAGAGAGGTTTTTAGATTCTGAAACAAGTTCAGAATGACAAGACCTCTCTTTTATATTGTAATAACAAATTCACCCGCCCAAAATTTCTAAATTTCGCTTTTGCTCAATTTGAAATTTTTCCCTCCCAGGCTAGGGAGGGTTAGGGTGGGTTGTTATCTAAACTTCTGCGGTTTCTTCGCAAGCTCCGCCCATTAATGCACCAGTTATTACAAGATTTTTTTGTCCAATATTATATTCAGGTTTGTCAGGAACTCCTGCAAAATGTGCAACAACTAAATCAAGTCCCGGAATTACACTCTCAACAGTATATCCGACACCCTCACTTGAATTATTACCATAACCCATCAAACCAAGAGTATTCGTTTGTTGAATATTATTTTCAGCATTTACACCTGAACTAAATGTTATACCTTCAGTTCTTCCGTTAAATTCTACTCCGCTCATAATTTGCTCTCCATTAATACTTCTTCTATACTTAAATAAAGTATTTTTGAAAAACGTAATTTCAGAACGCAGTTTTATTGTTACAATTCTTAATCAATAAGTTCATAAAGAGTTGGAGCTTCTTGTACGCTTACATTCCCTGTCGGAACCTTTATAACTTTTGCCTTAATTGTTTTTCTGGCAAATTCAATTTCAATTACATCATTTTCTTTAATTTGTTTGGCAGGCTTTGACGGATTACCGTTTACAAAAACACGTCCCATTTCCGATACTTCATTTGCAACAGTTCTTCGTTTTATTAATCTTGATACTTTTAAAAATTTGTCCAATCTCATAATCAAAATTATATCACAGTTTTATTTCATGATATAATCCAATCAGGGAGAATGAAATTTTTATGAAAAAGTTTATTATATCATTATTGGCTGCTTTCTTATTAACTTGTACACAAGTTTTTGCCGAAAATATCAAATTTATTCAGGTTACTGATTTGCACTTAACAGATAGCGAGTATAGTACCAAATTATTTGAATCTGCTATAGAAGATATAAACTCACTTTCTGATGTTTCATTTGTTGTTTTTACCGGTGATAACATTGATTATCCAAAAGAAATTTATTTAAAACATTTTATAGAAATTGTAGGGAAATTAAATGTTCCATATTACATAGTTATTGGGAATCACGATGTTTACAAAAGCCAAAACATGTCTAAAGCTCGATATTTAGAGCTTTTTAGAAAGAAAAATCTATTTTTCACTCAAAGAAAACCTAATTATAAATTTAAGAAAAAAGATTTTATGTTTTACATAGTTGACGGGGCAAAAGAAGTTATTCCCGGCCCTGTCGGATATTTCAGAAAAGATACGCTTGCTTGGCTTGATAAGCAGTTAACCAAAAATTCCAAAAATCCTTCGGTAATTTTTCAACATTACCCGCTTGTATATCCAGAAGGTGCCGAAAAACGTTTAAAAACTCACAAAACTTATAAAGCCGAAGAATATTTGGAAATGCTTGACAAGCATAATAACGTTTTAGCTATTGTTTCAGGTCATTTACACACAAACGGAGAAATAATGAGAGACGGAGTTTATCATATTTCTACTCCTTCAATGGCGAATTTGCCTCATTCGTATAAAATTATTGATATCGTGACAACCAAAGAATTTTCTCCAATTATTTATACTCAACTCAGAGAATTTGAAATAAAAGATTAATTATTTTTTAAACGGATTTTTAAATATTTTTTTACAGAAACTTGCAATATTCTTTCTAAAAACTATTGCGGCACCAACTGCAATTATTCCGCCCAAAATTTTTAAAACAGTCGGGAATTTACCTTTTGGAGGGCGTTTTGTGTGTCTTGCTTTATCATAAATATCATATTGGATTTCGTGGTAAATTTTATCGGCTTCCGCATTAGTGTATAAAACTCTTTTTGGCAATTGATCAGGCGCATTTATAACTCTTACGGCAGGCTTATCGCCGTAATGCATACTACTATTTTGAGGATTTACCACTTCTACTACCATACATATTTATAAAAACACAAAATTTAGAAAAATTGCTTAAATTTGTAAACAAATATTACCCGTGCAAGATATCGCTTGATTTTTTAAATTTTAGTAATATTATAAATATACAAGCCGCAGACAATTAGCGGACGGAAGCGGGTCGAGAGCTTTCTAAAAAGATTTTCGAACTTGCCAATGTCCTTAATAATCCAGCTAATCGAGGTTTTACACGAAAGATAAATAGCTTAAATATATTGACTGATGTGTAAGATTTTGCGGTTAAACTGAAAAAGCAAAGTCTTTTTTAGTTTATTAGGTCGATACAATAAAATTAAGTTCGGGAAAGTTCCCGACAGGTAAAAGGAGCTAAAAATGGCAACAAAAGCATTTAAATCAGAAAAAATAGATGCTATTAAAGCAAAAATCGAAAAAGCTCAGGTCGCAATTTTGACAGAATACAAAGGTTTGTCTGTTGAAGAAATTACAAAACTAAGACGCGAAATCCAAAAAGGCGGCGGTGACTATATGGTTACTAAAAACACTTTGGCTAAAATCGCTGTTAAAGGTACTCAATACGAAGCTTTGACTGAAAAATTAACCGGACCTATCGCTTTGGCTTTCGGTTTTGAAGATCCTGTAAGCCCTGCAAAAGCAGTAGCTAAGTTTATCAAAGATACTAAAAAAGGTGAAATCATCGGTGCAGTATTAGATGGAAACTTACTTTCAGCAGAAGATACAAAAGCATTGGCAAATCTGCCTTCAAAATCAGAACTTTATGCAAAAATGCTTGGATCTATCAATTCACCGGCATCAGGCATTGTTGGTTCTATCAATGCAGTTATGGCTCAACTTACAAGAGCTATGGCAGCTGTTAGAGATCAAAAAGCCGCTTAGGAATTTCATTCCTTTATTCTGAAAGAATTTAATATTCGACAGAATGAAATGTACAAAACTAAAATTAAAATAAAGGAGAAAAACAATGAGTGTAGAATCAATTTTAGAATCAATTGAAAAATTAACATTATTAGAAGCAGCTGAATTAGTAAAAGCTATGGAAGAAAAATTCGGCGTATCAGCAGCTGCTCCTGTAGCAGTTGCAGCAGCAGCTCCGGCAGCAGCAGGCGCAGCAGCAGATGATGCTGATGCTGAAGTTTCAGTTGTATTAGCATCAGTTCCGGCTGATAAGAAAATCGCTGTATTAAAAGAAGTTAGAACTTTAACAGGTTTAGGTTTGAAAGAAGCTAAAGACTTAGTTGAAGCAGCTCCTAAAGCAGTTAAAGAAAACATCAAAAAAGATGAAGCTGAAGCTATCAAGAAAACTCTTGAAGCAGCTGGTGCAGTTGTTGAAATCAAGTAGTTTGGTTTTTAATTCAAAATTGAAAGAGGACGGTTGTAATAATCGTCCTCTTTTTTATATTTGAATTTATTGCAAGGTAAAATCTTCTGTGATAACATTTATACAAAAGAGGTGCAAAATTTATGGATCCGTTATTTTTATTTGCTGCAATTACAGTGATGTTAATAGTTATCATAAGTGATTACGTTAAAAGAAAATATCATTTTGATATGGACAATGTTGAATTTGCAAAAGTTCAAAAAATGATCTATACCGAAGTTGGACTTAACAAAAACAGACACGCAATAAAAAAATCAACAGGAAGAAGAAAATTGGTTTTGTTGAGTTCAGGGGATAATCAAGCGACAGTTATGGCTACATTAAGACAAATCACCGGTCTGGATTACGCAGCAGCTAAAGATATAGTATCATCTGCTCCAACTACTGTAATAATGAATATTTCTGAAAGAGAAGCTATTCTAAACAAACGTGCTTTAGAATTTGTCGGTGCAAAATGCGAAATTAGATAAAATATCAAAATATAATAAAAAAAGACCTTAAAGATATTCTTTAAGGTCTTTTTTATTATATCTATTTCTATACAGTAAGAACAAAGCCACCTTTATCTGCATTTTTCAATGCCTCACCATCAATTTTTGCTCTTAAATTCTTAATATATTTGTAAACATAATCTCTCGGAAGCTCCAACAATTCTGCCAAATCTTTAGCATAAACAATTTTATTCCTATGTGCGGCAAAATAATCGAACACTTTTTGTTCTCTGTCAGTGAGTGCTTTTTTAAATACAATCCTCACTTCATCTCTTAAATCATCACCTGTTTTTGTATTAGAAATAATCTTTTTAGCAGTTTCAAAAGTTTTTTCTGACTTTTTAGAAACTTTATTTGATTCAGAAGGTTTTTTAGCAGATTTTGAAGAAGCTGCTGACTTTTTAACTTCTTTTGGTGAAGCGGATTTAGAATCTTCTACTTTTAAATTTTGTGCAGAGAACGGAGATACGTAAAGTTCTTTTTCTTTTTCATATGCTCTTTCTGCTATTGAGCTGAGACGTTCAACCTTTGAAGATGACCAATTAGAATCTTCTGATACAACCGGTTTACCATGAAGAACAATATCCACCAAATCATTAGTTTCTTTTTTTTCTTCAACTTTTTTCCCTAATCTTGCAGCGAATTCCTCTAATGTAATCTTTTCTAATGAGCTTCTCCATTGTTTTATCTCTTCTTTGCTCAAGTATTCAGACATTCATTATCTCCTTACTACTAAACTATTCCTTAAATATATCCTTTTATTTATACCCTTAATCTAGCATAAAACATGCCCCATGACTCAAAATGTTTCATAACGTAAATTTTTATTTATTTTGTTTACAATTGGGGTGTCAGGGTATTGATTGTTAATTATCTTCCAATAATCTTGCACTTATTTTGCCGAATTTTGCCGATAAATTGTCTATCAAGTGAACTAAATATAATTCCGGCTCCAAATCTTTTTGATCTAAATCTATAATTGCGCCCCAATCTGATCTGCCATGGTGTGCGGCTATCATTTTTGCTACTCGTTTAAAACCCGCACTCATACAAATTGTAAAACCGTATTGTGAGTGCGAAATCCATTCTTCTCTAAAATTCGGAGCATAATCTATCAAGCCTGTTTCCGTATCAATTGTATACTCAAAAATCTTACCGAAATCATGCAATAAACAAGCTGCGTAAATTTCATCTTCATTTGTTTTATAAGTGAATTTTTCCATATTCAATTGTGCAAATTCGGCACATTCAACTGTGTGAACCAAAAGTCCGCCAACATAATTATGATGCATCAATTTAGCAGCAGGCATTATTTTGAATTCTTTCTCATACTTTGAAAATAATTCTCTAACAAAGGTTTTCAAATTATTGTCAGCAATTTTTTCGACATAAGATTGTAATTTATTCCAGTATTGTGCGGTTTGTTTTTCATCAATACCCAGTTTAGCTTCTTTAACAAGTTCCAGAGCTGATATCAGACAATTGTTAAACTTTTCGTTAAAACTTGCACTGACTATTCTAACCAAATTTCCGGTCCTAAATATTTTACTGTCAAAACGGTTTAAGGTTTCTTCCCATAAAATACAATTTAGTGTACTTTCATCAACCGTATTTTTCAGTTGAAGCTTTCCCATTTTTGTTCCGGCTTTAGTATCGCCAATTGAAAATACGACAACTTCATATAAATCTTCTGTACTAAACATATTTGTATTCCTTTTTTAATTGATATTTCTATTTATAATTTTGTTTTGTCCCCAAACAAAAGAAGAACGAATTTCTTCCCCGGTTTTTTCAATAGGGTGATTAGCATTTTCTTCTCTTAACTTGTTAAATCTATTGCAGCCTGTTGCCATTTCTGTTGTAAATTCATCTGCAAATTGACCTGATTGAATATCTTTTAAAATTTGACGCATAGCAGCTTTAGAAGCATCTCCGATAACTTTTGGACCTCTTGTCATATCTCCGTATTCGGCAGTATTAGAAATTGAATATCTCATATCGGCAAGCCCGCCTTGATTTACCAAATCTATAATGAGTTTCATTTCGTGCAAAACTTCAAAATATGCCATATGAGGAGAATAGCCTGCTTCGGTTAAAACTTCAAATCCTGCTTTCATCAAAGCTGAAACCCCGCCGCAAATTACTGCTTGTTCGCCAAACAAATCAGTTTCGGTTTCTTCTCTGAATGTCGTTTCAATAATTCCGGCTCTTCCTGCTCCAATAGCACTTGCGTAAGACAACGCAACTTCTTTAGAATTACCTTCCGCATCATTATAGATTGCTATCAGGCAAGGTACTCCTTTCCCTTCTTCGTATTGGCTTCTTACAGTATGACCGGGTCCTTTTGGTGCAACCATTATTACATTTATATCACCAGGCGGAACAATTCTTTTATAATGAATATTAAATCCGTGTGAAAACATTAAATATTGTCCTGAGTGCATAAATGGCTTAATCTGTTCTTCATAAACTTTTGCTTGAATTTCATCAGGGATTAAAATTTGAACAATATCGGCCCACTTAACGGCATCTTTTATATCCATAACTTTAAATCCCAAATTCATAGCTTTTTGTGCTGATTTACCTTCTTTTCTCAAGCCTAAAACAACCTCGCAGCCTGAATCTCTTAAATTCATTGATTGTCCGTAACCTTGAGAACCAAATCCGATAACTGCTATTTTTTTTGTTTTTATTAAATCTTTATCAATATCCTTATCCAAATAGATTTTAAGACTTTCCATAATCGCTTTATTCCCTTCTGCTCCTCAATATTAACACGAACTAAAAATTTTTGATATAAAAACAAATTAATAGTATAATAAAATTATGCAAATAAGAAGATTGATGTATTTTGATTATTCAAAGTTAAAAAAAATGGTCTCATATCTTTGCAATGATGAAAATGATAAAATTGTAAAATCAATTATGCAGGAACCTATCGGTATCTTTAATGCAATACTTCCGTTAACATTAAAATTTAGACCGGAATCCTTCATTCTTATTGAAAATAATGAAATTTTAGGTTTGATTACGGTTGCTAAAACTCCGGGTAATCCATATAAAATAAATATTACAAAATTAATCTTCAAAGAAAATCTGTATGATGTGGGAAAAAGACTTGTTGAATTTGTTATAAATAAACTTGGAGCAAAAGGTGCCGTAACATTCACAGTAACAATTGATGAGTGTCATGATGAATTATTTAATCTTTTTATAAACGGCTGCGGATTTAGACAATGTGCCTCCGAAACCCTTTGGAAAATAGAAAAACCTACTCCAATAAAATCTAATTTTAAATGGAGATATGCTCAAAATTCTGATTCTAAAGAAATTGCAAATTTATATAATTCTGAATTGCAAAATATCTATAAGCCTTCTTTGGTAAGAACTCCAAAAGAATTTCAAGAAGCTGCTTTTGCAGGTTTTAATGACTATTATAAAATTCGTTACGTAATAGAAGAAAATAAAAAACTTCTCGGATATTTTTCAATAACAACAAGTGATAATCTGAATTATATCTACGATATCACAACAAATTCAGGTTATGAGCTGAATTACGACGAAATTATCAATGCAATGCTTTGTGAAACAGCAAGAAAAAAACATGCTTTTTATCCTCTGGTAAAACAAAAAAAATATATAAATAATTCAGAAAAATTTGAAAATTATTTGAAATCCAAAAATTATATTCCTATTCAAACCCAGCAAATTTTGGTTAAAGATTATTATAAACCTATAACAGAAGTTTCGGCTAATTGGAATGTGTTTAATTTTAGTGAAAATCAAGTTTCCGGATAATTAATTTGTGCCATTAAGAAAACTCGACTTTCGCCGAGTTTTAAAGTTTGCTCCAGGCCAGACTTGAACTGGCACTGGGTTATACGCCCAATTGGATTTTAAGTCCAACGCGTCTACCGATTCCGCCACTGGAGCACGATATTCAATTGTCAAATTACCTATACTCTTGTGAAACTCTGAAGGCGTCTACCTTACCTCTCACGAAAACTTGACATTTAGTCAACTTTTCGTTCGGCAGAGTGCCACCGGAGCACGATATCTAGTTGTCACACGCCGAAATTTTATTTCGACCGCTCATTTATACTATAACAAACATTTTCTATTGTCAAATGGAAAACTTTTTAATATATTTTTCCATTTCGCCGGTTCGGCTTGCTAAATCATATATTATTTCTGATAATTTAGTCTTTATAATATCTTTGTTATTGCAGCTCACATAACCCAAAAGTCCGAATTTTATATTACTGTATAACAGTTTTTGAAGTTCAGATATAGAATTATAAACATCTTCGTCAATAATATTTTTTACATCTGATAAATATATAAAAAGTTCTGCAATGGTGTTTTTAGCTTGATTAAACTTTTTAATAAGAATAAATCCTTGAATTTTCCGAATTTTATCAAGTATTTCTGTATATATATTAAATATAGTTTGTTTTTTATTAAGCAGTGAAGTTTTAAAATAATCAACAGTTTGCCTGTATCCATCATCAATAATTGCTTGCCTTTTTTCCGTCGGATAATTAAAATCAACAACTACAACATTTCCGGTATCAATGACAAGATAATCGTACTTATCATTTTGTCCATAAATATCTTTTATAAAAGAGGTTTCGGAATATGTCATACAAGTGTACATGCCGTTTACATATTCTACAGGACTTTCATCAGACCCCGAAAATGTACCTTCTAAACGTATTTCCAAAATTCTGTCGGAAGATTCTTTTAAATTTTTTGAAAGATACCACATAGGCTTACCTTTCATCAAATCTCCGTCAACCAATAAACAATCATCAAAGTTTACTGCTCTCATTAAACCGGGCATACAACAGGAAATTCTTACTGCCATTGCTATTTCAAAATCAGGAGTTTCAAAATTTGAAAATTCGCAACAGGTAAATCTATTCATATCAGTTGTAATAATAACAAGATTTTTACCTATATCCTTGAATGTTACAGGCTTATTATCCCCCTTTTTATAATTTTCACCATAAAACTTCTTTTCAATTAACTCTCTAATCCATTCTAAAAAGACTTTACCTTTAGAGAGTGCAAATTTTTGGTTAAATCCGAAAGAAATATCTCTGAATAATTCAAAATTAACCGACAAAAATACTTCAGATAATTCTTGATAAGTATATCCGACTGCAAATAATGCGGCTACAATAGAACCAACAGAAGAACCTCCAAGAGTTTGCGGGATTATTTCCAAATCTTTAAGAGCTTTCAAAACACCAACGTGAGCGGCTCCTCTGATAGCACCACCGCCAAAAAGACAGGTATATTTTAAATCATTATATTCTTTCATATTTTGTATAATAACATAAAAAAAGCTTGATTAAATTACTCAATCAAGCCTTTTTATCTAAATTCTACAATAACTAAGCTGCAATACCTTTAATTTCTCTGATTAGATATTCTGCAACCCATTCAAAATCTTTATTATCTTGAGCAGCTTTTTCTAAATATTTAACAGAAACATCACCCAAGCGAATTAAAGTCATTGCTACAACACCTCTTTTAATTCCGCGAACTACCTGTAACTGATCAACTAATTGCGGAACAACTGAAGTACCGATACTTACTAATTCGTTTTCCAATTTATTTTTTGTTACGTTATCTGCATTTTCCAGTTCTAATAAGATTTCATTAACTGATGACATATATTTAAATCTCCATATTTCCTTCTTTACATTCTAATTATAAATTAAAAAATAAGAGATTCTTGATTTCTTTATCTAATCTTTATATCTTGCGAAAAACATTAATATCTTCTTTATAATAATTGCTTTGAAAATGAATAAAGAATTTTTAAATTTTTATCATCAATATTTTTAACTGTATTTATTATTTCTTTTTCAATATCAATTCGAGAAAAATCATTGTCAAAATCAAACATTTCACGATATGTAACATTTAATGCCAACGCTAATTTTTCTATTAATTCACAAGAAGGAAAGCTCTTCGCATTTTCAAGTAACGATATATATCTAAAATCTACCCCAACAAGTTCTGCTAACTTTTCCTGCGTAAATTTTCTCGACTTCCTTATTTGTTTCAACTTGAGTGCGAATTTTTGCTTAAACATAATATATTTTAGTTTATTAACAATCTGAGAGAAACTTTACTAACTATTATAGCGAAAATTGTTGACAAAATTCATTATATTATATAGAATTCATGTGGATTATTTAAATTGGATTATGGAGAAGAATTTGTTGAATATAAAAAAAATAAAAACGGTACTAAAACACAGGGGTAAATATAGGGGTAAATTATTAAGACCCCTCTTATCCTCCCCTGACAAGGGGAGGGAAGAATTTCAACACGAGTTTATGAGTGTTAGAAATTCGGGTGGGGTTTCACCCGTTAGGGAAAAGACCCTGAAACACCTAACGGCTGCGCCGACGGAAACAGGCTCACACAAAAATTTTAAGATTCTGAATAAGACCCTGAATCAAGTTCAGGGTGACAGGGGTAAATGTAATTCCCTCGCCCAACGGGAGAGGGTGTCCGAAGGACAGGAGAGGGGGCAGTCTGGATTGCTTCGTCGCTTTGCTCCTCGCAATGACGGTTATCGTCATCTTGAGCCCGCAGGGCGAAAGATCTCAATGTCAAGCAAATCTTGTAAGGTATTGCGATTCTTCGGGCTTCGCCCTCAGAATGACAATCCTCCTCGCAATGATGGGAGGCTTAATAACCGTAACGAACTTATCAACTTATCAACTTATCTACCTATTCACTTTAAAAAGATAGCCTTCACCCTCACCGAAGGTCCTCGCCGGACGGGGCATAATGCTACAATCTTTGGAAAGACTCCACGACTCCTGCGCTCCGCGGGATTTACTTTAACCGAAGTCCTATTAGCCTGTGTAATAGTTGGAGTAATATCAGCACTTGTTTTACCTGTGTTTGTCTCTAAATACAGACAGAAATCTTTTGATTTAGGGTTTGAAAGAATGACAAAGACATTAAATAATGCTTTAGATAATTTAATTGTTACTGAAAATAAAGGTTCATATTTCAGTACAATGATGTATGTTTCAGAAGAACCCGAAAGTTATTTAGATAATTCAGGACAATTTATAAAAAAATATCTGAAACTTTCTAAATATTGCGGGAATAGTAACAGGGATTGTTTTGCAAATGTTTATTATGAATACAAAGACAAAGACAAGAAAGTTTATAATCCTGAATTCAAAGGAGCTTGCGGGAGTTTAAAAAACGGTTCAAGTATTTGTTTGACACCTCAAATATCTGCGAATTCTCCACAAGTTTTAATAGATATCAACGGTAAAAAAGGACCGAATGTTTTAGGACAAGACTTGAGAACATTTACATTAAACTCAAAAACAAAAACTATTTTAAGCAAAGCTACTCAAGACGTAATCACCGAGCCGTATGAACGTTCAAATTCTGAGCCTGAGGAACCAGATACGCAGGGTCCTTGTGATATCAATCCCAAAAGTCTTGAATGTTGCCAAGAACAAGGAGTTAATGATGATAATAAATCTTGGTGCTGCGAATTAGGTAATCTTAATCGAACAAGCTCTTTTTGCCACATTAGTTGGGGTATATCTTCAAATAAGAATGGGAAATACTTGGCTAATGGAAGCCGATCAGGAGGTTATTTTTCTTTTGTGGTCACTGGAGATACTATCAACCAATATAGTGTAAAAGTATATATCAATTATAGTCCCAGCCTTACTAATGACGGAAAAGCGTGTAGTCCTAATACAAGCGAAAAATGGGTAGATATTAGTTATTATTCTGCATCAGATTTACATAAATTATATAACAGATTACCTGATAGTGAATGTTTGAACAATATACTAAAATGTGAAGTTAAAGATCGTATTACCGGTATTGAATATAGCCCAACACCATCTTATGGAACTTGCACAGGTACAATTAAGTAATACACATACAAAATCTAGCTTCTGACAGGTATTTCTTTTAGGGTTTCTACGTACTTAACAGCATAAACCGCACCGATTGCACCATCTGATGCTGCAGTAATAACTTGTCTTAAAGGTGTAACTCTTACATCTCCGACTGCAAAAACTCCATCTACTGATGTTTTCATTGTTTCGTCAGTCAAAATAAAACCTCTTGAATCTTGTTCAATTTGTCCGTTAAAACCTTCAACATTCGGAGTTATTCCGATATAAGGGAAAATCCCGTTTATGGCAAGTTCTGTAACTTCATTAGTTTTAACATTTTCTAAAATTGCAGAAGATACCAAATCCGAACCCTTAATTTCTTTTACAACACTATCCCAGATAAATTCCAATTTTTCATTTTTAAAGGCCCTTTCTTGAACAATTTTATCCGCTCTGAGCTCATTTCGTCTATGAATAACATAAACTTTTGATGCAAATTTTGTTAAATACATTGCTTCTTCTACTGCGGAATTTCCGCCTCCGACTACAGCAACTACTTTATCTTTATAAAATGCACCATCACATACTGCACAATAACTTACTCCACGTCCGACAAATTCTTGTTCACCCGGCACACCTAATTTCATCGGCTTAGCACCTGTTGCAACAATTACTGTCTTTGCCTTAAATTCACCTTCCTTAGTTTTTATAACCTTTGGGTTTGAAACTAAATTAATTTCTTCAATTTCTTGCATCGGGAATTTTTGCACACCAAACATATCTGCATGTTCTTCAAATTTTTCCATCAAATCATACCCGCCTACTTTCAAAAATCCCGGATAATTTTCTAATTCCAAGTAATTTGACGGTTGACCGCCTAACATATTTGTATCAATAATTGCCGTTGAAACCGCTCCTCTTGCTGCATATAATCCTGCTGAAAATCCTGCAGGTCCTCCTCCTAAAATTACTGTATCAAATTCGTATTGCTGCATATAAATCCTTATTCTCCTTTTACGCTTTGTCCGGCTATTCTTTCTCCTTTTATAGAATATTTTGCCGTTTCTGTTTTTACTACACTTCCATCTATATCCGATATTGTTTCAAGTTTTAGAGTATCATAACCGGTAAAACTATCTTCAATGATTGAAATACTAACTTTATCCGTTAACAATTTATTATTATATTTTCCTGTTTTAATAAATTCAACTCTATCCTTAGCAACATTTTCAACCCTTATTTGTGCTGATGCGCCCGTCAATGGGTTACTTAATTTTATGACGTCATTTATTTGAGAAATGTTCCACAAATCTAATCCTTTTTCTTTAAAAATTATTGGCGAATCTGTTTCAACGCATTTTGAAACAACTCGCCAGGTTCCAAAGAATTTATCCGGAACTTTTACAACACTACCTTTTAAAACAGTTTGTGCAAAAGATGTTAAAGACAGAAAAAATATCGCCAATATCGCAAGAAATTTAAATATTTTTTTCATAATAACCTCTAACTTACCGAAATAGGATTCATTTTATTTTGAAGCATTTGAGCGGAGTCTTCATATCCGGCTCTGCCCATTAGTGCATAAGTATAATATTTTGCCTGTTCTACACCGGGCTGATTAAAAGCGTTAACATTATACAAAGCTCCGGCAATTGCTGTTTGAACCTCTAACATATAAAGTAATTGTCCGATATAATATCCGTTAACCTTGGGCAATGTTATAGTAACAGTCGGTCTTGAATAATCAGACAAAGATACCATAGTAGAATCCGCCTCCGCATTCATTAAATCATTCAATGTTTTTCCGCCCAGATATCCTATCCCTGTATATTCAAATATTTTCGGGATTTCAAGGCTGGTATTAAAATCGCCGACTCTTATAAAAGTTATTACTTTATTGTTAGGGCCTTCATTAAATAATTGTATTTGAGAATGCTGATCGGTTGCACCTAATGCTCTCACAGGAGTCGGACCGACATTTACGGAATTTCCGTTCAAATCTTCATTTTTACCCAATGATTCAGCCCATAATTGAGTATACCAATCAGCAACAAATTTCAATTTGCTTGAATATGGCATAACTACAGATATATTTTTACCTTTTTTAATGTCCATAAGATATTGAATTAAAGCATTTTGAGCTGCAATATTTTGATGAATATCAGTATTTTTTAATGCCAAATCCATATCTTTTATGCCATTTGTGATTTCATCAATATCAATACCGACAAGTGCAAATGGTAATAATCCGACTGCAGAAAATACAGAGAATCTTCCTCCGACATCATCAGGAATAACAAAAGTTTTATACCCTTCCTGTTCTGAAATTTGTCTTAATACCCCTGTTTGTTTATCAGTTGTCGCTACAACATTCTTACGATATTCATCTTCTCCGAGCTCTTGAGCAAGCCTATCTCTCAATATCATAAATTGAGCCATAGTTTCTGCAGTATCACCGGATTTTGTAATAACATTTACCAATGTCTTTTTTAAATCCAAGATATCCAAAAGACCGTTAATCGAATCAGGATCAATGTTATCCAAAAAGAATATTCTTGGAAAATTGTCTCTTTGCTCTTTCGTTAAAAAATTCCAGTAAGGTTTTAATAAAGCTTCCGTAACAGCCAATCCGCCAAGAGCAGAACCGCCTATACCAAGTACCAAGACATTATCAAATCTTCCCCGAACCATTGAAGCATATTCTTTTACATACCACAAGGTTTCTTCATTATATCCTAAATTTAACCACTGAAGCTTTTGACCCGGCTTATCTTTTCTTTTATTCAAATCTGCAATAATCGAAGTGATTTGCTCCTGATATTGTGAAAATTCCTGAGATAAATCAAGTCCGTTTTCTGAACCTATTACTTGAGCATCGGCATTTCGCCAGTCAAATTTAAGCATTAATCCCAATATCCCCTTCTTATTCTAACCTGTATTACAATTCTATACAATCAAATCAAAATTTCAAGAGTCAACAGGTGCAAAAATCATGTAATATATTAGAAGTTCATGCTAAAATATCTCTGTGGAAAATCTTTCAAAAAAAGAAATTACAGATATTCTAAAAGATGATAAACAAAATGATTGGTTATTTTCTTATGCTGACAAAATAAGAAAAAAATATGTTGGTGATGAAGTCCATTTACGCGGTTTAATTGAATTTTCCAATATTTGTAAAAGGACATGCAAATACTGCGGTTTGCGTTGTGAAAACAGAAACCTTGAAAGATATAGAATATCTCCTGATGACATTGTCTTATATGCGCAAAAAGCAGTTGATATGGGATATAAAACAATTGTTCTTCAATCGGGTGAGGACGAATTTTATTCAAGAGATGTATTGTGTAAAGTTATAGAAAAAATTAAAGAACTTGATGTTGCTCTAACACTTAGCATAGGCGAAAGAAGTTTTGAAGATTATAAAGCTTTTAAACAAAGCGGTGCTGATAGATATTTAATAAGAATTGAAACCACTGACAGAAATTTATACACAAAAATGCACCCCCATATGGATTTTGATAATCGTTTGAAATGTTTGAAAGATTTAAAAAAACTTGGTTATGAAGTCGGGAGCGGAAGTCTAATCGGTTTGCCAAATCAAACAATTGAATCTATTGCAGATGATATATTATTTTTTAAAGAAATAGAAGCAGATATGATTGGAATAGGCCCATTTATTGCTCACCCTAATACTCCGCTAAAAAATGAACAAAACGGAAGTTTCACCCTTGCTCTTAAAGCTATGGCATTAACCAGAATACTGTTAAAAGATATAAATATTCCGGCTACAACTGCGATGGAAACCCTTAATCCAAAAGGTCGAATTATTGCACTCCAAAGCGGTGCAAATGTTGTTATGCCAAATGTTACAACCACAGAGTATCGTGCAAAATATGAAATTTACCCCGGAAAAATTTGCATAAACGAAAATCCAAGCCAATGTCGAGGCTGCATTGAAGGCAAAATTAAATCAATTGGCAGAACAATCAGCACTAACAAAGGTTTTCACAATAAAAAAATCTAAATTTCCTCAAAAACAAATAATTTAGAAGCAGGAACTTCCAAAGCATTAGAAAACCGATTTACTGTTTTTAATGTTATATTACATCGTCCGTTTTCAATCTGGCTTATACGATGTTCAGACATTTCAACCATTTCACCCAATTGCGCCTGAGTATAGTTACGCCTGATTCTATAGAATTTTAATTTGACCCCAAATTCACTTAAAAATTCCTCATCTAACATATTGCTATGTTAACAATCAAATATTGATTAATAAATTATAGTATGTTATAATATTTATAATAATATATTATAATAAAGAGGTAATTATAATGAATATTAAATGGAAAATTAAACAGACCCTGAAACAAGTTCAGAGTGACAGGGTAAATGTAGGGGGGAAATATCTACGGGACACTAGCCGAGCCGACGAGTTTGCGAGTCGAGCGAGACTGCGTGCAGTAAGCGTCAGCGAATCGCAGAGGGCAATGGTGAGGGGGCAACACTTAGCCTTCACTCTTGCAGAAACCCTCATAACACTTGGCATAATCGGTATAGTCAGTGCAATGACTATACCAAATATTATTACTCACTATCAACAACAAAAAACCGTTACAAAATTGAAAAAAGCTTACTCTCAAGTTAATCAAGCATTGCTTTTATCTGTAGCCGATAACGGTGATTATGACGGTTGGGATAACCCCGAAGAAGTCGGTGAAGATGAATATTTTAAAAAATATTGGCTTCCGTATTTCAAGGGAATAACTTTGTGCAAAAATTATAATGTTTGTAAATATAGCTTATTTAATGGAAGCGGTGCTACCGGTTCTTTTAAAGCTTTAAATGGGGATATAGTCGGAGTTGATGCGATTAACTCCGGAAGAAGCAGTATATTATTACCTGATGGCACTGTATTAATAAATTTTGTTAAATACGGTTCTTCTGCTAAAACTTGGTTATATATTGATATAAATGGCGCGGAGCTGCCTAATACTATTGGCAAAGATGTTTTTACATTCGAGAGAAATGAAAGAGGTATTATTATCCCAAGATGTAATTCCAGCAATCTTTCGACAGTAAATGCTGACTGCTCAAAAACAGGGCAAGGTTTGTGCTGCGCCCAAAAAATTATTAATGACGGGTGGACAATTGCAAAAGATTATCCATGGTAAAATCAATTATTACAAAATGTAAACACACGATAGTGCAAAAAAGCAATTATCTATTATTTATATACTTTATATATAAAAGAGCAGAGTATAAAGGATAATTGTATGAATAATAACCAAAATCCGGAAGTTGATAAGATTAACAGAAATGCCGCAAACGGTGAAACATACGTCAAAACTGATTTCGGAATTAAAAAAACAGATGAAGAAACCAGAAATATTATCAGTTCAACATTTGGCATGATTAAAAATAATCTTGAAGCTTTGTGGTATTCAGTCGGTTTAGAACCAAATGTTAATATTGCATATGAAAAAATGATGACTGACCCGAATATGTGTATCGAAGCTCAGGGTAAAAAATTCTTTCCACACCCCGGGGTTGGGAATTTAAGAGCGTACAATGAATCAGGGAACCCATCAGGCGGGTGCTTCTCAATGCAAACTTTAGCTTAAGGAGTTTTATAGTAATGGCACAGGACAACATGGCAATAAATTCAAGTTTAGGAGCAAACCTCCAAACAAAATTTATGGATCAGGGAATGAATGATCTTCCTAATCCGGAATCTCCTGTTGCTAATTCACTTCCTAAAAATCCTTTATATAACGCTTTACAAGTCTTATTTCAAGGAAAACAAACTGATAATATTTCAGGTTATAACGCGAACGATTTATTTGCATCAAGAACAACAGGATTAAAAGCAAATTTTACAGAAACATTAACTGAAAAACCAAAATTTATGTCTATAGGATAAAAAAAGAGTCAAAAATTGTATATTTTGACTCTTTTTTGTTTATTATTGTAAAAATTTTAACCTAGCAGCAAGCTGCAGATTTTGATTTTTCTATACAAGAAATCAATGTTTTTGCAACAGTTTCTTGTTCTTCGTGAGTTAATTCAGGGAACATCGGAAGTGAAATAACCACTTCGGTATTTCTTTCCGTAACAGGCAAAGAACCTTTACCCATTCCTAGCCAAGCATTAACTTTTTGGAAATGCAACGGGATAGGATAATACAACATTGCACCGATTCCTGCTTCTCCTAACATTTTGTGAACTTCATCTCTGTTTGGTATTTTTACCGTATATTGGTGGTAAACACAATATGTATTATCTAATTCTTTTGGTGTTGAAATATCAGAGCAATCCGCAAACAATTTGTTGTAGTATGCGGCATGTTCACGTCTTTGGGTATTCCATTCATCAATGTGTTTAGCTTTAACTCTCAATATTGCAGCCTGAATTTCATCAAGACGAGAGTTTACACCTAATTCATCATTGTGATAACGAACCATTGAACCGTGGTTTCTTAGAGCAATTAAGTGATCTCTTAATTCTTCTGAATTTACTGTACAAAGTCCGCCATCGCCCATTGTTCCGAGATTTTTAGTCGGATAGAAGCTATAGCAGCCGATATCACCGAAGGTACCGACCATTTTTCCTTTGTATAATGCTCCAATTGCCTGACAGCAATCTTCAATTACTCTCAAATTGTGTCTGTGAGCAATATCCATAATAGCGTCCATATCACAAGGCTGACCATACAAATGAACAGGTATAATAGCTTTTGTTTTTGGTGTAATTGCAGCTTCAATAGCCTTCGGATCAATATTGAAAGTATCAGGATTTATATCAACAAATACAGGTTTTGCGCCAACCATGCCGATAGCTTCTGCTGTTGCGACAAAAGTAAATGCCGTTGTAATAACTTCATCTCCGGCACCGATATTTAATGCACGTAATGCAACATGAAGTGCATCTGTACCTGAATTTAATGCTACTGTATATTTGCAGCCGATATAACTTGCTAATTCGCTTTCTAAAGCTTTTACATTAGGACCTAAGATGTAGCAGCCGCTTCTCATTACTTCACAAACCGCTTTTTCAGCTTCTTCACCAATTTGTGCGTATTGACGTTTTGAATCAAAAATTGGAATCATATTAAATCTCCTTTACTAAACTACCAATTATATAGAACTATTATATCACAGGTTTTTCAACATTAATATAAATTTTACATCTTATATGGTTAATTTAAGAATTGTTTATAGATTTCTGTTGTCGAATTTCTTACAGTTATTTTTGATATAAAAGATACACCGTAATGTTTTGCAATTCTTTCAATATATGGGGAAGCAGAAATTATAACTATTTTAGATTTATCGTAATATTTATAAGTTTTAATTTGCTCAATAAGCCATTCTCCTGCGGATTTGGGTAAAAAATTACTTTCCATTTGCAAATCAGTAAATATGACAGTATAAGGATTATCAATTGAAGATTCTATTTTGGAAAGAGCTTCGAGTGCTGAATTTGCAGTATCAATCTCAAAATTTTCAATATTTAAGTATTCAATATTTGTTTTGTGAAATCTTACCCAGCCGGGTACATCATCAACAATTAAAATTTTTTTCATCTTAAAAAGATTTTACATTAAATAAGAAATATTTTCTATCCTGTGAGGGGGTGCTAAAAATTTTTAGACTTTTATATTCTTTCAATATGAAAAAATTAATATTGATAGTTATAGGGATAATGGTGTCTTTTTCAGAAGTTTACGCTATGACAACAAAAGATGCCATAGAATTTTTCCGGAAATATGAAACTTATGCAAATTCTTACAATCCTGAATTGTTAAATATGTATTCTACAAATGCAAAAATAATAAGAGAAATCGTGAAACCTACCGGTGAAATTGAATCTATGACAATTCCCGCAGACAGATTTTTCAGGGAATTGAAAATCGGACAAAAAACTGCTAAACTTAGAAGGTACAAAAATACATATAGAAATGTTATAGCAAAAGAAACTTCAAACGGTATTAAAATAAGTGCAGAACGTCAACCGACAAAAGAAACTTATTGGTTAAAGATGTATCAAGTAATACAAGATACAGCTTCCGGCCCAAAAATTATCGAGGAAATGATGCAAACAAAAGTTCAAACATTTCTGAAACATAAAAATAGGAATAAGAAAAATAATGAATAAATTCAGATTTTTAACCTCAGGAGAAAGTCATGGTCAATGTTTAACGGCAATAATTGAAGGGCTGCCGTCAGGTATTACGATTGATGAAAATTTTATCAATAATGAACTAAAACGTCGTCAGCAGGGATATGGACGCGGCGAAAGAATGAAAATTGAAAATGATACTGTTCAAATAACTTCAGGGGTCAGATTTGGAAAAACATTAGGTTCTCCGATTACTCTTATTATAAAAAATCAAGATTTTGAATCATGGAAAAAAGTTATGAGTTCTTCTCCGGAAGATATTACAGATGAAAAGACTTTTTCTACATATCGTCCCGGACATGCTGATTATGCCGGAAGTGTAAAATATTGCCAAAAAGATTTAAGAAATATTCTTGAACGTTCTAGTGCAAGACAAACCGCAATAGAAGTTGCGATAGGTGCTATTGCAAAATTACTGCTTAAAGAACTTGGGATTGTTGGAACATCAAAAGTTACTCAAATAGGTTCTGCTTGCTGCTGTGAGGATTTTAAAGAAGAAATTGATATTATGCGAGGTAAAGGAGATACACTCGGAGGGAAATTTGTTGTTTTATACAAAAATCTTCCTGTAGGACTTGGCTCATTTGTTCACTGGGACAGAAAAATTGACGGTAAACTTGCGCAAGTTATAATGAGCATTCCGGCAGTTAAAGTTGTAGAAATTGGTACAAATCCGCTGGGTTACCAAGGGAGTAATTACCATGATGAAATTTTCATAAAAGATGGTGAAATTGCTCATAAAACAAATAACGCCGGCGGAATTGAAGGTGGTATGACAAACGGAGAAGATTTGGTTATAACGGGGGTTATGAAACCTATTCCGACAATGAAAACTCCGTTGAAAACGGTAGATTCAATTACATTACAGGAAACCGAAGCTCATTTTGAACGTTCAGACGTTTGTGCTGTCGAAGCCTGCGCAGTTGTTGCTGAAGCAAGAGTGGCATGGGTTTTGGCTGATGAAATTTTAATTAAATATGGCTCTGATAGTATTGATGAATTAAAAAGAAATTACTATGGAAGTTATCCTAAAGAATAATAAGCTTATTTAATTCAATTTTTACCTCATCAAATACCGTATTCCATTTCCCAAATTCTTTTTGGCGAAAAATTTTAACACTGTCATACCAATCGCATTTTGTCAAATCTGTATGCCAACGCCAATTGTAAATATACGGTAAAAGAACAAAACAATTCTTTTTCATTGCTCCTGCCAAATGTACTAAAGATGAATCATTTGATATTATTAAATCCATATTTTCGATTGCGCCTGCCGTATCTGAAAAATTTTCAAATGTTGCGCCTAAATCAATTACATCATATTTAGACTTAATTTGTTCAAGCTTTTCTGAGCCTTCAAAAGTTTGGAAAGAATAAAATTGAGTATTTGGAATTTCAAATAACTTGAAAAAATCTTCGACTTTTATTACTCTTTCAAGGTCATAATGCGTATTTCCCTGCCATTTAATCCCTATTTTAAATTTATTATTTTTGCAAAAATTTTCTTTATAGTAACTTATTGTTTCCGGATTTGCCGCTAAATAACTGTCATTGTGATGAACAAAAATTTCTTCCCCTTTATACCCCAAAATATAAGGAATACTTAAAAAAGGGATATGATAATCAAAATCAATTTCTTTTTTATAGTTATAATTTTCTATAATTTCTGCGCCATACGAATTTTCTCTGAAAAGTTTAGCCAATTCTTTTTGAGGTTTAATGATTAATTTTTTACACATTTTGGTTAAAATTGGGACATAGCGATATAGCATAAGCATATCTCCAAATCCTGCTTCATAGTACGTAAACAAAGTTTTGCCCGATAAATTTTCTCCCTTCCATTCCGGTCGGGATTTCATAATATTTGGATATATTTTTTCTTGCGAAACAATTGCACTTTGCCGGCACAAACGAGATTCAAAAAGTTCTAAACCCTTTTCATAATTTTTTAATTGCATATATACCAGAGATAAAAAATATACAGATTCCCAATCATCAGGTTTAATTTCAAGAGCTTTTTTATAGCACTCTGCTGCCAAATTCGGATCATTATCGTTTAAAGCTAAATATGCAAGGTTGAAATAGGATTCATAACCTTTTGGATTTATTTCTAATGATTTATGATAAGCCTCTTTAGCTTCTTGCCATAAATGCAAAGCTTTATAGCTCATTGCGAGATTAAACCAATTTTCGTAAGTCGGATTGTATTTTGCTAAATCCTCATATAACGACTTAGCTTTTGGATAATCCTCTTTTTCAAGGTATAATCTTGCCAAATTTTCAAGATAATAAATTCTCGGACTAAATTCTATCGCTTTTTTTATACAAATTTCAGCTTGTTCATAGTCTTTTGCTTGATAATACAAAACTCCCAATAAGTCCCAAACCTGTGCATTCTGAGAATCTTTTTCCAATATTTTTAAGTATAAGTCTCTTGCATCAGTCAATTGTCCTTTCTGATGTTTGGAAAAAGCTTCTTGTAATATTTCGGATTTATCAGCCATTAAGCCCTCTTTTAAACCTGAATTCCCAAAATATTCAACAAATTATTTATTCCAAAAATGTTATATTGAAATATAAGACCTACAACTGTACTTACGGCAACAAGAATTGTTAAAATTATTGCGGTATCTTTTTTGTCGTTATTTCTTGTAAATAATATTAATAATCCCAACCCTCCGGAGGTTGATAAACCTGCGATTAAAGCACCAAAACTTATTGTATGCTTTATAAATAACAGAGTCATTGCAACAGAAATTGCACAATTAGGAATTAATCCAAGCAAAGACACAAGTAACGGCTGAAGCGGAGAATTCATCAGGCAATATTTTGCGAGATTTTCTTCCGTACCGACAACTGAAATAATATAACTTAAAATAATTGAAACTATTAATATAAACAGAAAAATATTAACAGTATGTTTTAGCGGGTGGAGCCAAAAATCTTTTGTTTTTGTAGCATCAGACAATTTATGATGACAGCAGCCTTCTTCATGAATTTCTGTTGGGTGAACTTCTTCTATAACCGGCTCTTTTGCTTTGTAAGAAACAAGAATATCAACAATATACCCAACAATTATTGCTACAATTATTTTAATTAATATTATTGGTAAAACCAGATAAACTTTTGTCGGATCAGATATTAAAACAGGGATAGCTTCATCAGAAGTTGCTAAATATACAGATAAAAGTGTTCCTCGACTGAGAATTCTTCTGGTGTACAAAGTACTTGCAATTACTGAAAATCCGCATTGAGGAATTGATGCAAATAAACTTCCAAAAAGCGGCCCGATTTTTTTCATGAAAAATACAAACAAATGTTTTTTCTTTGCAAAATATTGTTCTAATATCTCAATTAAAACGAAAATTACAAACAAAAACGGAACAAGATTTAAACTGTCAATCATTGCGTCTTTCAAAAAATCCGGTAAAAATTCAATCGGTTCGATTAAATTTTCCGGTAAAGACATTATGTAATTGAATGATGTGAATATAAAATGTAAAAACCCTTGCATATCTACCTCTTATTTAACAAATTCCTGAATTATTGAAACTAATTGCATATTATAAAAAACGATTAAACCTGTCACAATACCTGCAATAAGTAATAATACAGTAATTAGCGTACTATCACTGTTGCTGGAATTGTGCTTTGTCAAAGCAGACAACCCCAAGCCTGTCGTTGTAACAAGCCCTGCCAAAAAAGTCGGAAAACTCATAATCCCTTTTATATAAGCCAGAGCTAAAAATACCGAAGTTACACAATTTGGAATTAACCCAAAAATTGCCCCGCCAACAACTTGCAATGGTGAATCAATCATTAAAAATGAAGCTAAATTTTCAACATTTCCAAAACCCAAAATCACACAATTAATAAATGCTAAGCACAAAAAAGTGAACATAAACATATTAAATGTATGTGTCAAAGGGTGTGTCCACCAATAAGGGGGGTGTTCTACAGACATTATTCTATGATGGCAGCAAGCCGGTTCATTTAAATCAAGATTTATAGCATTGATATTTTCTGTTTTTTTCTGTTGGAAAGCAAATAACAAATCCACAGTATATGCAGCTATAATACCTGCAATAATTTTTATAATAATAATGGGAATAATTACAACCGCTTTACTCATATCCATAAATAACAAGGGTAAAGCATCATCGGAACAAGCAACAAAAAATGCCAGCAAAGTTCCTCTGGTCATCATTTTTCTTGAATAAAAAGTACTTGCAATAACCTGATAACCGCATTCCGGAATAATCGAAATAACAGAACCGAATATTGGACCCAAACGCCTTATAAAACCAATAAGCACACCAATATTTTTCATAAAATACCGTTCTAACAATTCAATTGCAAAATACAAAAAATACAACCAAGGTATAAAATTTATACTCGTAATAAGAGCATCTTTAATATAATCCGGCAAAAAAGTAATTTGATTAATTAAAAATGCAGGAACTCCCAAAACTTCTTGTATATTACTCAAAATATTTTCCATAGAAATCCTCTATTTTCTACAATCTTATCACAATTGAATTCAAAGTTGCATCAAATAATTGAAGGATTATTTATACAATTCTTCTACATCAAACTTATATTTGTTAATATCATCAAATTTAAAAATCTCACTCATACTAATTCCCAAAGCCCTTGAAATTTTAAATAATGCACTCACTGTAATATCCCTTTTCCCGGATTCAATCATTGCAATATGCGAGCGTGAAATACCTGATTCAAGATAAATTGTTTCCTGAGTTAATTTCTTTGCAAGGCGAATTTTTTTAATATTTTTACCTAAATCTTTTCTAAAATTGTTGCACATGAATTTATTTTATGTTATGTTGCTGGTGGCGACTGTCGCTATCAGCGACATAAGATAGGAGGATACAATGAATTTAGTTTTAAGAACCATTAATAAGAAATCTGAAATTTGGAGTAAATGTGATAGGAACGGGATTACGACGGGGGTAAATAAAACAAATTTAAAAGTCCATACATTTACCCTTTATCACAGTCAGAGTAACGTCATAGCGAGCACGAACGACGGTGAGTGCGTGGCAATCCAGAAAAATTCGTACAGAAACGACTGGATTGCTTCGTCCGACTTACGTCCTCCTCGCAATGACAGGAGGATTAATAACCGTAACGGACTTATTCATGATTCACAACTCACGCATTGCCCCCTCTCCCCTACCCCCTCTCCCGCATGGCGAGGGGAAAAGAAGGTTGCCTTTTCTCCTCGCCGGAGTGGGTATTCTGCTACAAACTTTGGCAAGACTCCACGAATACTGCGCTCCGCGGGGTTTACGCTTGCGGAGATACTTATTACTATAGGCGTAATCGGAGTCGTTGCGGCAATGACTATAACGACAATCACTACAAAAATTCAAGACAGAATAAGAATTACTCAATTCAAAAAAGCATATTCTGTATTAAACAATGCTTTGCGCAAAATGGACGGTGAAGATATTTGTGCATACGGTTCAGTTGGGCAAGGGTGTAAAAGTTTTACTTCGCTTTTACCAAATTATACAAAAGTAACACAAATATGTAACGGCAATGCATACGAGAAAGGCTGCATACCAATGTATAATTCTTATGAGTATAATAGTGGTTGCAGTGGGTTTTCAAAAAACAATATTTTGAATGTGAGCTCAGCATACGTATTATTAGATGGTATAACAATAATAACATATGCTTTTGGGCAACCACTTTTTATTTTAGACATAAACGGCAAAAACGGACCAAATAAATTTGGTTATGATGCATTTGTAATTTATGTAAAAACATCAGAATTTAACCAGGTATATCTTACAAGCGAAAGTGGTGGTTGTAGTATGATTGAAAAAGGCGGAAAATCCGGGAATCAAATGCTTCAATTGATAAAATAATTTACAATTTAGTCAACTCGGAAATTGTCGGATCTAGGAGTCGTCTGCCAACATTTTCAAATGATATTGAACAAAGTGTTTTGTTTCCGTATTTAATTATTTTTTCTACCACACCTCTGCCATATCTCGGGTGAGTCACGCTATCCCCCTGTGCAAAATCTGAAACTTCCGCATCTGATAAATCTTCATCTGCAGGATAAACCGGAACAACAGGAGTCTGTTCTTCCATATATGAAGCATCTTGATAGTCAGAAAAATCTTCCTGTACAACTTCGTCCGTCCCAAAAAGTTCATCAGGAGAAGCTATTTGTGCACCACCATCAAGAAAATCCAAATCATCTTCTGTCAAAGGTGCTTCTATGTCGTTATTTTCTTGAATTACACCAGCAATTGAAGGTTCTTCTTCTGCAATTTCCGGTAAATCTGATATATCCAAATCAGCAGGAGTAAGAGTTTCTTCCGTTATTGGAGATTCATCGAGAACGTTTGCTATAGGTTCTATGATTTCTGAATTTTCAATAGGTTCTATTGAAGGTAAAGTTTCCTCCGTTGTAATCGGTTCTTCTATAACAGCAGGAATTTCTTCTTCAAGGAAAGGATTTTCTGTGTTAATAACCGGTTCTTCAACATAACTTTCAGATTGGGCTATACCATCATCAATTGGAATATCTGCAGATATTTCATTCCCGACTTCTTCACTTTCATTTTCATCATCATATTCACTATCATCTTCGCTTGAAATTTGAGGTAAATCTACCGGAATTT
This sequence comes from bacterium, assembly GCA_017467605.1. Taxonomy (GTDB): domain Bacteria; phylum Cyanobacteriota; class Vampirovibrionia; order Gastranaerophilales; family Gastranaerophilaceae; genus Zag111. Next base: position 11,702 of record JAFUSQ010000013.1, on the reverse strand, counting down.
GATTTCCAAACTGATCGATTTTTACAAGCTGAAGATTTTCAACTGCCGGAATAAACTGATATTTATCCCCTAAAACATCTTCTTTTAATAAATCCAACTCTAAATCCGTCATATCCACAATAAACGGTATTCCTTGAGTAAGCTTGCCAAAAACAATACATTCATCAGGATTTAATTTATTCAAAAAAGTATTGTATGCGGCAAAATCATTATTAACACTTTGCGGAGCAAACAAAATAATATTTTGCGCATGTTGTTTAAGTTCTTCGGAATATTTATACGAACTGCTTACAAGCATAGTTGTAAATACATGGTTATGATTTATAAAGCGCTTTAAAAGTTTTTTATCGGAATTTTCGTCATTCAACGGAGTGAAGAAATATATATATTTGTCAAATGCTTCAAGCGTTGAGTGAATAAATTCCAATGCTTCTTTTTGCAATGTTTCGTGTATATCTTTCAAATCAATTATTACGCAATTCTTTTCGTCAATTTTTTCTCTAAGAGCCAAAACCTCATCTTTTGAATTAGCAAAAATATTTGCATCTCTGTACTTCAAGAGTTTGTTTTTCAAAAGTGCAAGTTCCGGCATTTGGATTTCTTTATATTGATTTGCGACAACATCTACGAAATTATCTATCGGGAGAAACTCAAAATCGAGAGTTTTGATATACTGTTGAACTGCATAAAATATATCCTGAATTACAGCTTTGGTAGCCGGTTCAACCTCTGATAACTCATAATCAAAAAGATAATCTATCATTTTTGCATTTAGAGGGAGTTTGAAATCTTTACCAATAACAACTCTGGGATAATCTTCAAAAAGATTGTCTGTATCAATAATAACACTTTTTTCCTTCATTTGGAAAAGCTGTCTGATACAGTTTGAAATGAATACTGATTTATTAGAATCTTTTTCCACAAAAACAGTCAAATTTCGTTCAAAAACAGATACGTCAAGATTTAAAACATCTTCCTGTTGGGATAAATTACCTATTTTTATAGGGGTTTCAACAGGTAAAAGGTTTAAAAGTTCTTCTGAGGGCAAAAGGGATAATTCTGAATTGATACTTGGGACTGAGCCGTCATAATTGTCCACAACTCCATCAGGAGTGAAAGTAAAAAGCAATTTTGCAATAGCAAAATTATTTACCGTATCCGATTTAAGATTAACAAATTGAGCTACGTATGACTTTTCTTCACTTGTTAATACAATAAACCTGCCTAATACAGGAGATTCGGCTTCGGCACATGATAATTTTACCAGATTATTCTTAATTTCAAGTAATTTCATCTTTTCCCTCTCAGTTTTTAAAAGAATTGTATCATGAAAAACTACATCTTGTACCGACATGTTTATATTGCTTAATAATTTTAATATCGTTACTTATTTTGAATTTAAAACTTCCTCGTAATGATTGTATATATCGATAGTTAAAGGACAAATCATCAAATCCCTATCAACAAGACTCTTTATTGTTTGCTTGTAACATTGTAAAATAGCTTTATCCAAACCGTTATTTTCTAAAAGCAAAGCTCTAATCGGCTGAGCATACCAATTTTCTCTTGTACGTTCTTCTATTTTATCTGCAAGAAATATTATTTTTTCAAAAGTAGTCATATTAATTCTACCGAGAGTATGCCACCTGATAGCAGACAAAATTTCACCGTCTTTTACCCCGAAGGTTTTTTCTGCCACATAAGCACTGACAGGTGCATGAAGCGTTTTATAATTCATTTTTTCTATATCTTCAACATCAAGATGCTCATCAATAATTGATAAAAGTTTATCATTTGAAAAGCACTTTGCACAGTCATGCAGCAACCCTGCAATGTAAGCTTTTTCCTCATCAATTTTATATTTGATTGCAAGATTTCTGGCACATTCACCCGTACCTAGAGAATGTGCATATCTTTTTTCGTTTAAATTACTTTTTAACCAATCCAACAAACCTTCAATACTAATACTTATATAATTCATTTTTTAAAATATACTCCTTTACTTCCGGCGGTAATAAGTCGCTAACTTCATCATTATTTTTTATTTTTTGTCTAATTTCAGTAGAAGATACATCAAGATAAGACAAATTTTGAAATTCAAAATCGTAGCCGGCTTTTTTTAATTCATTATATCTCGAAATTTCAAATCTATCTTCTCGTATAAATACAATAAATTTCACGAGTTCTTTTAATTTATCAATTTCATACCAGCTTTTAATTTTTTCAAAGGCATCAGTACCTATAATAAAATGAATTTTACCTTCAATATTATGAATTTTATAAAGTTCTTTTATAGTTTGATAGGTATAAGAAATTCCTTGTCTTTTGTATTCAATATCAGAGACACAAAATTGCTGGTAATCCTTAATTGCGAGTTTAACCATTTCAAATCGGTGGTATGCCATATTAGAATCCAGTTCTTTATGAGGCGGATTAAAAGCAGGGATAAACAGTATTTTGTCAAAATTATATTTCGAACAAACGTATTCCGCCACTCTTAAATGAGCATTATGAATAGGATTAAATGAGCCTTGGAATACGCATAGCTTCATATGGAAAGTTTATCACAAAGTTAGGGGAAATTATATACAGTTACAGATTTAGCAAAAAGGTCATCTGGTTCGACCTCCACGAAGTGAGCAATTATTGTTACACGAGACAACAACAAAAAGTGGACTTGTTTGAGCGTCAAAATAATAATAGACCCTGAATCAAGTTCAGGGTGACATCTAAACGAGTTGTCCACTTTAATATCGAGTGTTACAAATAATTAGCGAACGCAGTGCAGGTCGAGAGTTTCTTTCTGACCGCTTTCTTTGCGGTCAAAGAAAGCGGTCTGCTAAAAATCAAACAAATTTTGTAAAACAGAAAATCCGTCTTCGACAAACTCCCCAAATGAGGAAACTACCCTGTTCAGCAGAGTTACATAGGACTGTGCAACAAAAGATTCCTCGCTAAAATTTGTGCGGATAATCGTGTTTGAATTCCCACTGGTCGTTTTGTAAAAGTTTTGTACACCAACTTGTAGTTTCTGCATCTTTACATTTTTCAATCATCTGAGCTCTTGTTGTACCAACAGCATTTAAGCCGCTGCCATATGTACCAAAGAAAATATCCTTGTTTCCAAACCAATTAGTTCTATTATCATCAGTGAAACAATATAGAAACTTATATTGATCAAATCCTGAACGATTTGGAGCTCTGTCGCCGTTTACATCATAAACAACATCAAGACACCCGCCTGAGAAAAACTGTTGAAGGCTTGAACCATCTTTAAAAAGGCTTGAACCATCTTTAAAATATACTCTTTTCTTTGATGTATCAACATATTGATGCCCCATATACGGATCAACATTATCAATATACCAATCAAAGCCATTGCCATTTGCCGGCAGAAGCATATCTCTATATGAACCTTTATCCATCTCCATATCAACAATGGCATTTTCCATTCTGCTATAGAAATTTTTTATTTTTGCACTATATTCTCTTTTATTTTTTTGGTAATGCAAAGTAGGAATTGTCATTGCCGCAACTACACCGACAATTGTCATTGTTAAAATTACTTCCGCTAAAGTAAAGGCTGATATTTTCCTCATATATAAACTTCCTCTTTTATATATAGAATTATAACACATATTAAATACTAACTCAATAGCTAATAATCCACATAACAAATCCCGCAAATATACGCAGAATTGTCACCCTGAACTTGTTTCGGGGGCTATTGCATATAATTAAAAACACAGTTATAATTTACAAAAAAAGGAGAATTAAATTATGAATATTGCAAAAGATTTAACAGAACTTGTCGGTAATACTCCAATGGTTCAACTAAACAAATTAAACCAAACAAAGGCAAAAGTTTTTGCTAAATTAGAATATTTTAACCCTGCCAATTCAGTAAAAGACAGAGCTGCATTGCAAATGATAATTGATGCGGAAAATGACGGCAGAATAAATAAAGATACCCTGATTATAGAACCTACAAGCGGCAACACAGGTATCGGTCTCGCAATGATATGTGCAATAAAAGGTTACAGAATTATTTTAACCATGCCAGAATCAATGAGTATTGAACGCAGAATGCTATTAAAAGCCTATGGCGCAGAACTTGTTTTGACTCCCGCAAAAGACGGAATGCAAGGAGCAGTAAATAAAGCTTTAGAAATAAGCAAAGAAAATCCTAATTCTTTTATCCCATCTCAATTTGATAATCCGTCAAATCCAAAAGCTCATGAATTAACAACCGCTGAAGAAATTTGGAAAGATACAGACGGAAAAGTTGATATAATTGTAGCAGGTGTCGGAACAGGAGGTACTATTTCGGGAACTGCAAAAAATCTTAAATCTAAAAACCCGCAAATTAAAGCTATTGCAGTAGAACCATTTGCTTCTCAATGTCTTGCCGGCCAAGCTGCAGGACCGCACAAAATTCAAGGTATAGGAGCCAATTTTGTACCTAAAAATTTCGATGCATCTTTAATTGATGAAATTTTTCCTGTAACAAATGAAAATGCAATTGAAATGGCACAATTACTGCCAAAAACAGAAGGAATACTTTCCGGAATTTCAGGTGCAGCAAACATTTATGCTGCAATTGAAATTGCAAAACGTCCGGAAAATGCTGAGAAAATCATTGTTACAGTAGTTCCTGACTGCGGAGACCACTATTTAAGCTGCGGAATTTTTTAGAGTAAAGTATGGCATGAAGGCAATAAGAAATTTTCCCCCGTCATTCTGGGAATTGTTACTTTTTATTGATAAATTTATACCCTCTCCCGCCGTTGTACATCTTACAAAACTCACTAACAACGGCTCCCAGCACGCAGTCTCACTCAAAATTTTTGTCATTCTGAACTTGATTCAGAATCTATTTCAAAGCAGACCCTAAAACACCGAGTATGACCAGAAAATTACGTTTCGCAAGCTTAACTAATTTTCTGGTCAGTCCGGGGCGACAATAATTAATTCCCCTTCGGCACTTCGTGCCACTTCCCCAATCGGGGCAGAATTAATTTTCCGCTTTCAACTTTCCGTTCACTCTAAAACAACATCTTCCAACCGTTTGTTTGAATATGTGTTATGCATTCGGTTGCTTTTTCAGGGGCATCATTTGTAACCTCTTTACAAGCTTTTTCCCATTTTTCTTCAATTGTTGCAGGGTTTTCTTCATCATCATCTGAACTTTCTTCTTCAGGATCTTCACCTGCAGCAACTTTTGCTTCATTTAGTAAGGTTTTACACTGCAAATCGTCTACTAATTTTCCATATTTTGTTACATAAAATGCAAACATATCACGACCTATAATATTCGGTTTATCTTTTGCATTTACGTCTACCCAAAATAATCCGTAACAAATATCTTTTGATGTCGTAATACCCGGATCAATAAGTTCATAAGATATAGCAACACCATTTTTCAGAATTCTTGTTGCAGCAGTCGGAGCATTTACTTTATTTTCCAACTTATTCAGAGTTCTGTATGCAGGTTTATCCTCAGAATTTTCCGGCCAGCAATCGGCAACGGTAGAACAATCATCTACTGTTTCTAAATCGTTTAATAAAGCTGCAGGACTTGAAAAATCTGTATTTGATAATATTGTAGTCTTATTACTCATATCTGTAAGCTGATCACCGACAAGTTGTTGTATTGAAATATATGTATTTTTTATCTGATTAGTCAGAAGTTTTTTGTTAATATCAGCAGAAAGACTCGGAATAGACATAACCGCCAAAACTCCAACTACAGATAACGCTATTAATAATTCTATCAATGTAAAAGCTTTTTTATTAGATTTCATTTAAACTCCTAACTTTTATTAATTATTCCATATATTTCGGGTCAAAACCTGAACGCTCTAAAGCACAGAAACATGTTGTTCCTGCTGATTTACAAGTAGCTATATCAGTATCTGTACTAGCTCCGCCGCAGCCAATATCACCAAGATGATCACCGGTAGATTTATTATTTTCATGCATTAAAGTCAGAATAAAATAATCTACTCCGCCGATATTTGGTTCTTTTGTTCCGTTTGTATCGATAAACAAATGACTTCTGTTACTTGTTTCATCACCATTTTTTATACCTATTACAACACCGTTTTTCAATAAAACTGACTCGCTCATATCCGAAAGAGTTATTGAAGTACCGTTTACGGATTTATATGCTACTGCCGTACCGTCACTTTTCTTGAATTGACTATTATCAGATGAATATTTTACATAATCCAAATTTTTAAAGAAAGCTTCAGGGTCTTTATATATAACAGTATCTTTTATATTTGTAGCCCTTGTTTTAACCAATTCGTTTTGAATAGCATCATCTAAGTTTTTTAAAGTACTTTGTAACAATGCAATCATAGCCCTACTTGTTGTATCTTTTATCAATCCGGGCAATACAAGCACAGCTAAAGCACCGACAATCGTTAATGTAATCAAAGCTTCCGCTAAAGTAAAGCCATTCTTTTTTATTTTCATAACCAATCCTCATTTATTTTTATACATTCTATTTTAACATTTTTTTTCAAAAAGTTCAATGGCAAATTAAAAGCCCTCTTAACACTGCTTGACGAGAATTTTTGAGCAAGTTAAAATCAAGTTGTATATAAGGTGAAGGGAGTAAAAAATGACTAATATACAAGTTACACAAGAAATTCAAGAAAAGTGTCCTGTAAGACGTGGTGTTAAAGGTTCACCTGCTCCGATTCCTCAAGAAGGTTTATGGACAAAATGTAAAGAAATTAAAGACATTTCAGGACTTACTCACGGCTGCGGCTGCTGCGCACCTCAACAAGGAACTTGCAAATTAACATTAAATGTTAAAGACGGAATTATTCAAGAAGCTTTAGTAGAAACCATAGGTTGTTCAGGAATGACACACTCAGCAGCTATGGCAGGCGAAATTCTTCCGGGAAAAACCATTTTGGAAGCATTAAATACAGACCTGGTTTGTGATGCTATCAACGTTGCAATGAGAGAATTGTTCTTACAAATCGTTTACGGAAGAACTCAATCTGCATTTTCTGAAAACGGTTTGCCTGTTGGCGCAGGACTTGAAGATTTAGGTAAAGGCTTATGCTCTATGTGTGGTACAATCCACTCTACTAAACAAAAAGGTGTAAGATACCTTCAACTTACAGAAGGCTACATTCTTAAATTGGGTCTTGATAAAAATAACGAAGTTATCGGTTATCAATTTATTAATATGGGCAAATTTATGGACGCAATCAAAAAAGGCGTAAACCCTCAAGAAGCTTACGATAAAAATATCGGAACTTACGGAAGATTCGCTGATGCGGTTAAATATATTGATCCTAGAGAAGAATAGGGGTAAATATATTTGTCACCCTGAACTGACTAGAAAATTAGTTGAGCTTGCGAAACATAATTTTCTGTTCCTACTCGGTGTTTCAGGGTCTTTAAGTTAATTAAAATAGTAAAGGAAATAAAAAAATGACAGTAAAATTTGAAGGACAAGATAGACGTGAAGCTACTTTAAAGAAAGTTTTACCTGAATACGGTTTCAAAAATCTTGAAGAAGCTCGTGAATTATGTTTATCAAAAGGTATCGACGTTGATGCCATCGTTAAAGGAATTCAGCCTATCGCGTTTGATAACGCATCTTGGGCTTACACATTGGGTTGCGCTATTGCAATCAAAAAAGGAATTACAAATGCTGCTGATGCCGCAGAAGCTATCGGCTTAGGTTTACAAGCATTTGCAGTACCGGGTTCAGTAGGGGACAGACGTCAGGTAGGTATTGGTCATGGTAATTTAGGCGCAATGCTTTTAAGAGAAGAAACAAAATGCTTCTGCTTCTTAGCAGGCCACGAATCATTTGCTGCTGCAGAAGGTGCAATTGGGATTGCAAGAAATGCCGACAAAGTTAGAAAAGAACCTTTAAGAGTAATCTTAAACGGTTTAGGAAAAGATGCAGCTTATGTAATTTCAAGAATCAACGGTTTCACTTATGTCGAAACAGATTACAATTACAAAACCGGCGAATTGAAAGTAGTTAAAGAAACTCCATTCTCAGACGGTGAAAGATCAAAAGTTAAATGCTACGGTGCAGATGATGTATCAGAAGGTGTTGCAATTATGATAAAAGAAGGTGTTGACGTTTCTATCACAGGTAACTCAACTAACCCAACCCGTTTCCAACACCCGGTAGCAGGCACATACAAAAAATGGGCTATAGAAAACGGCAGAAAATACTTCTCAGTAGCTTCAGGCGGAGGAACAGGCCGTACACTTCACCCTGATAACGTTGCAGCAGGTCCGGCATCATACGGTATGACGGATACTATGGGCAGAATGCACGGAGATGCACAATTTGCAGGCTCATCTTCTGTTCCGGCTCACGTTGAAATGATGGGTGTTATCGGTATGGGTAACAATCCAATGGTAGGTGCAACTGTTGCATGTGCCGTTGCCGTTTCACAAGCTATGAATAAATAGTTAAATAGTTAAATACTAAAATATAACAAAAGAGACTGATTTTAATAAATCGGTCTTTTTTGTTACAAAAAAAAAGTTGCCAGATTATGGCAACATTAAATAAACACGAGGATATTAAGAGAGAGAGTATAAAAAATCTTGTTTATATCCTTTTAATAACTTTTCTTTTTCCTTAAAAACGCTTTTGCATTTCCCTTACATTTATATAAACGTTTTTTCTTTCAAATAATTGCCTTTTAGATTCAAATGTTGTTAATAATTCTTAAACAGGAGTATATTATATATTTTGCATATATACTAAATATATAAATCGCATGTAAAATTTAAATTTTTGCTTAACAATTTATGTGATATTTCTAAAGTTTATCGGTTTGACAATATTCAGCAGAATTATATAATTAGTTTATGGAGCATTTAAAAGAAGCCAATCGCAATTTAATCAGCTTAAGAACAAGTCTTATAACAGTTTTGGTAGTTTTAACAGGCGGTATTGTCGGATTAATTTTATCTGATATCGAATTAATTAAAAGAACAATCTTTATAGTATTTGGAATATATTTTGATGTTCTTTTTATATGTAATATAATGGATATAAACAAAGAAATAAATAAAAATATAGGAGAAATAAAAAATGAGTCTAGATAATATTGTATCAATAGCAGGAGCATTTGCTTTATTTATTATTGGAGTCTATTTCCAATACAAATTTAAACAACAGGCTGAAGCAGAGAAAGAAGCTTCCAAGAAAAATGCATAATTTATTTGATTTTGATAAAGATTTTGGATTAGTAATAGGAACAGATGAAGCAGGCAGAGGACCTGCTGCAGGAGGAGTATTTGCTGCTGCGGTTTATTTTCCGGAAATCCCTGAAACATTAATTAAAGATCTTAAAAAATTAAATGATTCAAAAAAGCTCTCTAATTCAACAAAAAATAATCTTTACGATATAATTATCCCAAATTCAATCAATTCAATTATAAATATAGAAGTTGAAGAAATTGAAAAAATAAATATTTTAAATGCTTCATTGAGAGCAATGAAATTGGCTTGTGAAAATGTTATAAAACAAGCAAAATTAGAAAATTTTATTACACTGGTTGACGGAAATAATTATATCAGAGATTACAAATATTCCCAAAAATTTATAATTAAAGGAGACAGTAAATCAGCTTCGATTGCCGCAGCAAGCATTTTGGCAAAAGTTTCAAGAGACAGATATATGGCAAAATTAGCAGAGGAATTTCCTCAATACGGCTGGGATAAGAATGCCGGATATTTGACAGAAGAACATCTGAAAGCCATAGATGAATACGGACTTACAAAATATCACAGACCTTCATTTTTAAGAAATCATTTTGAAAAGCAAAAACAAACACAATTAACTTTATTTTAATGAATTATTTATATACAACATTCCCAATTCTGACTTTAGTAACATACACAGTTTCACAGGCTCCGCTGCCTCTGCTTGATGAATCGATATCAGTTCTGGACAAGCTTGTATGATATTCAATAGGGAAAGGGTGCCCCGGCTTTTTGTATTTCATATCAACTAATTCACCTTCAATTTCAACTTTATCCCATACTTTTATTTTCAAAAGTGCAGACATAATATTTTTGTTTGCGGGAATTAAATGAGAATGTGAAATATGAGAATTTATATAATAGCCATCAAAAGGAGTATCAGGTTTCCAGGTCCAATTTAAACGTCTTGAGCCGGTCATTTCAACTTTTTGACTGTATACCTTAATGTATTTTTTAAAAGTTTCCTTATCTGCCAATTTTCCCCAAGAAGTTCCCAAATCATATAATGCCGCACTGTCAAAAAATTCACTGATAAAAAGGAAATCATGATTATAAGCAACGGCAACTCCCGGTAATACATAGTGAGCCTGCGGAATTATTTCCATTTTATGATCATTTATCAGAGATTTATAAGTAAAGGTTTTTCTAACTTTTTCATCATTTGTATAATCTGTTTGAATTGGATTTCCTGAAACATTTATCGGGGTCATATCAATCCCCGAAGGAATTGCAACCCCAAAATTCAACCAATAACCAATCCAACCTCTGAAAACATATATCAAAACTATGAGAATAACTATACATATTTTTTCAACTTTATCTTCATGAGCCAAAATATCATGATACAAATTAGCATCAATATTAGCTGTGGAAGCGTATTGAAAAACCTTTTTCTGATCCATAAACAAATTTTATAATTAAAAAATACATATGTCACCCTCTTATTATATTAAAATTTGTTAACAAAAATCTTTAAAACTTAAAGTTTTAGAAAAATTCGCCGATAAACTATTTGTAATCAGAAATCTAAGGAGTATTTTTAATGATAAAGAAATTGGCAACACACACAAGTAACAGATGTGAAAGTGTTGAATTAATATTAAGAGGAGCAAAAAAGCGCAGGACATTAGCATATGCAAATGCTAATATGATAAATTCTGACGCAGGTATCAAGGCAAATCTATCCGCAGTTAAGTAAGAATATCAGATAAGAATAAGAAGAAAAGAGAGTAAATAATAACGCCGGAGCAAGTGTGCAGCCGGCATTTTTATTGTCTTTACCACGGATAATCTTTTGTAATTTTCCACCCGTCACGCCTGTTATTCAGTAATTAGTTCAAATTATTTTCTGGTACTTTGATATGTATTATAACTAAAATCTAAAAGTTCAAGGATTGTAATTTCAAAAGCCATAGCTATTTGTAGTAAGTTTGTGTATCGAATATCAGTTATTCCGCGTTCAATATCGCTTATAGTTCTAATAGAAACGTTTGCGAGTTCAGCAAGGGTTTCTTGAGACATTTTTCGCTTCATTCTTTCAAACCTGATTTTGTTCCCAAGTTCAAGGAGTTTAATATTCTTATCCATAACTTAATTCTATAGTATTGATATTTTTATAAAATGTGTTATACTACATGTACATGTGATTTATCACATGTAGAAACACTATTACGCATAACATGGAGGCAAATATGATAAGATTTTTTAGGCGGAGTAAACATAATCTGCCCCGATTTGGGAAGCGACATGCGATAGGCGGGTATAAATCAAGATCCCTCCTATCCTCCCCTGGCAAGGCACTACTGTCCCGTAAAAAAATAGTATAAAAAAGCAAGACGCAGCAAATAATTGCTGTTTGTCCTAAAATAAAGTTGTCCAGACAATAAATTAGGAGGTAGTCTTGCAAGAACATTGTAGCATAATCGGAAAACTTTTG
>JAFUSQ010000079.1 GCA_017467605.1 bacterium | reverse complement strand
ACACTTTCGTCAATAAAATGAATAAGCCAATAAATATCCATAATACTCATCGTGATAGGAGTCGGAGTCAGGAGTAATTTGTAAGCATTGCCGACTGCATCTTTTAGAGTCTGCACCATTTTGTTTTCCGGCTTTGATAAAACATCTGCTTCGTCAAAAATTACAAGATCCCATTCCCTCTCTTTAACTGCAAGTGCGTGTCTTGTTGCGATGTCGTATGTTGTAATAATAATTCCGACTTCATCGGGTAGAGTATTTGAATTATTCCAAAACACGAACGGAACGGTCGGGAAATCTTTTTCTAATTTTCGTCTCCATTGAGGAACGAGGTTCGGAGGTAAAATCACAAGAATATTAGGTTTTCCCTCGTACCATTTTTGACAAGCAACCAAAAGTGCCTCATAGGTTTTACCTAAAGATGCTTCGTCACATAAAATACACCCTTGCAAATAATCGGAACGCAGAGCAAATCGTGCCGCCATAATCTGATACGGATAAATTTTGGCATTAGAAGATGCATAAACCGGCAGGAAGTTTTTATCGTCAGCAAGACTTTCAAGACGATTAGCCTCAACAATTGCAGAATATTTTGATTGAAACTTTGTTTTCACTTCCATTCTGTGCCTATTTTAGCATAAATAAACGGTGCGAGATTTTATTTCTTTGATTTTATGCTATACTTTACTCAAAAGGGATAAATTAAGGAGTACATATTATGCAAGTGCAAGCAATAAATAATAATCAACCAAGTTTCGGAGCAATTTATCAGCCGAAAAATATTAATTTCAATAAGGTTCAAGAGCCTATTGTTGATGCAATAAAAAAAGCCATGAGAGAACCTTTGCAAAAATTTAAAGGTGAAACGGCAGAGGGGTTTTATAAGTCAAAAGGACTTGACTTTGAAATAACACCACACAGTAGCGAATCGGTTTATTTATCTGCATATAAAGGAATGAAAGAAATCGGCAGAGGTGTTGATAGAGGATATACATATTCAGATAAAATATGTATCGGAGAGTATGACCAATATTCAGAATTTAGAGTTTCCGATATTGAATCAGGGATAAAAGAGAAAAAAAGAAACGATTTCGGATTTGGATTTGCAGTTGCTATTGTCGGCATTGCTGCTGTTCTTCAATTTACACTTGGTTTGTCGACAAAACTTGGTAGGAAAACACAGGAAACAACAAAACCATTAATTGAAAATGTTGATAGTATCGCAAATAAAGCAAAAGCTGTTTTGCCTGATACAACTGCGGTAAAGACAAAGGTTTTGAAAGCAATTAAAAAATAAGAGTAAAGGGGTAAATAATTATGCAAGTGCAATCTATAAATGCTTATAATAATCAGCCGAGTTTTAAAGCTATAAAGTATCAAGACGGATTATTAAATAATAAAAATCGTAAGGCAGTTTCTGATTTTATTGCAAATAGATTAAATGAAATTGACCCAAGCGATAGATTAAAACGCAGTTATGTTAAAAGAGCCAAATTTTGGGGATATGATATTTTATTTTCAAAAGGCGAAAAAAAGAACTCTGTTAGAGTTGATGTGGTATCTACTTTGTTAGAAGAAAAAGCTGCTCCATACAACGGAGTTCCCATATATGATTGGACACATGTCGGCACATATTCAAAGCCAGAAGAATTTAATATTCAACATTTTAATAATACATATAGACAAAGTGAAAAATCAGCAAAAAAACAAGGCTGTGTTTGGTTTGGAATTGTCGGAGTACTATTTACAGCATTAGCTGGAGTAGTTGGTTATGGTATAAAAAAAGATTTGACTTCTGCTGAAAGAAAACCCAATACAACTATCGTTGCTAAAGATAGTTTAAAAACGGATAGTATTAAACCTATTTTAGAAGATAGTTTTAAATTAGGTAAAAAGATTATTAAAAAATAGAGGTAAATAATTATGCAAGTGCAATCTATAAATGCTTATAATAATCAGCCAAGTTTCGGTGCAAAAATTGTTATAAAAACAAAAGACATGCAAACTTATATGGATTATTTAGCGAGATACACTAAAGCCGAAAAGCCATGTTATAACTCTGCAAAAGATTTGGAACTAACAAACAAAATTTTTGATGCGTTTGAAAAACACCCCTCAAAAGAAGAAATTGTGCCGGATGTTGCATATTTAAAAAATACATTAACTAATGCAAGAGGAACAATAACATCATCAAATGCCGCATTTATTGACACCGAGCCTGCAAGAAGTGATAGTATTGCACCGATTAAAAATATTTTCAGAAGAATATTAGATCCCGAAAATAAAAAACAATTCAATCGTCTTGTCGGGGAAGAACACACACCGATTTATGAAAGTTGGTGGAAAGAAAATATTGCACCAATTTGGGAAGATATAAATAAGAATTTTAGAGAAACAACATTTTTCAAAAAAAATTATGACAAAGAGTTTAATGCTGATTTTAATCGTGAAAGCGGAATGAAGGAAGATTTTTTCAATCAAGAAGGCAATTTTTGGATAGAACTCCACCATAAAATATATGGGTAAAGTGGACATAAAAATCGGGGAATTTCAATTAAACTTCGTCAGGTTTCCAATCCGGTATATGTCTGCCTTTTGATATTGGTAAATCCGTTTCATTTACAAATGTTTCAAATTCAGGGTCATTAATTTTATCAGTTCTATTAGGTTTTAATAATTTATCTAATAATGCTGATTGTTTTTTGCCAACATTTTTCCCATGAGTATCATTTAGGCATTTACCTTTCATAAAACTAACAAATGTACCTTCTGATTGATTAGGAATTGCTATTTCTACAACCTTATTTATTCCTTTATCTTTCCCGCCGCAAAAGGACATTTGATTTTGGGGTATTGATAAATTGTTTTGAACACTAAAAAACATATATTGTCTCCTTTTAGTACTGTTTAAAAATTGCAATTTTAAATTTTATAACCTTCTATATCCTTTGCTGCATCAAATCGCCATCCCTGTTCACGAAGCAATTGTTCTTTCAATCTTCGTCCGATATTAGCTGCTACATCTGTTTCAAGGTCTTTAGTTATAAAATGAGCATTATCTGCTGGTATATCCAATAAACTATTTGGAGTTGTTAATGTTTTTGTATCGATTTGTGCTAAAGCCTGAGCTCTCATAGCTTGTGTGTGTTCATGTTCTAGTTGTTGTGTATCTTGTATTGGCTTTTTTAAACTCTTTAATTCTTCAATCAACCCATTGTAGAGAGTAGTTTTCGAGCCACTTTCTTTTACCGTTTCAGGTGACGCATCAAGCCAACTAATTTTACCTTTTGGAAGTTTAGGTTTTTTAGCACTAAAAGCTATTTGATTTTGGGACATTGTTACATTGTTTTGAATACTTGATAACATTTGATAAATTCCTCCTACATATTTGAAATTTACTATTCTATTGTACTTTAAGTAATTATACTGAATTTACGAAATTGACTAATTTTGCATTTAGATTTTACAAATCGTTACATGTATTATAAAACTAATAAAAATAAAATTTGCTATGTGGTAAATGTATATAAAAACAGGAAGTGAAAATCATCACTTCCTGTTTTATTATCTGCAAATTATTTGGTTGTTATAAGTTCTTCCAAATAACCTATAATTTTTTCACCAAGATTTTTAACGTCATCTGCTTTATCACCATTAGCATTTGATATTATTCTGCGTTGTTCTAATTTACCATTAACATACGAAGCAACATTATGCCTTCTTATGTAATCAGTCATTTCCATACGATGTCCCATATCACTCCAAGTTTGAGTAATTTCTGAAACTCTGCCAATATCAATATCTACTATATCATTATTTTTTCCAATTGATTTTGTGAAAGTTTCAAATTCTTTAATAAGTTCTTTGGGTAAATCTTCTACCGCACCTCGTAATTGTAACTTTGCTCCGAATGTTTGATTATAATTATTATTTTGTACTCTTTGTACTTGCATATTATTTACTCCTTAAATTATTTATTTTCTGATTTGTTCTTTTAATTTATCAAGAAAATCATTAACACGACTTGTTGTTAATTCTTCGTGAGAGTGTTCGCCCCTATCGGCTCTATAACCGAGATATTCTTTTTTAGTTCTTGTTCCGTCTTCTAAAACCACGTTACCTAAAATTGAACGCTTTACATGACGAAATTCTAAAGGGTTGCCCATCTCGTGTAAAACAAAATCATCTTTTTTTGCTTCACTAAATTTTAAGCAAACCATATCCGTATCACGACCAATTTCTTTTGCTTTCTTTTCCCACGATTTTAGCATTTTGGAAGTTATATCATCAGTCCAGCCGCTAATTTTAACTTTCGCACCAAAATTGGTGTTGTAATTGTTGTTGTTTTGAATTCTTTGTACTTGCATTTTATTTATTCCTTGCCTAATTTTTATTGGGTTTCTTCAAACTAAACATCTGTTAAAAAATTATTTTGTATTTCTTCATCTTGTTCAAAAAATCTATTTAAACATTTGAAATCATTACTATCCGGTTCTAATCCGTTTTTTCTGTCTAAGACTTCATTTGCAGAATTCCATCTGACAGATTTTAATTTTGTATCTACTTTTTTATCTAATTCTCCAAAAGTTTTATTGACTTCTTTTTGTAGTTTTGCAATCTGTTCTCTTGCTTGTTGAGTCGTTTTTACTGCTGTTTCACGCAATTTAAATACATCGGCTAAATTTACTAATGTATCTATCATTTTATCCGTATTGTTTCTTAAATTCTGTTTGTGAACATCAAATAGTGTTACACCGTCGTTATAATTCCCATTATTAAAATATACATTCATGTGTTCTGCTAATCTTGAATCATTATCGTAATTCCAAACACCCGGAACATACATTGTTCCTTCTATATCGGAAGTCTTTGATTCAACAGTTGTAACTAATCTTTTTAATTCTTTTTCGTTAATTACATCCCAATTTTTGTGGGGAAACATATTCTTTCTTAAAACAAGTTTCATTCCAAAATTTGTATTGTAATTGTTGTTGTTTTGAACTCTTTGTATTTGCATTATAAACCACTCCTATATTCTACTTGCAGTAATCCACAAAGGACTATTTTTTGAAGCTATATCATTACCGTCAAGTGAAGATTCCCGAACACTAAATGCTTCTTTAAATTTAGTTACGCTATCATTATATGCCTTATCAGAAATTTCTATCATATCCTTTTTTAACGCATCTATTCTATTTTGTTCATTTTCTCTAATTACAAATCCATCAAGACAATTAACTAAACTATCCAATAATGTTTCTTTTGGCTTTTGGGTGTCTTGAGAAGCTATTTCTATACTATCAACAAAACCTCTATCATTTTTGAACACTAATGTATCATAATATCTTGGATAACCAGCCAGCCTTAATTCAACTTTACCTTTTACATTTTCAGTTCTTTTAAGGAATTGTTTTTCAAGAAACTCTACGACAGGTTTTGCCATTTTTCTATGCTCGGTGTCAATTTTTAAAGTTGCACTGAAACTTGTGTTGTAATTGTTGTTGTTTTGAATTTTCTGTACTTGCATTTATTTACTCCTATAATTTTATAATTGTTTAAAATAATACTGTGCCCTCTCTAAATCCTTCTTGTTTAGCGAATTCTTTATCATGATTAACTTCCCATTTATACCAATATGGGTGTGTTACAGCATGACTTTGAGCATGTTCCTCAAAATTATCAACGACTGGGTTTTTAAACTCAAAGTTTTGCCAGTTATTTTTATATTCTAATTTAAGATTAGGAGCATAATACATATCAACATAATCACCTTTTCTAAGTTTACCGAAACTGGATGGTTTATCGCCAACAAAAGTTGCAGCTCCCACTTCTTCTAATTCACCTAAATCTTCGACATTGGAACGGTCAAATACTGCCCATCCTTTTATTCTTTTGCATTTTCCTAAATTTGTTGTATCTGTTCCTTCAAAAATAGCATTTTCTCTTATTTCTTCTATATGCTGAAACAAGTCATCGCAATTAATTTTCTTTTTTTCGAGTGCTTTTTGAACTCGCTGTTTTAAACCGTTAAAGGTTTTTATACTATATAAGCCAGTCTCAGGATTCCTGTTAAATTGAATATGAGCATAATTAAAGAAGTCGTTTATTTTTCGAGGTGTTAAATTTGAAGTAATCGTCTTAACCTCTTTTACAGGATTTGCAGTAAATGAAACCGTATCACTGCTATATGGTATTGTTTTGTTGTAATTAAAAGATTGTTTATTGAAATTTGTATTTATATAACTTTTGTAATTGTTATTTTGTACCCTTTGTACTTGCATTTTATTTATTCCTTAATTTTTTGATTTTGCTACTGCCGATAATAGTTTTGTTTCTGCGGTATCACCTAAATTTTTAATAGTTATATTATTATCATAAAATACAGGCAAAATATAATCTTTATAAATCTTTGCCAAATTGTGTGACATTGATTCACTATTTGTATCAGCAGGCAAATGTTGCAAAAATGATGCTACTTTTGCAAACCTATCTTCAACTGCTGTAAATTGTTTAGTCAGACGACCAAGATGAGTGGTTTTTACAGTATAAGTGTGATGTTTAAGACCTTCTGCTACCATTCCGAAAAAGCTATCCATTTCTTCACCATTTACATTCTGATTACCTTTTCCGACTAATAAATATATTTCATCAGTATTTTCGCCTAAATCTCTACAAATTTTGGTAAAAGTTCTTTTTACACCTTTAGGTATAACTTTATCCACATCATCAATTAAAACCTTTGCACCAAATGTCTGATTGTAATTATTTTGTACTCTTTGAATTTGCATTTTATTTTATTCCTTAATTTATTGATTTTGACCCTATTTACTCAATGCTTTTTCCGCATTTACAATTTCTTCTTCATTAATTTTATCAAAGAATGTTGTCAGCATATTATTAGTCTTTTCTGTGATTGCAACTTCTTTATCGCCGAGTCTTGGATTGGTTAGAACAAATTTATCCTTATTTAAACCTTGAATACAATAACTTACAACGGAATCTTCTTGTCCCCAAGTTTGCATATTTTTTAATCTTGTTGCAAATCTATCACGAGATATATCACTCATTGCATTCCTTAGCCAATGTGTAGTTTCTTGAGATACACTCGCACCGAAATTTGTGGTGTAGTTGTTGTTTTGTATTCTTTGAACTTGCATTTTATTTACTCCTTTAATTTATATATACAATGCGTATTTTTTACCACGATTAAATTCATGTCTTATCACATAAGGTTCTTTCTTGAATACCAGTCCGTATTCTATGTTACCTCTTCCATCAGTATCGTACCAAAACTTCAAATTTTGTTGTTTATTTTTAGGTAACATTGATATGTTAGTATCTAATAGTTTATTAACTTGCTTTGTAAATTCAGCATATTTATTTAATTCATATTTTGCACAATCGCCTGTAATTTTTCCCCACTTGCAAGGTACTTCGCCTAAGAGATCTACAAACATATCATATAATTTTTTATCAGCATCTTCGGGAATTTGTTTTTTTGCAACTTCAATACTTTCAAGTCCTTTTTTCTTTATTAAAGTTAATGAACCTTTGAATTGCGGATTATAATTATTATTTTGTACTCTTTGAATTTGCATTTTTATTTACTTTCTGTAATTTCTTTTGCGTTGTATTTATCCAATAATTTTTTATCAAATTTATTTAAAACTAATGTTGCTCCGGCTAAATATGCAAAACCAAATGCACATGCTGCCGCTACACCCGTTCCGAATTTTGCTAATTTAGAAGGTGCTTTTGAAATTTTAGATACTAATTTACTTCCGCCAATTGCAGAAAAGCCACATACTAAAATCAAACTTCCTGATGTAATTGCTTGATTTATTGCGTGAGCTTTAGGGTATTTTGATACAAATTCATCTTTTTTATCATTTGGCACAATGAAAGTTCTATTTTGCTGATTATTATAATTAACAGAATATTTTGTATTATTCCCCTGTACTTCAATTTGTTGTATTTTTATTGACATGTTTACCCCTTAAAATTTCCTCATATACGAAACCATATACGAAATATTATCTTTTAGTTTACCAAAATGTGTATTAAACAAATTCTTTGACGGCTCGGATGTGTATTTTGCCTCTGCAAAAATTATATCTCTTGGAGTCATTGAATAAGTCGTTTGGAATATTGTATTAATTCCCTGTGTTGTTGTTCCTTCTTTAAAATCGTTATACATTGTATAAGAAGGACTCAATGAAAAATTAAATTTTCCGACATCAGCATTGGCTCTGATAGGTGCGATTTCAAGTTGAGAATTTGCACCTCTTTTAGATGCCACAAATGTTTCTCTTACCCAACTGCTTATATTTTTAGTCCAAGAAAAATTATTTATAGCAAGACCGACAAAAGATGTCTTTTTATCAGGTTGAACATTCACACCGGCATATAAGTCAGTAAAGTTTCGACCTCTTGGTAATTGGAAATTCATACCACCATAAAATGATGCTTCCTTATTTACAACCCCTGTAATCCCTGTTTCTGATACAAGTTGTACTGCTTTTTGAGCTTTGCAAGGTGCAAGTGTCGCTAAACTTATTAAACTTGTGATAATCGGTTTTCTTACATTCATTCTATATCCCTACTAATTATGGCATAAAATTGCCATTCGCATGCTATATCATATTATAAAACCCGTAAAAATAAAATTTGCTATCTAAAAAACAGGAAGTGAAAAATCACTTCCTATTTTTCAAATTACCCCTACCCTGCCATTTCAATCCAACTGTTATCAGATATTAATTCGCCTGTCGGATTCCTTTTTACAATAGTGGTTTCTAATTTGCCGTTAGGGTATAGGTCTTGATAATATTTGATTTGTCCGTTATCTTGCGTGAATGTTCTGCGTAATACCCTTTCAAGATGTGAATAATTTTTACCCTCATAAGGTACTTCTATATGCACCTTTCGTATTTTATAATCGGTTAGCTTTTCGGGATTAATTTCACCGCTTGTAATCATATTATTTAATTTAGAACCGACAACACCCCAAACTCCGTCTTTGGGTACTCTGCGTTTTGGCAAGATTTTTTCAGATAAATATTTTAATGCCGCTTTACTGCTTTCTATACACCCTTTGGAATGTTCTGCATCCATTAAAGCCGTATAATAACTAATGCTACGACCGAATGACACTTTGTTGTTTGTCATAGGTTTTGATTTGTAATTAGAAATAGTGTTGTTGTTTTGGCACATAGAATTAATGCACCCAATAGAATTGATTAGCATAATAATGCTCCTTTCATAAATGTACTGATAGTAATAACAAAAACTCAAATTGTGTTGGTCGGCAATTTCGCCAATCAACACTAAATAAATCGTCTAAATCGTTTTGAGTAATATCTGTCCATTTATGTCCTTTGTTTTTCTTGATTTTATAATAACACGAGAAAAAATAAATTTGCTACTCTTGTAATAAAATTTTACAACTGCAAATTTGCTATCTGATTAAATGACTTAATATATTGCATATTTTGGATAAATCAATATAATTAAACATGTTTAGTTAAGAAAGGGGACATTATGAACAAAGAAGAATTAG
This sequence comes from bacterium, assembly GCA_017467605.1. GTDB lineage: Bacteria > Cyanobacteriota > Vampirovibrionia > Gastranaerophilales > Gastranaerophilaceae > Zag111. The sequence goes on along the minus strand of JAFUSQ010000079.1, from coordinate 12,133 downwards.
TAGCAGAAATTGCAAAATCAGCAAAGGTTACAAAAAAAGATGCCGCTGATGTTTTAACTGCAACATTAGAAACTATTGAAAAAACAGTTAAAAAAGGTGAAAAAGTTACATTGGTAGGTTTCGGAACTTTCGAACGCAGACAAAGAGCAGCTCGTACAGGAAGAAACCCACAAACAGGCAAAGAAATTAAAATTGCCGCTAAAAAAGTTCCTGCATTTTCAGCAGGCAAAAAATTCAAAGAATTAGTAAAATAATTACTATTCTTAATTCCAATAAAAAGCTGATAGTCAAACGGCTATCAGCTTTTTTATATCCTTTTCATTGCACTTATAACTTGTCCAACAACTGCAAATTGTTTTGTTTTATCTATTTCAAATGGTTTATAATCTTTATTGAATGAAATCGCTGTTATGCCGTCAGCTGTTTTCTTTAATTGTTTACAAAATAATTCAGAATCATAAACAAAGGCATAAACTTTACCGTTGTTTATGTAGTTTTTAGATTCATCAACAATTAAAGCATCCCCGGATTCAATCTTATCTGCCATACTATCACCTCGTGCAAACACAACAGATACTGTTTTAGGATTCCCACCAAAATTTCTTATAAAATTAATATCAAGTCCGATTGTATCCGAAACAAAATCCGCATTGGCATTAGTTCCTGTGCCGCAACTTAATTCAACATTACTTCTTACAGGAACTTGAACGATTGAGTCATTAACAACTGCAAAACTGATAAACTTTGTTGATATTCCTCTTTCTTCAAGTTGTTCCTTTAAGTGTATGCGTTCTTTTCTGTTTAGTTTACTATCTCTGCTTAATCTTTGGCATATATTCTGTCTTGTTGCACCGATAAGAACTGCAAACTCGGTTTTTGTCATTTTAGGATTTAATTTTAGTAATTCCTCATAACAATATTTAAGCGAAATGGCTGTGTTATTTGAGTTTGAGTATCTTGGCATAATCTTCCTCTTGACATTAAAAAATAAATTTGTAAACTATTATTATAAAATAGTTTACAACAATTGAAAAATTAATGCAAACTATTCAACTATCTCAAGAAAGGAAATATATGTTTGATGCCCAAGGACAAAAAGTTGATGCCCTTTATCAACTCATACAAATGAAAAACTGTGAGCGAATTGTTAAATTCAAAACTGCAAGCATTGACTCTGCTCTTGGTTATCTTCAATGGCACATCCGAAAATATAAACGAGGACTTTTATTAGAAGTTTCTTTATTGAAAAAGATTTACGACTGGCGAACAAAATCGGTGAGATATTCTTATGAGTAAATATATTGCTCTCATAGACTGCGACAGTTTCTTTTGTAGTTGCGAGAGAAAGTTAAATCCTGAACTAAACTGCAAACCTCTCTGCGTTGTATCAAGCGAGAGAGGTTGTGTTATTGCTCGTTCCAAAGAGGCAAAAGCAATGGGGATTAAAATGGGCGATCCCTTATTTAAAGCTGTAGAAGAACACCCGAATTGTGTTTATATGGTCGCAAACCACCACAATTATTTAGCAATATCAAAACAAATAATGTATATTCTAAAAGATTTAAGTCCGAATGTAGAGATTTATTCTATTGACGAGGCTTTCGTTGATGTAACTGGACTGGTCAAAGTTTATAATAAAAATTACTATACGATGGCAAAATACATTCAGGACAGAATTTGGAATGAAGTTGGTATGCCGGTTAGTATTGGAATAAGCCGTTCAAAAACTCTTGCAAAACTTGCATCTGATAGAGCTAAAACAACAAAAGACAGGATTATTTTGTTAGGTAAATCAAAATCTAAAAAATACCTGCAAGATGTAGATGCATCAGAGGTATGGGGAATTGGTGGAAGATTAACTTTAAGACTTCAAAGGTTCGGTATAAGAACTGCAAGCGAATTCGTAAGCAAAGATGACGAGTGGATGAAGAGAAACTTTGGCAAGAATGGTTTAACTACAAAATATGAATTATTAGGTCATTCTATAATTCCAATCGTAAATAATCCGCCGCCTCCAAAATCTATCTGCGACACACAGTCGTTTCCTGAATTTACATCAGACTTTGATTATATTAAGAATGAACTGCAAGTTCATATTCACTCTGCATGCCGGAGACTTCGTCAGGCAGGGTGTAAATGCAATACGATTGGGGTTATTGTAAAAACAAAAGATTTCAAATGTGGTTTTTTGGAAGCTAAACTCGAAAACCCGACTGACTTTGAATTGAACATTTCTAAAACAGCCTTTGAACTTTTAGGAATGATGTATTCAGCAAGTATTCTTTATAGGAGCGTTGGAATTATTTTGGACGATTTTAATATAACTGCAAATGAACAACTTAATCTCTTTGAGGATCAGGTTAAGAAAGAAAAAAGCGAACGACTTGGTAAGGCAATCGATAGAATTGAGGAACGGTTCGGTCGTAATAAAATAAAGGTTGGTTTTACTAATAAAGACGTTCCGAATAAACAGGGATTTATGACCTGTCCAAAGCAGATATATTAAGAGTTTGCATGAAATAGTCAAATAATTGCTGTTCTTAATTCCAAAATAAGCGTGTCTACACATTTTATGATGGCACGTTTTTATTTAACATCTACTTAACTTTTATGGTATAAATGAGTAAGGAAACAATATTCATGACAGATATAAAAATCAATATAAAATATAATAGATTTGAAGAAGATGGCGAGCAAATTATTGAAGTAAGATTTTTGCGTGGTGAAACGCTATTGCATAATGTTTTCTACAATATAGATGGTCTGTCAGAAAATGAAATAGATGAACTAAAAGTGGAAGCTGTTGCAAAGTTTAGTGCTGTATTCCCTGAATTAACATTTGAAGATATAATGCGTGGATTTGATATAACTGATACTAAAATTCAACAACTTTATCTTGAAAATTTTGGCAAGTAATTTCTATATCTATTTATAAAAAATGTTATTTTTTATTGATGTACTAATGCAGAGATTTTTTAGATTCTAAAAGCTCAAGTGTGGAAAAATTCGCACTTGGTCTGCTACAAACTCGCATTTGGGTTGCTCTTTTACAGGCACTTTTTTAATTAAAATTAATCAGCGAAAAAGTCGGGGAAATTTCCCCGACTAATTTGACATTATTTTCTTATTTTTGAAAAGAACGTTGCCGAAAATCTCAAACTGTCTGTCCGGTTGTCTCAAACTGAGTGTCCTTTTACAGCATACTTGCCCAACCTCATCAAAAAATCTAAAGTTCACCACGTATCTGTTTGATTTGATTTTTATATGCTTAAATTACAGAGTTTTAGCTAAAGATTGGATTACCGATAAAATTAAATCGTAGTCTAAATTCTCATATTTCCCGACATTTTCCAGAATAATTCTTCCATTTTCATCATTAGCATTTTTAAATTTGAATATTTTATCCCAAATTGACACATCAATTTTACCTTTATTTTCAATTATTTTTAGTAAATCTTTTTGTGCCGGTGTGTATTGACTATTTGGCGATATAAGAGTTAAAACCATACTGGTGTCTTCCGGTCGTGCAGGATCTGGAAGATTAAATGATACAACTTTATTTTTAATTCTTCTGCCAAAATTACCTGAGGCATCGCATATTATGTCTTGTTCTGATACAGGCACAGAACCAATAAAAGTTTCAGTACTTATGACGCCATTCCTTGTAAGAATACCATCTCTGTAACCTCCATAATTACGAAGTACATGCATTGTGTGGTATTCTTGTGAAACATCATAAGTATGAGGGCTTATCCTGGAATCTTTTCCCAAAATGTTTGCTATTGTTTCTTCTACAGTTCTACCGGCATTTTCTGATTTTTGAGCAGGCAGTGCATTAACTTTCTCTGCCATTTCTCTTATTAGCTTTTGTGCATTTTTTAAATTTATAGAACGGCGAGCCATAAGAACCCCTGTAGTAATAGCTGCAAGACCAACTAAACCAGATAAAACCTTTACTGGAGTGGAAATGCCATTTTTCCCCTTCTTATCATTTGGTGTACTTACAATTTTTTCACCAAAATTTACACTATTTTCTACGGGTGATATGCGAATACCATTCATTTAAAGAATCTCCTACTGTTTACTATAAAACTATTAAATAATAATTATTGCTAGTTTAATATTTTTTTTTAATGAATTTTTACAAAAAATAAACTTTTAAAATATGTTTAATTTATGTTAATATTAATCTGCATAAAGATAAAAAATAATGACGAAAATATCTATAATAATTCCTGTTTATAATATGGAAGAATATCTTGAATATTGTCTTGACAGCATTGTCGGTCAGTCATTGCAGGATATTGAAATAATATGTATTAATGACGGTTCTGACGATAATTCGGCTCAAATCTTAGAGCATTATGCTGCAACAGATGAACGTTTTGTAATAATTAATCAAGAAAATCAGGGACAGGGAATTGCAAGAAATAAAGGTTTAGAAGTTGCAAATGGCGAATATGTAATGTTTGTAGATCCTGATGATTGGGTTGAAAAAGAATCCTTAGAATATCTGTATAATTTTTGCAAAAATAACAACGCGGATGTAGCACAGTTTAATTTTTCAGATTACAACGAGGCTACAGGTGAATTTAAAAAAGTAGATTTTGTAAAAAAATTGCTTGCAAAATGCAATTATAATCTGGAAGGGAAAAACTATTTTTGTTGGAAAGATTTGGGAAAAAAGTTTTTAACAACATGTGATATGCACGTATGGACTTACATTGTTAAATTAGATTTTATTAAAAAATACGATATAAAATTTGCACCTAATACAATTGCTGAAGATCACGTATTTTCGATAAATATGATTTTAAGTGCAGAAAGAATATATTTTGCTGATAAATATTTTTACAACTACAGAATGCGTAAAAATTCAGCAGTGGAAGTTGTCTCAAACGATAATTTTTGTATTTTCGATAATATAAAATTAGTACAAAAAATTATTAAAAATAAAAACTTAGAACGAGATCTTTGCTGGGAATTTGATAATTGGCAAATTTCATTGATGGCTGCAAGATACGAAAGGATTCCGCAAGATCAGATTAAGACATACGAAAAATTATGTTCGGAATTATTAACTAAAAAAGATTATAGAAAATTTATTTTAAAAGCTAATCGTGTAAACAATTTTTGGCAATGGATATTTTCAATCAAGAATTACCGCAAAAACGGTCAGAAATATAAGGTTTTGATATTATTTGGCAAGCCTATATTACTTTAGCCTTAGCAAATGAACTTCACTTGTCAAATCGCTTCTATCAATCCAACATCCTTCTTGCCCAAATAAATCAAAATATATCTCATCGCAATCCATTTCTCCCCAGAAGCTTACTGTTTCTGAATGAGCTTGCAGATCGGTTATTGGAACATCATTATAACAAGCACTCATATATATAGGTACATCATCACTTCCGGTAACTTCTTTTGCAACATTGGAAGCATATTGAGTTATGGCATCACGAATTTGAATACCAACTTCAATTGATGGAGTGGATGAATTTGCAATTTCGATATTATCTATAATAAACATAGGTTTTCCGTCTGCTCCTTTTACAAAATAACAAAGAGCATTTCCTAGCGTTTTCCCTGTTGCATTATCGACAAGTTCTATCATATTAAAGGAAGTGTTCATTATATAGTGAGGCATTGCACTGCCATTACCCCTTCCCATACCAATACAACAAGTTGAATAGTTCCCTTGGAAAATATCTTTTTGCGGATTTCTTTCCCACATTCTTATTGTCAAATCGTAAGATCTGGATGTTTTTGTATCCCTAACTTGAGCTATATCTTCAACTCTTTGTCTTAAGTGATCAAGTACCGTCAATGTTCCTCTTGCCTGATTTGCACGTTGAGGATTGTCTAAGTTACTCTTTGCTCGTTTCCAAACTGCATCAAGCTGTGATATAATACTGTCGGTAAATTCCTTTAGCTTAGTTTTGTTAGAAAGAATTTCTGTTGGAATAACAAATTGTCCGTCTTTAATATATTTGGAGAATAATTTATCAAAATACCCTTTAACAGGAGTCGAACGTAATGTTTCAATGTCCGCTGTAAGATCTGAAGCAATCTTACTGAGATGATCTAAATTTGCATCTTTTGATTGGAAATGAATTTCATTTTCTTTTGACGGTTTTAACCATTTTTCATAATTCATACCAAGTTCACTATACATCTCTCTTGTTCGGGCATTTGATTGACCGTAAACATTATTCTCATTGTGAATGAAACTGTCAAAATCACCTAAATTTGCCGCATGCAAAAGATGTGAAAATGCTAAATCGCCTTCGGTATTAATTTCTTTTGAGAGAAGATGCATGTATTTAAAATCCCAGCCCATCATAATTTCCGGAGGAATTGAGGCTATTTCTTCTTTACTAAGACCGGAATTTCTCATTATGTTATAGAACAAATCCTTTTGAAGTTCACCAATATCTACTTTGCCGGATTTTGCCATATTATAGATTTTTGATAAATCCATATGGTTGTCTTGATATGCTTGAATCAAATCTATAAAGTCAACTTTTTGGGTAGGCATCAGCGGTTTTCCGTCTAAAGTACAACATTTAGAAAGATCTTGGAGTAATTCAATTTGAATAGGAGAAAAATCATTAATTATTGTTAAATATTCATCAAAATCTTCAAATCGTTTTCTCATAAGCAGGTCAATTGCTTCCTTATCCATGGTTAGAGCGAGTTTTAATAAACCTGATTTACTTTTTTCAAAGAATATATTTACGTAATAATTAACGTATTCTGTAGGAGTATCACCATTAAAATAGAGTTCAGGTGAATTTTTCATACGCGTTTTCATTGCGGAGATGGTATCAAATGCTCTATTAATTTCAGCTTTCGAATATTTATTTAGTATATCAATAGGGAGAGTCCTGCGTGGGTCTACTACAACAGTAGAGCCGTCGTCTGTAATTATAAACGAAGAATAATCATTTTTTGTTTCCGGAGTGAATAACCCTTCCATAATTGTGCTTAATTCCATATTTTCATATACTTCGGGAGTACTCTGGTATTTTTGTTGCCATTTATATTCATGTTGTTTTGTGAAATCATCGCCGCAATCTTCCGGTCTTAAAATTTCACTTTCCGGTAGTGCTTCATACCTCATAAGACCAAATCTATCTATAAGGATTTCATGATTTCTTAAAGCATCCAAAATTTCTTTGTTATTCATTAGAGTTTCAAATTGAACAAGATAATCATTTTCGGAGGTAGGTATACCTGTTCTAATAAAATTGGTTGCCGTATAAAAAATATCTTGTATATTCATTGCATATTCCAGAGTTGGGGATGTAAATATTTTGGCGTAATCAAACCATTTTGAATATTGTGCGAATTGTTCATCAGTTGCTTTGAACATATGTACTAATATCCTTTTACATATATCATTATTTTCAAAATCACATCCTTCATATTTTTTTGCAATCAGGTTAATTCTTTCATCAGAAATTTCAATGCTTGTATCTATGTGCCTTAGTACATATTCACATAAACCAAGATTCATTGGAATTTTTTGTTGAATCCTTGATAATATGAGCAAACTTGTTAAATCTTTATCTGTGACGAAATCTATTACATCAAATAGTGCGTGTGTGTCTTCATTTCTATAGATGAGTAAAATTAAATTCTGTACAGATTCAGGCAAGTCTTTAACAAGTTCAAAATTCTTGATATTTAACTCAAAAGCTTGTGAATCGTTGCAGCTATATCTTGTATCACTTATTCCTTGTTTTGTTGTAGATTCATTGCAAAGTTCAACCCATTGTTTCAGCCTATAGATGTCTACATTTTCAATGTTATCTACAAGATTTCTTATACTAGGCATAGGATCTAGTTCAAGGCGATTTGCACCATTATAAAATTCTTGTACACATTGAACAGCGACCATAAATCTTCCCATATTTGTAGAATTACCGTTCGATTCACTGAAAAGCCACAAAGCATCGGCAAAAGTGTTTTCGTTCGTTTCTGATAATGTTTTAATAAAATCTTTGTTATCTAACATCAACATTAGGAACGTTTTATGATTATCGCTTTTTGAGGCAAAATCCGCAAGATATTTGTCCATTGGAATATCATTTTCAATACATTTTTTCGCAATTTCGTTTAAGCCGCTAATATCTGGATTTTTTAGAAAAGTTTCAATGCTTTCAAAATTTATATCTTTAACTTTAAGTAACGTTTCAAGACACTCAATATGTTCTGGAGAATTTGCATATTTTTCTATAACGTCTTGGCACCAGGCGTCATAATCTCTAGGATAGTTATCATTTCCAAAAGGACGAACTTCTTTAACAATTTGTTGCTTAATATCAACAATTTTTTGGGCTTGTTCAAATGACATTCCTAGAGATACAAGCTTTAAAGCCATATTAGCATCCGGAGCATACGGATATTGCTTAGCAAGTGCAAGGTAAGCCGTACAAACTTCATCTGATTCAATTGCTTTCGACATGATCCTATAAACATCATCGGTTGGATTTTTACATTCCCATTGTGTTAAAAATTTAAACAAATCTAATTGTTCTTGTGTTTTTACGTTATCAGCTATAAATTGTCGAATATCTGATATTGTATATTTGCTACCTTCGGCAACATGCAAATTATAAACTTTATCCAAATCTTCGCCATAAATAGTTATGGAAGGTTCTTGATGTGCCTGCACAGGTGGTTTTGTTTCAGGTTTATCTCTTAATGAATCATCTAAAGAGTAGTCTGAATTTTTACCAGTAACACCTGATTCTTTAACTTCAGCATCCGGTTTTGGTTCAGCTTTTTTTCTTGGAACAATAATCCAGTCTATTTCGCCTATGTCTTCCAATCTTTTCGGGTCAACCCAGCTGCACTGAGCCGCATTAACATAGACTCTATCTTGTGATAACTCACCTATGAATCCTGTTTTGGCATCTACATGTTCTAAGTCGGAAGTAGGAACATGGACATCTCCTCCATAGAAATAAACTTGAGCTTCAGGATCTCCGGTAACTTGTGCAGCATATTGATTCATATATTCAAAGAACGCATCTCTAATCGCTGTCTTTCCAGTTTTTCCCATACCCTTAACAAAAGTTTTGTTAAGTTCGATATTATCCATCATTAATGCCGGCTTGCCATTTACCATTCCCATAAATACACGTGACATACCAACGACATTACCGTCAGCATCAAACAATTCAACAACATTATAAGATGTATTTAACAGATAAACTGGAGTAGCACCGGCATTGGGACCTGTACCGATTGCTGTACAACAGGTTGTTTTATTGCCCATAAATAGATCTTCTTGCGGGTTTCTTTCCCACATTCTGATAGACATTTTTTTACCGGCAACTTCGAGTTGTAAGTCTTCAATTTCCGGATTCAGCCATTTTTCATAATCCAAACCGTTACGTTCAAATGCTTGACGGGTTTGAGCATTTGTTCTTCCATATTTGTTTGATTCGTCGGTAATAAATTCATGGAAATCACCTCTTACGGATTCTCTTATGACCGTATACAACTCTTCAGTTTTAGTAAACTGGGTTACTATCATACGAACAGATTCGACCATTCTATTAAGAATTTCTTCATCGGAGTATTTCTCGATATTTTTAATCATATCGATGATTTCTTCCATATTTGTTCTTGCTTCAGGAGTAATTGCCTGAGCAAATAACGGATCATTAATTTGTTCATTTATTTCATCAATATATTTTTGTCTGGCTTGTTCACTTTTACGCCACTGTTCAATTCTTTGAGTAAATTGTGGTACTAATTCTCTTTCAATAGCTTCTTCTGCTTCTTTTGAAAAATCTACCAATGCTAAATAAGAAAATTCTTCATTGAATTTTTTGTCATTTTTTATATGTGATCTGTCATTAGGATCTACTCCTGCTCGTTCTAATATTTTATCTTGAATGACTTGTTTTGCTCTATTTAAATCAAGTTTACCTTCACTAGCCGCTTTTGATAATTCTGATATGTCAATTCCTGCATTTTGGTATATTTCCATAACCTGGCAAAGTTGAATTTTTTCTTTTGGCGAGAGTGGTTTACCGCTAGGTTCCGATTTACAGCCCAAAAGTCTTGATAACAATTGGAAATTATCATCAGTCAATTGATTTAATTCTTCTATTTGTTTTTCAAATAAATCAGTTCTTTTGTCCATCATATGACTGACAGTATCTGTATCGACGTATTTTAAAATCCTTGCTAATGTTACAAAATTTTCTTTGAAAAATGCTTTAATAGCAGATCTTTCTCTTGCTAATTCATCAGCAGGTAAAGTTGGTAATTTCCCATCAACAGGAGTTGAATATTCTAATTTGATACCGCTTAAATATTGATTTGGTCTATCATATGCCAGTTTAAAAGTAGATTTTGACATTTTCTTCACTGCGTTCAAAAAGTCTTCTTTTGTCATATTTGAATTTAGTATTGAAATCATAAAGCTTGTGTCAGATTCTTTACCAAAATCAAACATATCAATAACTTCTTGTTGATACTTGCCCGCAGAATTTTGTTTCAATTCGTGCATATATGAATCACTGGCAAAAAACGTTAATAATTCGTTTTCCGGAAAATCTGTGGCAAGTTTTATAATTAGTATTGTGTAAACTTTTTGAAATTTTTTAGCATATTGTAAAACTTTTTCATAATTTTTAGGGTCTAATTCCAAAATTAATTTATGTAATCTGGCTTCATTCGTAAGATTTGGATGTATTTTGTATAATTCAAAGAAAAAGTCTATTTGCTTTGGATTTAATGCCGGAGAAGTGCTATGGGCACCATTTATAATAGTATTTATTTCGTCTAATAATTCATGTTGATTGGCAAAATCAAAGCCATGTTCTTGAAGAACTTTTAATATCGATGAATTTTCTTGACAATTCGATACAACATCATTTAATACACCCAGAAGATTGTATGTTTTTCTTTCTTTAATTAACTGATCTATAACTGACAAAGCTATATTACAAATATCTTCGCTTTTGCAATTGTCTAAAATAGTGTCTAGGTATAAATTTTCATGGAATTCTCTACTTCTATCAATGTCAACGAGTTTTTTAAATAGTGGGTAATTTTTATCATTTAAGTAGCTGAAAATATAACCCATTCGAGCTTCTGTAACATTATATTTTTTACCGGTCATTAGTTTGTAAGCTTGTAGGTGAAGTTCTGTTAATTTGCCATCACAAGGTTTCGCTATTTTTTCAATTAATTGGCAAATTGAATAGGTATCAATTTCTTCTCCTGATTGATTGCTGTTACGATAAACATCTCTTATTGCTATATAAAAATCTTTCAATAATTTAGGATTTTCAAGTAATTTTGCTTTAATTTCAGGGTTAGTAAAACAATTATTAACAATATCCTGTGCAACACCTTTATCAGGGAATAATTCTATAAATTTTTCTATATTGCTTATTACGTTAGGGTCACATTCTGTCAAATCTCTAAGTTGTCGCTCTGATTCAGCTAATCGATCCTTAATAAAATCTAAAGCATAAAGTAATTTTTTAGGATTTCTTTGTAGAATATCATTTGCAATTTTAAATCCGTTTTTGTGTGATGCAATATTTTCTAATTGATCATTTAAATACGTATAAAGATTACTATTTTCAATAATAGATGCATTTTCCGGCACATCCAAAATATTTTTGAGGAATTTTACATAATCAGGATCTGATATATTGTGCGGGTAACTACAAAAACTTATTAATGCATAATCAAAATCTTTACCGGAATAGCTTAAAATTGTTTTTATATTTTCTAAATTACCGCTGTTAACTCCATTTAAAAATGTTTCATAAATGATAAGTTCACTTTTATCATAAATTTCAATATAATCATTTTCTTTAGCCCAGTGCAAAAGTTCAACTACGGCGTCAAGATTTTCATCTTTTACAAAACTTATATCTTCTCTTGTGAAATTAAATTCATCAAATCTGGAATCATTTGAAGAAGAAATTCTTGCTTCATCTCCGGCATGTCCGCTTGGTCTGGTATCGCCTCTATTCTCAGCATCAGGTCTTGTTGATGCAACCTCACCTTGCTCAGCTCTAACATCCCCTTCGTCCGGACGTACTTCACCTTCGACAGGTCTTACTTCACCTTCAGTAGGACGTAACGTCGG